>CAZHRY010000084.1:0-9390 GCA_964535065.1 uncultured Actinomycetes bacterium
TGGATCTCGGCGACCATCGGGCTCGCGATCAAGGAGGTCGAGTCGGTCCAGGCGGCCAGCTTCACCTGGGTGTTCCCGCTGACGTTCGTCTCTTCCGCGCTGGTTCCACTGCAGGGGCTGGCCTCGTTCCTTCAGCCCATAGCGCGAAACAACCCCGTGACCGCTTGGGCGAACTCCGTGCGAGTGCTGACGAACGGCGAGCACCTGCTCGTGACCGACCCCACGCTGGCCGGCGAAACGCTCGCGGGGCTGATCTTCAAGTCCACCGTCTGGATCGTGGGGATCATGGCGATCTTCGTTCCCCTCGCCGTGCGGCAGTACCGCAAGCTCACCTGAGCAGGCGCGACATCCGCCGGTCGGCGAGCACCTTGCCCCCCGTCTGGCACGGTGGACAGTAGGTCACGTCGTACTCCTCGTAGGAGACGCGCCTGAGGTCGGCGCCGCAGCGGGGGCACGGCTGTCCCCAGCGCCCGTGAACGGTGAACCTCTCACCCAGCTTGGGGGGCAGGCCCCCGCTGCGGCGCCGCTCGCCTTCCAAGGCTTCCGTCAGGACCTCGTGGATGGAGGCCACGAGATCTTCGCGCTTCTGCGTCGTGAGCTTGGCGAGCTGAGCGGTCGGCGACAGCCGGGCAGCATGCAATACGTCGTCCGTGTAGCCGCGGCCCATCCCGGCGATCGTTCGCTGGTCGCGAAGGATAGTGTGGAGGCGGCGGTTGTCGGTGGCGGTCCGGAAGAACTCGGCGGCCTCGTCCGACAGGGCCTCCGGACCAAGCGCCGAGAGCGGACCATCGTCGCCCGTCTCCAGGATCCACCACCCTGCCTTGCGCTGCGTGCCGAACTCCTTCACCAGCACCGACGGCCTTCCCTCGAGGCGGAGCCTCACCACCGAGCCCTTCGGCTTGGTCGCCTTCGGCGGATCCTCGACGTCCACGCGCCCGCTCTGGGAAAGGTGCACCACCAGCCGCCTGCGATCGTCGAAAGCGAAGACCAAGAACTTGCCCCGGGTGGTGACGTTCTCGAGGCCCGAGCCAAGGAGCTCCTCCGGCCGGGGCGAGTACGTCTTCAGCGACGAGAAGTGGAGGGCGTCGGCACCCGCCAGCGCGGCGCCGCCAAGCGCCTCCGAGAGCCTTTCGGCGAGCGCTCGCATCTCGGGGAACTCGGGCATCGGAGCATCACCCGGCCAGCGCGGCGGCGCTCTCCTCGATGATGGCCGCGCACTCGTCGATCCGGTCCGCGTGGGTCCGGTGGCTCACGATGCAGACCCGCAGCGTGTAGACCCCGCGCACGAGCGTGCTCGACAGGAACACGCGCTTCGAGGCGTTGATCCTCTCCAGGAACTCCCGCTGGACGGGCTCGGCCGCACCCTTGAGCCGGAACGGGACCACGGTCAGCTGCGGAGCCCACGGCAGCTCGATCCTCGGATCCTCGGCCAGCACCTCGTACAGCCGTGTGGTCAGCTCGAGTTTCTCCGCCAGCGCTTCCCTGAACACGTCGACGCCGTGCAGCTTCAGCGGGAACCAGACCCGGAACCCGCGCGCGTCGCGCGACAGCTCGGGCGACAGCTCGTTGTAGTTCGGAAGCTCGGCGGCCGGGGGAAGGTCCTGCAGGTACTCCGCCCCCTCGAAGTGCGCCGAGCGGAGCGCTTCGCCATCACGAACGACGAGCCCGCCAGTGCCGTACGGCAGGAACAGCCCCTTGTGCGGATCGAGGGTGATGCTGTCGGCACGCTCGATCCCACGAAGCAGCTCACGACCGCGCTCCGCGAGAACGAAGAACCCCCCGTAGGCGCCGTCCACGTGGTTCCACAGGCCTTCCTCCTCGGCGACGGCGGCGATGTCGTCGAGCGGATCGATGGCGCCCGTGTTGGTCGTGCCCGCCGCGGGCGAGACCATGAAGGGACGCAGGCCCGCGGCCCTGTCCTCATGGATCATGCGCCGCAACGCTTCTGGGTCCATCCGGAGCTGGGCGTCGGTAGGAACTAGGCGCAGGTTCCGGCGCGAGAACCCGGCGATCGTCGCAGCCTTCGTGACGCTCGCGTGAGTCTGGTCGGTCACGTAGTAGGTCCCGTCGAGGAAGTCCTCGCCCAGCTTCGCGTGGCGAGCTGTGACAACCCCGGACAGAGCGGCCATCGAGCCGCCCGTGGTCAGCAACCCCTGAGAGCCCTCGGGGAAGTCGAAGAGCGAACACAGCCAACGGGTGACGTTCTCCTCGATCTGGACGATCGCCGGACTCGGCGACCACAGACCCGCATACCGGTTCAACCCCTGAGCCAGGAACTCGCCCAGAGCCGCAGTGAACAAGCCACCGCCGGGGATGTAGGCGAGGTACCCCGGACCGCTGAACTCGAAGGTGTGCCTGGCGGCCTCTATCGCGTCGGCCAGCAGAGGTGCGAAGTCACCTCCCTCCGCCGGCGGCTCCTCCCGCAACTTGCGCGCCACCTCGAGCGCGTCCTCGGCGTTCGAAGCGGGCGCGTCCGCGAGCCTCTCGATCCAGCGGATCAGCTCGTCCACGACCGCCCCGCCCATCTCGCGCATGTCCTCCGCGCGAGGGTCGAGCGGATATCCGGTCACGGCTTCGCCCTCGTGACGGCCTCGAGGAGACGCTGCGACGCCATGGCGACCTCCTCGACGGCGGCCTCGAACGCCTCCTTGTTCCTGTTCGAAGGCTCGCGGAAGCCGCTCACCTTGCGGACGTACTGCAGCGCGGCCTCGCGGATCTCGGGCTCGGTGGCCACCCCCTCGGGGCCGCGCAGACGCTTGATGCTGCGGCACATGGGGGTCACCCTACCGCGAGGCCGCCGAAGCCTCAGGCCCGCTTGGCGGCCACGGCGCTGATGACCTCCACCACCACCCGGTTGGCCAGGATCGCGGTCACCTCGGCGTGGTCGTAGGGAGGCGAGACTTCGACCACGTCCATGCCGGCGAGTTCGACCTGGCTCGCGATCTGACGGACGGCGCGCAGCAGCTCACGCGCGAGCATCCCTCCAGCTTCGGGCGTGCCGGTTGCAGGAGCCATGCCGGGGTCGACCACGTCGATGTCGACCGACAGATAGATCACCTCGGGGCCGTCGAGAGCCTCGGCTATCGCGTCGGCGATGACGGCCTCGCTCCCCCGCTCCTCGATCTCGACCATCGTGTGCCAGCGCATGCCCTGCTCGTTCATCCACTCGAAGGTGGCCTTGTCCGGCCAGTAGCCCCGGAGGCCCACCTGGATGAAGTTGCGACCGGCTACCCAACCCTCCTCGATCAGGCGCCGCATCGGCTGCCCGTGCGCGTGGAGGTTCCCCCACTGGTCGGCGCCGGTGTCGGCGTGGGCGTCGAAGTGGATCACGCCGAGCTTCTTGGGCCAGACATGTCTGGCCACCGCCGCCGCGCTCGGATAGGTGATCGAGTGGTCGCCGCCGAGCACCAGGGGCACCGGGCCGGCGCTAGCCACCCTGTACACCTTCTCGTGGATCACGCGGAGGGAACGCTCGAACCGGGTGGGCACTATCGGGGCGTCGCCCGCGTCCACCACCTTCAGCTTGGCGTAGGGCTCCGTCTGGAGCTGGATAGACCAGGCGTCGGTAGTGCTCCAGGCCGTGGGAGCCATGCGTATCGCCCGCGGACCGAAGCGCGCGCCCGGCCGCGACGAGACGCCCTCGTCGAACGGAGCGCCGACGATCGCCAGATCGGCTCCGCGGAGCGACTCCACATCCAGCGCCCACGGGAGCTTGTCGAAGGAGCCGTGCCAGTCCGAGTAATAAGGCAGGTCGACGGAGTCGAACTCGTCGAACTCGTTCTCAGAGCGAAGCTCGGAGTTCTCGAGACGGAAGTCGGGTGCGTCGGTCACGCCGGGAGACTACACCGTGCTCTTCTTCGTCATGTCCTTCAGGAACTGGCGAGCCGCGTTGGCGCCGGGGCCTGCAGTGATCCCGCCGCCCGGGTGGGCGCCCGAGCCGGCCAGGTACAAGCCGTTCAAGGCGAACCGGTACCGGGCGTGCTGGTTGAGCGGTCTCCAGGCGAACCACTGGTCCAAGCCCGGCGCAGCGTGAAGGACGTCTCCGCCGGTGAGCCCGTAGTCGTTCTCGAAGTCCTCTGGGGTAGTGACTGTTCGGGCCTCGACCAGCGAAGAGAGCCCCGGCGCGTACTGCTCCAGCGTCTTCAGAACCAGGTCGCCGAGCGACTCCTTCTCCGAGGACCAGTCCCCTTCGCGCAGGTGACGAGGCGCGGCCTGCACGAGGACGCTCATCACATGTTTGCCCTCGGGTGCGAGCGAGGGATCCGAGACCGAAGGGATCACAGCCTCCAGGGACGGGCTCTCCGACACGTGCCCGTACTTGTAGGCGTCCATCGCGTGCTCCAGGTCGTCGATCGAGGGAGCCATCACGATGCGACCGGCCAGGTGCTCCGGCGTGTCGGCACCCGGGAACGAAGGCAGGGCGCCCAGCGCCAGGTCGACCTTGGCCGTCGCTCCGGGCTGGCGGATGTTCTCGCCGCGCCAGACCATCGTCGGACCCAGCTCCATCGGGTCGATGAGGCGGAGGGTTCGCTTGGGGTCGGCGGCCGAGACCACGTAGTCGGCCCGCAGCTCGGTGCCGTCGGCCAGGACCACTCCGGTAGGGCGGCCGGCGCGGACGGTGATCTTGACGACTTCGGTGCCGGTGCGTATGTCCGCGCCGGCCGCCCGCGCCGCCGAGACCAGAGCCTGTGCCAGTGCGCCGGTGCCGCCGCGCGCGAACGTCGTCTGCCCGGCTGCTCCCCCGTCGTTGCCTGCCGAGTCGTTCAAGAAGACGGCCGCCGTGCCGGCGGCCCAGGGGCCGAGGTTCGTGTACAACACGCCGCGCGCCGCGAGCGGACCCCTGACGGCCTCTGACTCGAACACCTCGCCCACCAGGTCGGCGACGGCCATCGGCAGCGTGCGGGTCGTCTCCCGTCCGGCCTTCGCTCCGAGGGCCTTGAAAGCCTTGCCCAGCTTGAGACCGGCTATCGCATCGGCGAGCGACGGGGACTTGACGTCCGGCGGGGTCGCGGCGTTCACGTGCGCCAGGAAGCTCGAGATCGAGCGCACCTTCTGGTCGAACCCTGGGTAGGCGTCGGCATCCTTCGTGGAGCGCGAGCGCAGCCCCTCGGAGGTGCGGCCCGCATCCGCGTAGAACGTCACCGCCGAGCCATCCGGCTGCGGTGCGAAAACCCGGACGGCGGGCGAAACGGGCTCGTACCCGTGCTCCGCAAGCCTGAGATCCTTCACGACCGAGGCCCGGAGCCTTCCGACGGTGTGGACCAGGCCGGGAGCCGTGAACCCGCCGGCCAGCTTCACCGGCCTGAGGACCCCTCCGGCGTCCTCGGCCCTCTCGAGCACGATCACGCTCTTGCCGGCCTTCGCCAGGTATGCGGCCGCTACGAGGCCGTTGTGACCGGCTCCAACGACGACGATGTTGGTCTTCGCCATCAGGCGGCCCTCCGTCCCTTCTTGCGTTCTTTGAGGTACTCGAGCGCGGCCAGGCGGCCGTTGGCGGCCATGATGCCGCCGCCGGGGTGCGTCGCCGACCCGCACATCCACAGGTCCTTCACCGGCGTCCGATACCGGGCCCACCCGGGCACGGGCCGGTTGAAGAACAGCTGCTCCAGGGATAGCTCGCCCTGGAAGATGTTCCCCTCGGTCAAGCCCGTGTAGTCCTCGATGTCCTTCGGGGACAGGACGAACTTGTGAAGGATCTTCGAACGGATGTCGGGGAAGCGCTCCTCCAGGGTGTCTATCACGGTCTCACCGAACGCGTCGCGCTCCTCTGTGTTCCACTCCCTGCCGTCGGACAGCTTGTAGGGAGCCCACTGGACGAAGCACGACATGATGTGCTTGCCCGGAGGGGCCATCGACGGGTCCACGAGCGTCGGGATGATGCAGTCGATGTAGGGACGACGCGAGAAGCGGCCGTACTTGGCGTCGTCGTAGGCGCGCTCCATGTAGTCGAGCGAGGGGCTGAACGAGATCGCGCCCCGCAGCCACGGGCCTACCCCGGGCTTGCAGGCCAGCTCCGGCAAGGAGTCGAGCGCCAGGTTCACCTTTCCGCTGGAGCCGCGGAACTTGTACCGGCGAACCTCGGCCTCGAAGTCGGGGTCGAGCACGCCCGACTCCAGCAGCTTCAGGAACGTGAGATTCGCGTCCACCGAGGACATGACCACATCGGCGTGGATCTCTTCGCCGGAAACCAAGGCCACCCCGGTCGCGCGCCCTCCCTTGACGATGATGTTGCTCACCGGGGCCTCGGTCCGGATCTCCGCGCCGAGCGAGAGCGCCGCATCCGCTATCGCATAAGCGATCTGACCCGTCCCTCCTCTCGGGATCCCCCACGCGCGGAAGGCCCCGTCGATCTCCCCCATGTAGTGATGCAGGAGGACGTACGCGGTGCCCGGCGAGCGCGGACCCTGGAACGTGCCGATGATGCCCGATGCGCTCATCGTGGCCTTGAGCGGCTCCGTTTCGAACCACTGCTCCAGGAAGTCAGCGGCGCTCATCGTCATCAGCTGGATGAAGCAGGTCTGCAACCGCTCGGGGAGGTTCTTGAAGCTCTTGACGAGCCCGGTCAAGGGCAGCCATTCCGTGGGGCTGATCTTGCCCGGGTCGGGAGGAAGGATCGAAAGGATCGGCTTGATGAAGCGGGCCATCTCGGCCATCAACATCGAGTACTCGCCGTAGACCTCGGCGTCGTTCAGCGACCACCTCCGGAGCTCTCGGACCGTCCTGCCGTGGTCGTTCACTCGCCACAGGTAGTCGTCCTCGAGCGGGGTGATCGTCCCGTCGAGGGGGAGGATCTCCAGCCCGTGCTTCGGCAACTCCAGCTCTCGGATGATCTCGGGTCGCAGGAGCGACACGACGTAGGACATCGCGGAGAACTTGAAGCCGGGGTAGTGCTCGATGGTGGAGGTGGCGCCACCGAGGAGTTGGTTCTTCTCGAGGACCAGGACGGACTTGCCGGCCTTGGCGAGATAGGCGGCCGTCGTGAGGCCGTTGTGACCTCCGCCGATCACCACGGCGTCGTACCGCTTGGGCATCGACCCCTCCTTTTCACGAGGACCGTTGCAGGGCATGACCGGAGGTCACCGCGACCCCCGCTGGGGCACCGCCGAGGCGCCGAACCGGCATGGTAGTCGCGCCCCTGGACCCCATCCACGGGCACCCTGACCTGAAGTCAAGACAGCCATGTCGGCGCCCATAGGCCGTCGCTACGCTACCGCTTCGGACAGGGCGTAAGGAGGGATCCGTGAGCGTCGGGACCGCGTTCTTCCCACGGCAGCAGGAACTGAACAGCAAGCTCGCCTGGGGCGAGTGGGCCGGCTACTACTCCCCGGCGGTCTACGCCGACTTCCACGACATCGAATACAACGCCGTGCGCGAAGCGGCGGCGATGATCGACACTTCTCCTCTGTACAAGTACGTGGTCGAAGGGCGCGACGCCGCGCGCCTGCTCGACCGGGTCATGACGCGGGACATCTCCAAGCTGGCACTGGACCGGGTCATCTACACGCCATGGTGCGACGAAGAGGGCAAGGTCATCGACGACGGAACGGTGGCGCGCATCGGCGAGAACTCGTACCGGGTGACCGCAGCGGATCCTTGTTACCGGTGGCTGCTGATGAACGGGACCGGGCTCCAGGACTTCGAGGTCACCGACGTCTCCGACTCCACCGCCGCCCTCGCCCTTCAGGGGAAGCTGTCACGCGAGGTCCTGGAGAAGGCCACGGGGCAGGACTGGAGCGACGTCCCCTACTTCGGGCGCCGGATGACCTCGATAGCAGGCGTCGACGTCGATGTAACGCGTACCGGCTACACCGGCGACCGGGGATACGAGCTATGGATACCGGCCGAGAGCGGCGTCGCGGTGTGGGACACGATCTGGGAGGCCGGCCAGGACTACGGCATCTATCCCGTCGGGATCAGAGCCCTGGACGTGTGCCGCGTCGAGGCGGGGCTCATCCTGATAGAGGCCGAGTACACCAGCGCCAGGCACGTCACCGCCGCGGAGCTGAAGTACTCGCCCTTCGAGATCGGCCTTGGCCGGCTGGTCAACTTCGGCAAGTCCTCGGACTTCGTCGGTCGCAAGGCGCTGGTCGCCGAGCAGCAGGCCGGCGGCCCCCCGCGCCGCCTGGTGGGCTTGGACCTGGACTGGTCGGGCATCGAGAGGCTCTTCTCCAAGCACGACCTTGCACCAGCCGTGTCGCCGATGGTCCACCGCGACCCCGTGCCCGTCTTCAGGGAGGGCAAGCAGGTGGGCAGGGCGACGTCGATCACCTGGGGACCGACGATCAAGAAGATGATCGGCTACGGCAGCGTGGACGCGTCGCTGGAGAAGGTCGGAACGCGACTGAGCGTCGAGTGGACGGTCGAGGGAGAACGCGGCAAGGTAGGCGCGACCGTCGTGCCTCTGCCCTTCCTGGACCTGGAGCGCAAGCGAACCTAGAGCATCCGGCCGTACGGTCGTCCGGTCTGCCAACATAGGGCCGATGAGGTCGCACGTCCCCCGAACCTTGATCGTGTTCGCGCTGCTCGGAGGCGCCGTCGCGGCGCTGATCACCTGGCTGGGCAGCATCTCCACCGGGATCGTGGCCGGCCTGCTCACCTGGCTCGTCGGCACGGCACTCGCGCTCTGGGCGGTGCGCTCCGGCCTCGCCTGGGTGGCCGCCGGGACCGCACTAGGCCGCACAGCATCCAAGCTCGCCAGACCGGACGCGATCGCCACGCAAGAGGCTGCCGCCGCGCGCCTGGGCGCCGAGTACATGGAACTGGTCAAGCGGGCGTACATGCCCGGGCGCTCAGGAGACCTGCAGCTCCTCCTGGCCCCGTTCAACAGCGCCAACTACGCGCCTGAGTCGCTCTCGCTGGTCCCACGGGACCCCCGCACCAGCCATGCCAGCGTGTGGATGTACCTTGAACGCATCCCTCTCGTCGTGTACGGGCCGGGCGTGGTCGAAACCTCCGATTCCGAAGAGCGAGTGACCCTCGCGGACCTCGCTCCCACGACCGCGGATCTGATCGGATTCGACGGGTGGCCCGCCGACCGCGACGGCGTCGTGCTGCCGGGCCTGCGTGCGACGGGCCGCAGACCGAAGGTCGTCGTCACCTTCGTGATCGACGGCGGTGGCTGGAACGTCCTTCATCACTGGTCCCAGGATTGGCCGCACCTCAAGCGCTTGATGCGGGAGGGAGCCAACTACCGCAACGCGATCGTCGGTTCGTTCCCGGCGGTGACCGCCTGCGCGCACGCGACCATCGGGACCGGGGCGTTCCCCTGGAAGCACGGGATCACCGGTCACAACATCCGTGACGGCGCGGGCGTACGGAAGGCCTACCGGACTCCGGGCCAAGCCTATCCGGGAGACATCCTCATCCCGACGCTTGCCGACATGTGGTACG
>CAZHRY010000085.1:0-9356 GCA_964535065.1 uncultured Actinomycetes bacterium
AGTGGCGCGAGCACCTGTACGAGATGGACTACCTGCAGGAGGGCATCCACCTGCGGGCGTACGCTCAGCGCGACCCCCTCACCGAGTACAGGCGGGAGGCTTTCGAGATGTTCGAGGCGCTGACGTACTCGATCCAGGAGGACTTCGCGAAGTACATCTACCGGGTCGAGCTGGTCAGACCCGAGCAGCAGGAGCAGCAGCGCGTCAAACGCGTGCAGGAGAACCGCGATGATGTCTCGTCGGGGGCGGGCGGCGCCGGCGAGGACGCCGGGATGGGCAAGCGGGCCGGCGGGAATCCGCAGCAGGCCGTGAGCGACAAGGTGCCCCGCAACGCGCCGTGTCCGTGCGGGAGCGGGAAGAAGTACAAGAAGTGCCACGGGGCCGCGGCCTGATCGGCCGCGGGCCCGTGGGAGGCTCGCCGAGGCGAACGGTGAACCGTCAGTCGCCGTTCACGTAGAAAACCCAGTCGCCGTCGGCTCGGATCCCGACCCGGGGTCCGACGTACATGCCGTCCAGGAACCAACCTTCGAGGTCCGTGCCCAGGGTCTTCTCCAGCTCGTCCAGCTCTGCGGCTTCCGCGTCGCCTGAGACCAGCGACGGCCAGACGTAGGTGCCTTCCTGGTCCCGGACGTGCGGGCTCCGCAGTACGTGAACGAGCGTCGCGAGCACCGGGTCCCCGGCCTCCTCGGCTTCCCGCCAGAGGTCCACGGGGTCCCCGCCGCCGAAGCTGGCGACGAACCCCGGAGCGGCGATCTCAGCCAGCAGCTCGTAGTCGCACTGGACGGCTGCCGCGACGATCGCGTCTCGCGCTGCGCGCACCCGCTCGTTCTCGCCCTGGTCGGCGGTCCCGGCCTGGAGTTCGGCTGCCGAGCACTCTTGGACCTCGGGCGCGGCCTTGGGCTCGAGCGTCGTGACGACCGGTTCGATGCCCGAGACGCTGCACGCGGCCGTGGCGAGGAGCGCCGGTCCGAGCAGTCCCAACGTGAGTCCCTTCATGACTACCTCCCTTCTGGGTCTTGCCCGAAAGACGGGTGACCCCCGCGGGAGGTTGCAGCCGGAGCCAGATCGCCGGTGCTACAGGCGGCGCACCATGAGGACCGCCGGGTTGTCCGGCCCCCAGATGTCCAGCTCGCGTTCGGGAGTGAAACCCATGGCCAGGTAGAAGGCCCGCGTCTCGGCGTAGCCAGGGTCGGGGTCCCTGTCCGAGATCGTCTTGACCCTCAGTTCGCCAACCCCCTGGGTCGCAAGCTCGTTGACCAGCGCGGTGATCAGCGCGCGCCCGTTCCCGGAACGGCGGTTCTCGGCGGCTACGCCCATCCATGTGATCTCGGCGGCGCCGGCGGACACCTCGTACGTCAGGAATCCGACGACCTGGCCCCCTTCCTCGGCCACCAGACCCTGCTGGGTCCTTACCGCCTCGGCACAGTCGGCCCGCCCCTGTTCCAGGCCGAACCAGCCCGGCAAGCCGGCGACGATCCGGTCGCACGCTTCGGCGTCGGTAGACGCGTCGAGGGGACGGAGGCCGGCGGAGGAGGCCTTGCGAAGGGTCAGCTTGCAGCTCCAAGGCACGAGCGAGCCCTTGTCCGTGCGCTCCACCGCGAACCTGGCGTCCCGCAGATCCACGATGTTCGTCAGTTCGAAGGGGATCATCAGCTCACCCGGCTTGGCGAGCCAAGCGAGGGCGGCGGCCTCCTCGGTGGTCGCCCTCAGCAGATCGTGGGAGTGCGCCAGGCCCTGAGCCAGACCTCCGAAGCACCCCGGGGACTCGGCTCCGATGGCCAGCCACGTCGCGATGCCGATCGCGGGGTTCGGGAGCCAGGCCATGAAGGCCGGTCCGTCGGTCAGGAAGACCGCGCCGCCGAATCCCTCAACGGTCCCATGCTGGAGGGAGTCGCCTTCCTTCGCGTCCTCCAGTCCCGGCGCGTCCAGGAACAGGACGGTGACGGGTTCGGGGTCGGGGGTCACGAGCTGTGAGAGCCCCTCGATGGCCGCAGCGAGCAGCCTTTCGAGCCTCTCCTTCTCACTCATCGCGCGGAGCATACGGCCTGGAAGAGCCGTTACCCGGCTACACTGCCCGCCGTCATGAGCGAACACAGCGAACGTCTCCAGCGGCTGTCGAGCCGCGTCCAGGCGGCCAGGGGGTTCCTTTGACGTCGACGGCGTTCGCGCACAGGTCCGGGAGCTAGAGGAGAAGGCTGCAGATCCGGCCCTGTGGGACGACCCCGCGCAGGGGAAGCAGGTCACCTCGAAGCTGGCACGCGCCCGAGGAGAGCTTGAGCGGTTCGAAACCTTACAGCGCAAGCTAGATGAGGCAGTAGCCATGGACGAGTTGCTGACCGAGGCGAGCGACGAGGAGATCGCCCTGGAACTCGCGCAGATCCTGGACGCGCTCGATGCCGACCTCGACAGGGTCGAGCTGACGGCCCTGCTCTCGGGCGAGTTCGACGACCACGACGCCATCGCCACGGTGCAGGCCGGCGCGGGCGGGACCGAGTCGATGGACTGGGCGGAGATGCTCTTTCGGATGTTCACCAGGTGGGCCGAGCGCCAGGGGATGGAGCTCGAGGTGGACGAGATCCATCACGGGGACGAAGCGGGCATCAAGTCCGTGACCTTCCAGGTTCGCGGCCCCAAGGCCTACGGTCTCCTTTCGGCCGAGCGCGGCGTCCATCGGCTGGTGCGGATAAGCCCCTTCGATGCGCAGAAGCGGCGGCACACGTCGTTCGCCTCGCTGGACGTGATCCCCGCCCTGGACGAGTCCGAGGCGGAGGACGTCGAGGTGGACGAGAAGGACCTGCGGATCGACGTGTATCGGTCGAGCGGCCCGGGAGGCCAGGGGGTCAACACGACGGATTCCGCGGTCCGGATCACGCACCTGCCTTCGGGGATCGTGGTCGCGTGCCAGAACGAACGCTCGCAGCTTCAGAACAAGGCGGTGGCGATGAGCATCCTGAAGGCGCGACTGGCCGACCTGGAGCGCAGCAAGCGGGAAGAGCAGATGTCCGAGATCAGGGGGGAACGCAAAGCCGTGGATTTCGGGTCGCAGATCCGCTCCTACGTCCTGGCTCCCTACCAGATGGTGAAGGATCACCGGACCGGGGAAGAGGTGGGAGATCCCCAGCGGGTCCTTGACGGGGACCTGGACAGGTTCATCGAGGCGGAGCTTCGGCGTCGCGCCGCCGCTTCGCGCTAGGCTCGCGCCTCTCCATCGCGAGGGCTACGATCGCGGCGGCGGCCAGAACGACCCAGGCCGTGGCTCCCTGAACGAGCCCCGCCGCGACGGCGCCGTCCCGATACGCGAGCTGGACCACGTGCTCGCCCTCGGGGATGGGAACACCCATCAGGAAGGCGTCGGCGGGCAGGACATCCGTCGGCCGGCCGTCCACCGTTGCGGTCCAGCCGGAGTCGTAACTCGTGTGCACGAGGACGATCGATGGGGCCTCGGCGCTCGCGCGGATGGTGGCGTGCTCAGGCCCGGTCTCCTGGTACGTCGCCGAGCCGGCAGCCGCGCCCTGGATCCGCTGGATGCCCGGGCCGCCTTCGACGGCTGCCAGCCACCGGGGCGTGAAGCCGTCCCAACCGACCGTCAAGAGCGCCTGCTCGGGAGTCGCGACGACGGTCCAGTCGGGAACGACGGCTGCGTACGGCATCGCGTCGTCGATCTCGAACAGGTCGTAGCCGTCCGCGGTGGCCACGACGCGGCCCGGCACCGGCGGCCGCACCGACTCGGGAACGACCAGGTAGCGAACGCCGAGCAGGTGGAGGTCCACCAGGCGAGGGCGCGCCAGCGCGGCGGCGTTGTAGTAGAGGGGGAGAGGGTTGACCGCCCTCATCCAGGACCAGTAACGCGGGTGCTGCACGGGGTTGTAGCCGAGCGCGTCCCGGATCTCGAAGAGCGAACCGCGGGAGTTGGCGAGCGCGGGCCAGTCGGTCGGCTCCTGGGCGAACAGGTAGCCCTTCTCGTAGGCGGCTGCGGGTGGCGCCCAGGTCAGGTAGCGGTCCACACCTATAGCCGCCACCAAGCGGGTCGGTGCGAGGAACGCGTCCAGGTCGACGTCCGGCGCGCGGAGCGGCTGCACGGCCGGTGGTCCGGAGCCGTTCTCGAGTCCGATGAGCATGTCGTCGCCGGTCCAGCGGCCGGCGATCAGGGCGCATGCGACCAGTTCGATAGTCAGGAGGCCGGCGGCGGCCGCGGGCCCCCAGGCTGGGTTCCGGGTCACCCACAGCAGGCCCGCGGCCGCCGGCAGCAGGAACGCGCCGAACAGCTGCCAGCGCGCCGGATCGCCTCCGGCGGCGAGCGGGACGCCGAGCCACAGGACGGAACCGCCCGCGAGCCATGCCGCAAGGCGGTGGACCGGCGGCGGGTCGTCCAGCAGGCTCTGCACGCCGGCGGCGGCCAGGACCGGCACCGCCAGCACCCACGCGTACCTCAGCCGTCCCGGGTTGTGCAGCAAGACGTCTCCGTAGGGGAGCGCTAGGATCAGCCGCCGCACCGGCCCGGCCGACAGGACCGGCGGGAGCAGCAAGAGCCATGTTCCGGCAGCGACGATCGCGAAGGCACGGACCGTCGGGCGCCGCCGCCACGACCTGAGCGCGATGGGAACTGCGAGCAGGGCGGCGGCGCCCGCGTAGGCGCCCGGCGCGGCGGAGGAAGCCAGCGGCCATCCCGCCCACACCCCTCCTAGTTGAAGCCCGCCCTCGTCCGACGGATCCTCTGTGGTCGCTCGCGCGAGCGAGTCGTACCCCGCTCCCAGCGACGACTCGCGGATGAAGTCGAGCCTCGGAGTGAGGACGGCGAGCGACAGCAACGGCAGCGCGGCCAGGAACACCGCCGATCGCGTCCACGACTCCCTGCCGCCTCGGTGCGCGTGCGCGGCCAGATAGGCGACCGCCAGCCCCGTCGAGATGACCAGCCCGTGCGAGAGATGCGCTCCGGCTACCTGTGACCACGAGAACCCTCCGAGCGCCGTCCAAGCGATCCGTCTAGACCAGCGTTCTGCCCTGACGAAGCGCGCTGCCGCGAGCAGCAGCAAGGGGGTCCAGGCCAGGGTTCCGGAGAAGGGCAGCGAGATGGCGATCTCGCTGGATGCCACCGCCCCGGCGAGCGACAGACCTCCGACCGTCGCGGCGGGCCTCCCGAGGCCGTCCGAGCGCAGGAAGCCGTACATACCAAGGCCCGCCATCAGCGGCTGCAGCGCGATCATCGCCCTGATGGCAACGCCCGGTGACGAGGTCGAGAACAGCAGCATCGGCGGCGCATAGAGCCAGCCGCTCTGGGGATCGGCGGCGAACCTGTAGCCCGCCATCTCGTAGGGGTTCCAGGCAGGAAGGTTCAGATCCGCGATCGATCGCCCCAAGAAGGTCCACCGTGGCAGCCAGAACCCCAGCAGGTCCGGGTGTTCGTTCGTCAGGGCCGCGTCGAGCAGGAAGCCCCGAAGGGCGAACACCACCAGGCCCACGATGGCCACGGGACCCAGCCACGCGGCCGCCCTCCGCCTCCAAGACATCGCCACAGGGTACTTACGAGGCCGGGCCCGGATGCTCTGGTAGGGTGATTCGGTCCCGCCTTCCCCGATCCCAAAACCATGATTAGCCTTCAGCGCGTCTCGAAGACATACAAGAACGGAGTCGCAGCCCTGGACGACGTCTCCCTGGAGATAGAGAAGGGCGAGTTCGTCTTCGTGGTTGGCCCCTCCGGCTCGGGCAAGTCGACGACCCTTCGGCTCCTCACGCGAGAAGAGGAGCCGACCGCCGGGGAGGTGTACGTCGCCGGCAAGAGCCTGTCGCGGCTCTCGGCCTGGGGCGGCGTGCCCAAGCTCCGGCGCAACATCGGCTGCGTCTTCCAGGACTTCAAGCTCCTTCAGGACAAGACGGTGTTCGAGAACACGGCCTTCGCCCTGGAGGTGATCGGCAAGCCCAAGCACGTAATCGACCAGCGGGTGCCCGAGATCCTCGAGTATGTAGGGCTCGGCGAGAAGCTGAACAACTACCCAGACGAGCTATCGGGGGGCGAGCAACAGCGGGTCTCGATAGCCCGCGCGTGCGTCAACCGCCCGCTCGTCCTGCTGGCCGACGAGCCGACCGGCAACCTCGACCCGAACACCAGCGTGGACATCATGCGATTGCTGGACAAGGTCAACAAGATCGGCACCACCGTGGTCATGGCCACGCACGACCAGGCCATCGTGGACGCGATGCGCAAGCGCGTGATCGAGCTGGACAAAGGCAAAGTGGTGCGCGACCAATCGCGAGGGGTGTACTCCTAGCGTGCGCAGGGTCGAGTACTACTTCCGCGAGACCGCGGCGGGGCTGCGCAGGAACGGCGTCGTGGCCTTTGCCGCCATGTCCACGGCCTTCATCGCCCTGTTCCTGTTCGGGCTCGCCCTGCTTATCGGCCGCGAGCTGAACCTGATCATCGACGCCTACACGGCCAACGTCCAGGTCTCGGTCTATCTGACCGACCCGGTCAAGAGCGATACCGTGGCCCGCCTGCAGGAGAAGCTCCAGGGGCTTCCGGCCGTCGCCAGCGTGGACTTCGAGAGCAAAGCAGAGGCGTGGGAGCGCTACAAGAGCATCTTCGCGTCTCAGCCGGCGCTGATCGAGAACGTCGATCCCGAGTCGATCCCGGCCTCGCTCCGCGTGAACCTGAGCGACACGGCCCTGTACGAGCAGGTGACGGCCGCGATGGGGTGCGCTCCCGATCCCGAGCAGGACGACGAGATCGTGTGCACGGAACCCGGCGTGCGCGAGGTCCGCGACCAGCGCAAGCTGCTGGACGTGCTCACGACTCTGACCCGCCTGCTCTCCTGGGGCGTCCTTACCATCGCGGTGGTCATGCTCGTCTCGGCGGTGGTCCTGGTGGCGAACACCCTGAGGATGGGCATGTTCGCGCGGCGCAAGGAGATCGGGATCATGAGACTCGTGGGAGCGACCAACTGGCGGATCCGCGTTCCTTTCCTGATCGAAGGCCTGGTCGAGTCGCTCCTGGGCGCGATGTTCGCCATCCTGGGCCTGTTCATGGTGAAGATCCTGCTCGTGGACAGGCTCCGCGAGACACTTCCCGCCGCACCTTTCATCCGCAACGCCGACGTGCTGGCCGTCTTGCCGTGGGTCCTCGTGGCTGCCGCGTTCGTCGCCGTCATCGCTGGCACGTTCGGCATGCGCCGATTCCTCGACGTGTGATCCGATGGGCGCCCGGCACGAAGAGGGCGAGAGGGTCGTCACCTCCAACCGGAAGGCGCGCCACGACTACGAGCTGATCGAGCGGTTCGAGTGCGGGATCGTCCTGACCGGGGACGAGGTCAAGTCCCTACGTGGCGGCCGCGCCACTCTGACCGACTGCTTCGCCCGGATCCGCGAAGGCGAGGTCTGGCTCGAGGGCATGCACATCCCGCCCTATCCGCAAGGCAACGTCAAGACGCACCAACCCGTGAGGCCGCGGAAGCTGCTGCTCCACGCCAGGGAGATAGCCAAGCTGAACGTGGAGCTGAACGAGAAGGGGCTGTCGCTCGTGCCTCTTCGCGTCTACTTCACGCACGGGTTGGCCAAGGTCGAGCTGGCGCTCGCTCGAGGCAAGCGGAGGCACGAGAAGCGACAGGCGATAGCCAAGCGTGAGGCCCAGCGGGAGATGGAGCGAGCGGCCGGCCGCCGTCGCTGACCTGGGATGCGGCTCAAGGTTGTCGGCGGCCGGCCGTATACTCGCCATGACAACTGCATATGGGGGTGTACTGGCTTCGACTCGGACGGATAACCGCCCGGGAGAAGCGGGCCGTGATCCCGGATGTCACGTTAAACGCCGGACAAACACAAGCGCCAACGACGAGTTCGCGCTCGCTGCCTAGTCTCTAGGTAGCTGCCCGTCCCGTGGGCCTGCGGTCGGGGGCCGGGCATCACTGAGCAGGCTCACTCCGCCGGCTGCGCCTGGGGGCCGGCGGGGGACACCTTTCCCGGGCTGGCCGAGGGGTTCTCCGCCGGTGGAGGCCCCGAGGTGAGATCCAAACGCCGGCTGCGCCCGGAGAAGTCCCGGACGGTCGCCCGAGCACGGGGGTTCGATTCCCCCCACCTCCACTGGTGTGATGTGTCGGCACATCGTGGCCGGATGTGTCGGGGCATCGTAGCCGCTCCTCAAGATCCCTGGGGCTGGTAATCGCGGCTGGGATCCAGCGTCAGGTGCCTCAAGAGCTCCCCGTCAAGGGAGACCACGCGGACGTCCAGCCCCTTGATGAGCAGCACCACGCGTTTGCCCTCGTGCGCGCGCCCCACCCCGATGTGGTGCAGCCGCGTCCCGTGACGGAGCGTGACTTTGCCTGCCTTGTCGATCCGGTCCCTGCGCACCCGCACGCCGGCTCCGATCCGGATCTTGGCCCCCGAGGGCCTGGCCTTGTCCCGGGCGTCGAAGGCCGCCTTGGGCGGTCTTCGTCCCACCGCCCGGTGCGGCCTGATCTCGTTGTAGTAGGCGACGAACCGGTCGACCTGGTCCTGGAGCTCGCCGATCGAGGATGCCCTCGCTTGCTTGGACAGGTAGGTCTTCATCGTCTGGTGGAACCGTTCGACCTTGCCGCAGGTCTGCGGGTGGTAGGGCCGGGAGTGGCGGTAGTCGATGCCAGCCGCGAGCAGCTCGGTCTGCATCACGTTGGGCCCACCGCGGTGCCAGGTCGTGTAGACGCAGCCGTTGTCGGTCAGAAGCGCTGCGGGCAAGCCCCAGCGATCCCCAGCGGCCATGAACACCTCCAGCACCGCCGACGCCGTCGCGACCTTCATCACCCCGGATGCGACCGCCAGGCGCGAGTGGTCATCGATGAAGTTCACGATCTCGACCTCGGCATCGTCTGCCAGGCGCCAGTGGGTCACGTCGGACTGCCAGCACTCGTTGGGCAGCTGAGCCTCGAACCGGATCCAGGAGCTCCTCGGGCGCTTGTGCGGCTCGGGCGTCACGAAACCCCGACGTCTGAGCACCCGCCAGATCGTCGAGACCGAGGGCACCCGTTCGTGGCGCAGCCCCAGGTGGTAGTGGATCGTCTGGGCACCGGCGTCGACCCCGAGCTGGGCGAGCTCCTTGCGCAGCGAGCAGATCTCGTCCTCGAGCCCATCGGGGGTGCGGTGCGGGATCGTCCTTGGCGCCCGCGACCTGGGCGCCAAGGCCTCATAACCTCCCGAGCGGTACCTGCCCACGAGCTTGCCCACGTAGCTCTTGGAGACCCCGTGGGCCGCCGCGACCTCCCGGTATCTGCGACCCTCCAGGATGACCGCGTTCACCAGATAGCGAGCCAGATCCATCGCAGACCCCCCGAGTCGGTGTCCCGAAGCGTGACGGGTTCACCGGAGGCTCGGATCTCTGAGTATCGCAGGGTCGTCGG
>CAZHRY010000086.1:0-6094 GCA_964535065.1 uncultured Actinomycetes bacterium
GCCGCGTCGTCCTCGGCCGCCACTTCACGGCTCTCCTCGGCGGCCACCGCCGCGTCCTGCAGGCGACCCAGGCGGAAGAACGCCTCGCCCAGCAGCGCCACGGCCGTGGACCTCACGTTCTTCTCGCCGAGGCGCCTCAGCGCCTTGACCGCCTGCTCCAGGGCGACGGCGGCCGCCTCCGCATCGCCCAGGTACAGCAGCGCTGCCCCCTCGTGGACCCGGCCATCGGCGACGCGGAACTCCCCTCCCACCTCCTGTGTGCGTCGAAGGCCGTCACCGATCGCTCGCTTGGCCTCGTCACCGCGCCCTGCCATCGCGTAGGCCAGCCCGAGCCGCACGTGCAGCTCCGGCCTGGGACGGGCTAGTTCGGCGAGCTGGCTCTCACAAAGGTCGATGAAGGCGGGCAGGGGCATAGACCCGTACAGCTCCGCCGTGTATGGAGACAAGGCCATCTCTCGCTCGTCACCGGCGATGCTGGCCAGGCGGAGGCCCTCCCGGAACGCGCGGCCAGCCTCATCCTGACGGCCTTCGCCGAGCAACGCCTCGCCCAGGAGCCTGTGTGCCCGCGCCGACCCGCCGGTGTCCCCCAGGCGTGTCAGTTCCCGGATGGCCTGTTCGGCAACCTTCCGGGTCCCCTCCCCGCCCTTGTCACCGGGACGCAGGTAGGAGGCTACGTGCTCACGCTCGACCAGCAGCCTCCACGTCTGCGCTTCCATGCCTGCTCGTTCGGCCGCGGCGAGCCCCGCTCCGAGCGCCTCTTCCGCATCCTCGAACCTGCCGAGGTCGAACAGGGCCGCGCCGCGCAGACGGAGCAACTCGGGCACAGCTGGGTCGTCCCGATCCACGCACTCCACCGCACGGCCGAAGAGGCTCGCGGCTGCTGCCGCGTCGTCGCGTCCGAGAGCCCTGCGTCCTGCGGACGCAAGGTGGCCGGCCGCCAATGACCCCAGCTCCGGATCCACCCGGCGCCCGATCTCCCGGCGCAGCCGAAGCGCCGTCTCGAGGTGGTACCCCACGATCTCTTGCACCTCCGTCAGGCGCTCTCCGGCGCGGCGCTCCATCGCTCTGCCGTAGGTCTCATGCCCCAGCGCCCGGGCGTCCTTCGGGATCCCTCCGTACACGACGTCCCGGAGAAGGATGTGGCGGAACACGTAGGACCGGCTCCCCGGCCTCGAGTAGCGCTGAACCTGGATCACGTCGCGCCTGCCCAGCGCGTCCAAAGCCTCGGCGAGTTCGCGGGCGCGCAGCTCCGGCATCATGTCCTCGAGATCCTCGTCGTCGAACTCGCGGCCCACGATCGACGCGGCCTCGACAACGGCGCGCTCGGTTGCAGGCAGCCGGTCCACGCGCGCCTCGAGCAGCGCCCTGACCGTCGGTGGCAGCGGAACGGTGGTGAGGTCGCTCGCCGCCTCCCACCGGCCGTCGATCTCGAGCAGGTGGCCGTCGTCCATCAGGATCGAGAGCAGCTCCTCGAGGAACAGTGGGTTCCCTTCGGCCGCCGCCGAGATGCGATCCCTGGCCTCCGGAGCCACCTCGGCGCGTCCCAGCAGCAGTCCGAGCAGGTCGCCGGATTCCGCTTCGGTGAGCGGATCCAGGCGGATGGTGAGCGATTCGCTTCCGGCGCCTCCCCAGCCCGGCCTCCGCTCGATCAGCTCCGGTCGAGCCGAGCAGACGATCGCGAGGGGGGCGTCCGAGGCCGTCTGCGAAACGTGGGAGAGCAGGTCGAGCAGCGTGTCATCCGCCCACTGCAGGTCCTCCACGACCACCACGAGCGGGCGTCGGCGCGCCGCGATCTCCAGGGTCCGCCGGATCGCCCAGCCGGTCTCGTCGGGAGCCGGGTCGGAGCCCGAGACGCCGAGCAGCGCTCCGAGCTGCTCGGCCAAGAACTCCGCATCCCGCTCGCCCGACACCAGGTCCTCGAGCCTCACCTTCGCCGTGCGCACGCGGTCTCCCACCCCGATGCCTGCGATGGCGCGAACGACCTCGGCCATCGCCCAGAATCCGATGTCCCGGCCGTAGGGGAGGCACCGGCCGGCGGCGACATCCACCCGCTCGCCCAGTCCCGCCGCGAACGCCGCGATGAGCCGCGACTTGCCGATGCCTGCGGCGCCCACCAGCGTCACAAGAGCCGGGCGCCGCTCCTTGAAGGCCCGATGAACCGTTTCCCGAAGCGCATCGATCTCGCGCTCCCGGCCGACCAGGGGCGCGCTGGGCCTGCGGGTCGCCTTCTGCGCAGCGAGACTGAGAAGGCGGAAGGCGACGAGTGGTCCTTCCTCGTCGTCCACGATCAGCAGCGGAGCCGGCTCGAGCTCCGCCACGGACTGGACCAGACGGCTGGCCGCGAGGCCGAGGAGCACCTCGCCGGGCCGGCTCCTCCGAGCCAGCTGATCCGCCACCTCGACCGGATCGTGGGTCAGGAGCTCCTCCTCGGTTCCGGAGACCTGGACGAGCACCTCCCCCGTAGCTATCCCGACGCGAGCCTCCAGTCCCGCGGATGCGGCGCTCTTGCGGAGCGAATCGGCCATCGTGACCGCTCTCTCCGCGTCGTCCTCATGGACGTTCGGCATCCCGAACACGGCGAGCAGCCTGCCCGAACGCGCAGGAAGCAGCGACCCGCCCATCGCGTCCGCGATCCCCTCGCACAGGTCCGACAGAGCTTCGGTCGCCGCTCGTTTCGACTCCAGGTCGGTGCCGGGGAGGCGGACCGCCACGACCGTCACGGTCTTGCGAACCTCCCGAAGCGCGGCCGCGCTCTCCTGTCCCTGGACCGCGAGCGACGGGTCGTTGGCGAGTATCCGGCGCTCCGTTTCGGCCAGCCCAGGCCCCGGTTCCAGACCCAGTTCCTCCGACAGCCTGCGCCTGAAGTCGGCCAGAACCGCCAGGGCTTCCGAAGCGCGCCCCGTGCGGTAGAGGCCCAGGGCGAGCATCTCCGCGTACCGCTCGTTCAGCGGCCGCTCTCGCCGAACCGTCTCTAGGTCCGCAACCGCCTCCGCGTGGAGCCCGAGGGCTTCGCTGGCCTCCGCCCTGAGTGCTAAGGCCTGCTCCCATCGCTCCTCGAAGTGCGCCGTCCAGCCCTCCGGCATGCCGCGGACGTCCAGTCCGGAGAGCGGGGCGCCACGCCACAGGGCCAAGGCCTCGGTGAGCAGCGAGTGGGCGCGGGTCGCATCCGACGCCAACGCTTCCCTCCCCTGGGCGACGAGCCGAGCGAACCTCCATGCGTCCACCTGCTCGGGATCCACGAGGAGCGAATAGGAGGAGCCCCGTGTCCGGATGAGATCCTCCCCGCCGTTCTCGGCGAAGAGCCGTCGCAGCTTCGAGACGTGGACCTGAAGGGAGGAGCGGGCGGTCGCAGGAGCCTCGTCGGCCCAGAGCGCGTCGATGAGGGAATCGGCGGACACCTCCTCGCCGGGCCGAAGCAACAGAAGAGCAAGCACCAGGGGGGGTTTCTCCCCCACTACCGCGATCCTCTTCCCCCCCGAGACGACCTCGAGGGGGCCCAGGATGTTGAAACTCAGCAACCGCTCCCTCCCGGGTGCTGCTAACGCCGATGCCGCTGGGAGGGTGAGCCTACCGGAGCGGCACGACGCCGCGGAAGGGCCGTTCGGCTATGGGGCTCGTCCCGCGGCTATACGGGCGGTTGCTAGCCCGTCCGCGGCCTCGGCGGTCGTCAGGCCGTTCTCCTCCGCTGCAGCGAAAACCCCGGCGAGCGTCCGGCCTATGCCCGCTAGGTGGTCCTCCATGGTCTCCTCGTCCCAGCCGAGCGTCTCGTAGCCCGCCAGCCAGATGACACCCCCGGCGTTCACAACGTAGTCCGGCGCGTAGACGATGCCTCGCTCGCTCAGGAGCCGTGCATCCTCGGCGGTCCCCAGCTGGTTGTTCGCGGCGCCGGCCACGACCGAGCACCTCAGGCCCGGGATGGTTTCCGCGGTGAGCTGCGCCCCGGTCGCGCACGGCGAGAACACGTCGCACTCGGTGGTCAAGACGTCGCCAGGCTCCACCACCGTTCCGCCCGTGCGAGCGGCTATCTCCCGCGCCCTGGCTCCGTCGAGGTCGGCTAACAAGAGAGCCGCACCGGCATCATGCAGGTGGCCCGCCAAGCGCTCCCCGACAGCTCCACAGCCTTGTATGAGGACCGACCTGCCCGACAGGTCTTCAGATCCGAACGCGCGCTCGCAGGCCGCGCGTATCCCGTGGAAGACGCCGATCGCGGTGCCGATCGCCGGGTCGCCTGCCCCTCCGTTCGCGGGCGACCTCCCCAGCACGTGCGCGGTCCTCTCGGATATCACGTCCATGTCCGCCTGACCCGTGTTCATGTCGGCGGCCGTGACGTATGTCCCGTGCAGCGACTCGATGACATCCGCGTAGCGAAGCAGCAAGTCGCGGCGCCCTTCCGACGCAGGAGGCGGAACCGCGGGCACGGCCAGGACCGCCTTGCCTCCCCCGTATGGCAGGTCCGCGGCCGCCTGCTTCATCGTCATCGCCTGGGACAGCCTCAGTACATCGCGCAGCGCGTCTTCCTCAGACCCGTAGGACTTCAGGCGCGTGCCTCCCATAGCGGGACCCAGGATCGTCGAATGGACCGCGATGAAGAACCACGCGCCGGTCGGCTCGTCGAACCGCCGGACGACTCGTTCCCCGCTCCACTCCCGCAGCAGGTCCTCGACCACGCGCGAAGTGTAGGCAGAAGGCCGATGGCGTCGCCAGGCGCCGTGACGTAGGTTTCCTGGCCGGGGTACCCAGGCGGCGGGAGGCATCGATGAAGGTTAGGAACGCAGGCGGGCTCCTGGGCCTGGGGGTGATGGTCGTCCTCGTCGCTCAGAGCGCCATCGGGGTTCCGAGCACGGTGTCGGGCAAGGGGGTCGAGGCCGTGAAGATCGTCCGCAACGACGGGACCATCAAGATGACGGACGACTCCACCGGTGGCGATTTGGTGACCCTACCCGGGGCAAGGACATCGATGACGGTTCCCGACGGCCAGCAGGCGATCCTGCTGGTTCACTTCTCAGCGCCCTCCGCCTGCTGGGGCGGCGTCATCGACAATACGAACGCGTGCTACATCCGGATCCTGGTCAACGGCGTCGAGGAGGCTCCGGCCTCGGCTGGATGGCCGTTCGACAGCACGGAGAGCGCGACGAGCCAGAACTACTTCTTCGAATCGCACTCCTTCGATCGCGCCACGGATCCGCTCGGGCCGGGTACCTATGTCGTCAAGGCACGGGCAAGGGTCGATACATCCCAGTCCTCGCAGGCCGGCTTGTCGCTATCCGGCTATGTGATGACCGTCGAGCGCGTCAGAACCTGAAGGGCAACGACCTCAAGCCCCGACCCGAGTCGCGCCTACACGGGTGTGTCGACGTACAGAGCCACGGATGCCAGGCCGGTGCACCACCAACCGTCCCCGGCTTCGGGCACACCGTTGCCGTCGTCGTTCCACATCCCGGTGACGCCGAACACCGTGTAGTTCTCATCGGTCGTAGCCGATGCCTTGGCCTTGACCTGGACGGTCGCCACCGTGCCCTGGTTGACGTTGCCGTGATCGTTGACCTTGCTCGGGGTCACGTAGCCTTTCCACTTGATGCCGGTGATCTCACCGAACTCCAGCCCGTTCGAGACGCAGAACCCCGACGCGTCTAGGGCGGCGGGGAGTCCACTGGAAACGGGCATCTTCACCGGGCCCCCGTAGCGCCCGTCAGCGCCCCAGGTCGCCCTGCCCGTGCCCAGTTCCCCGCTCGTGGGCACGCCCACGACGACGAACTGGCGGCTCTTGTCCTCCGCCACCTGGAACGGCCGGAGCATGAAGGAAGCCTTGGTCCCCTCCCCGGGTAGGAGAACCGGGTCCAGCAGGAAGAACCCGTAAAGGGAGAAGCACCCGGTGAGCAAGAGAGCCAGCCCTGCAACCATAGGAACGGCAGCGATCCTCCGCATCTCATCCCCCCTATCGTCGGAGATACGCCGACGATACTTACACCGCCGAGGTCATCAATCAAGCATCGGGCGGGGGCGGCGGCGCGGGCCTCGCGCCCCCCCATTACCCCCCAGCCCCCCCCTCACTGCGAGTTGGCGGGGCCACCCGGCCCGGCCGGCGGTTGCCACA
>CAZHRY010000086.1:6104-9331 GCA_964535065.1 uncultured Actinomycetes bacterium
CCCCCGCCCGATGTCCGCCCGAGCCCGCTCGTCAGTGAGAGTGGCCGTGGCCACCGGCCGCTGCGGGCTCTTCCTCCTCCGGCTTCTCGACGACAGTCGATTCGGCCGTCAGCACGATCGCTGCTATCGATGCCGCGTTCTGCAGCGCCGAACGGGTGACCTTGGCCGGGTCGATGATGCCGGCCTTCAGCATGTCCACCCACTCGCCGGTCGCCGCGTTGAAGCCGCGTCCGTCGCCTTCGCTCCTGATCTGCTGAACGATCACCGAACCCTCATGTCCGGCGTTCTGGGCGATCCTGCGAGCCGGCTCGGCCAAGGCGCTCCGCACGATCTTGGCGCCCGTCGCCTCGTCGTCCGACAGATCGAGCTTGTCCAGCGACTCCTCGGCGCGGATCAGCGTCACCCCGCCGCCGGGGACGATGCCCTCCTCGACCGCGGCGCGCGTCGCCGAGACGGCGTCCTCGATGCGATGCTTCTTCTCCTTCAGCTCGACCTCGGTGGCCGCGCCAACCTTGATCACCGCTACGCCGCCGGAGAGCTTGGCCAGGCGCTCCTGGAGCTTCTCCTTGTCCCAGGAGGAATCCGTCTTCTCGATCTCAGCCTTGATCTGGTTGATCCTGCCTTGAACGTCCTCCTCCTTGCCGGCACCTTCGACGATGGTCGTGTTGTCCTTGACCACGACCACCTTGCGAGCGGTGCCCAGCAGGTCGAGCGTCGCGTTCTCGAGCTTCAGGCCGACCTCTTCGGAGACGACCGTGCCGCCGGTGAGGATCGCGATGTCCTGCAGCATGGCCTTGCGACGGTCGCCGAAACCGGGGGCCTTGATCGCTGCCGCGTTGAAGGTTCCGCGGATCTTGTTTACGACCAGGGTCGCGAGAGCCTCGCCCTCGACGTCTTCGGCGATCACAACCAGCGGCTTGCCCGTCTGAAGGACCTTCTCCAGGACCGGCAACATCTCCTGCGCGCTGGAGACCTTCTTGTTCACCAGCAGGATGTACGGCTCGTCGAGCACGGCCTCTTGGCGCTCGGGGTCGGAGATGAAGTAGGGCGAGATGTAGCCCTTGTCGAACTGCATCCCCTCGGTGAACTCGAGCTCGATCCCGAAGGTGTTCGACTCCTCGACGGTGATCACGCCGTCCTTGCCGACCTTGTCCATGGCTTCGGCGATGACGTCGCCGATCTCGGGGTCGGCAGCGGAGATGGCCGCCACCTGCGCGATCTCGTCCTTGGACTCCACGTCCTTCGCTTGGTTCTTGATGGCCTCGACGGCGGACTCCACGGCCTTCTCGATGCCGCGCTTGAGCGCCATCGGGTTCGCTCCTGCCGCGACGTTCTTCATCCCGCCCTTGACCATGGCGCGGGCGAGCACCGTGGCGGTGGTCGTTCCGTCACCGGCCACGTCGTTGGTCTTGGTCGCGACCTCCTTGCAGAGCTGGGCGCCCATGTTCTCCCACGGGTCTTCGAGCTCGATCTCCTTGGCGATGGTCACGCCGTCGTTCGTGATCGTGGGGGCTCCCCACTTCTTGTCGAGCACCACGTTCTGACCCTTGGGGCCGAGCGTGATGGCGACCGCGTCGGCGAGCTTGTCGACGCCGGCCTCCAGGCCACGCCGCGCATCCTCACCGAACCTCAGCAGCTTCGACGCCACTTGCGTTCCTCCTATCCGCTCGGACTACTTGTTGAGAACGGCAAGGACGTCGCGGCCGGAGAGGATCAGGTACTCCTCGCCGTCCACCTTGACCTCGGTGCCGCCGTACTTCGAGTAGATGACCGTGTCGCCGACCTTGACATCGAGCGCGATCCGGGCGTCGCCGTCCTCGTTCCACCGGCCCGGGCCCGCGGCCACGACCGTGCCCTCCTGGGGCTTCTCCTTGGCCGTGTCTGGGATGACCAGACCCGAGGAAGTCATCTCCTCGCTCTCGCTGGCCTTGACCACGATGCGGTCCTCGAGCGGCTGTAGCTTGAACTCCGCCATCTACCTTCCCTCCTTGGGACTCTCGGCGCCTCTCGGCATCCCTTCCTGCTTTAGCACTCCACCGTGGGGAGTGCTAACAGGATAGCCACGCGAGTGCCAGACGGCAAGGCGGGCGCACCAACTACGCGCTGGTGGGGACAGTGACGGCGAACCGGGAACCGGAGGCCAAGCCACTCTGAGCGCTGATCGTTCCTCCCAGCGTCTCCACGATGCGCTTGGCCAAGGCCAGCCCCAGACCCGAGCCGGGTCCACTGCGGGCCGGATCGGCTCGGAAGAACGGGTCGAACACCCGAGCCAGGTCTTCCGGCGGGATGCCCTCGCCCGAATCCTCGACGGCCACTTCGAGACGGCCGTCGGACATGGCTGCGTGGACCCTGACGCTCCCGTCGGCAGGCGTGTGCCGGACCGCGTTCGAGAGCAGGTTCTGAAGGACACGCTCCAGCCTCGGCGAGCATGGGGCCGCGGCGGCCCTTCCCAGGTCCGCGTCGAGCGCAAGGCCTTTGGCCGTCGCGGCCGGAGCCACCGCGGCCATGGCGTCCTCCACGACCCGGCCGAGCGCGGTCCTCTCGCTCTCGATCTGGATCGCGCCCGCTTCGAGCTGGGCCAGCTCGAAGAGGTCGTCCACCATCCTCGTAAGCTGGTCGGCGGAGCGCCGCATCTCGGTGACGTATCGCCTGAGGGTGGGTTCGTCCGTGACGACCCCGTCGTCTATCGCCTCCACCATGGCCCTAAGAGCCGCGAGCGGCGTCCTCAGGTCATGCGAAAGGGCGATGGTCAGGTCACGGCGCGTGGACTCGAGCCCTCGCTCGCGCTCGGCGGCAGCCTGGAGGCGGGCAGCCATGTCGTCGAAGGTCCTCGCGAGGGCATCGAGCTCGGGACCTGCTCGCAGGGCTCCCACGCGGGCCTCCGGGTCGCCCTTGCCCAGCTTCGTGGCAGCCTCCTCCAGCCGGGAGAGCGCCTCCCCCGATCGCTGCGCGATCACGAGGGCCGAGGCGGCGGCCATCGTCCCGGCGTACAGAAGGAGCGAAAGGACGAGCACGGCGTCGTGCTCGTCCACCGCCATCGAGGCGGTGAGCAGACCGAGGTTGAGGATCGCGGCGGCCGAGGCCCCGAGAGCCACGGCCGTGAACCTTCGCCGGAGGGACGTTCGCATCAGGACCGGCATCAGCGCGAAGAGACCGACGGCGGTCAGTGCGGCGCCGATGCCGACCGCCGTGAGGAGGTGAGCGAGGGCCGGCGGGTGCATCCCACC
>CAZHRY010000087.1:0-9160 GCA_964535065.1 uncultured Actinomycetes bacterium
TCCTGGCGGCGTTGACCCTCGGCGCCGGCGTGGCGGCGCTCGCCGAGCAGGCCAAGCCCGCACCGACCTACGAATCGGTCATCCTCAACCAGTGGCGGAACCTGCACAACAAGATCCTCGTCATGGCGAAGGACACGGTCTTCCCCGACGAGGTCTAGATGCGGGCGGTCGTCTTCGAAGGGGAAAGGAAGGTCCGGGTGGACGAGGTGCCCGACGCTGCCGTCGAGCGACCCGGCGATGCCCTGGTGCGCGTGACGCAGACCGCGATCTGCGGCTCGGACCTGCACTTCTTCCACCTGAAGGCTCCGATCGAGCCCGGCGAGATCCTCGGCCACGAAGCCGTGGGCGTCGTCGAGGCGGTCGGCGATCAAGTGACGTCGGTGGGTCCCGGCGACAGGGTCGTGGTGGCCTTCAACATCGCCTGCGGGGAGTGCTGGTTCTGCACGAAGGGAGAGACCTCGCTCTGCGAGGACTTCCGCACCCTAGGCGCCGGAGCCTTCAGCGGGGGGCTCGCGGGAACGCAGGCCGAGCTGGTGCGGGTGCCCGGGGCGGATACGAACCTGCTGAAGATCCCCGACGGCGTGGATGACGAGAAGGCGCTGTTCGTGAGTGACGTGCTGACGACCGGGTGGTACGCCGCGAAGCTTGCCGCCGCGGCGCCGGACGAGACCGTCGCCGTCGTGGGAGTGGGTCCCGTCGGCTTCTGCGCCATCCAGTCGCTGAAGGCTCAGGGCGCGGGCACGGTCGTCGCGCTGGACCGGGCGAAGGATCGGTTGGACCTGGCGGTGTCGGCCGGAGCCGTCGTCGTGGACATAGATGAGAGGAACGCCGAGATGGCACTCGCCTCGATGACCGGCGACCGGGGCGCAGACGTGGTCGTGGAGGCCGTCGGGCATCCCCTCGCCTACGAGAGTGCGATCGATGTAGTCAGGCGCGGTGGACGAGTCGTAGTCGTGGGCATGTACGCCGGTGAGGTGACCGAAGTGCCGCTCGGCATCTATTGGGCGCGTGCCCTGGACGTCAGGTTCGCCGGCGTCTGCCCGGTGCACGCGCTGTGGCGAGAGGTCATGGACGAGCTGGCCGCGGGCCGCCTCGATCCAACGCCGCTGATCAGCCATCGCCTGCCGCTGATCGAGGCGGCCCGCGGCTACGAGCTGTTCGACAGCAGGCAGGCGACCAAGGTACTGCTGCTGCCGTGAGAGTAGAGCTGCCCGACGACGAGCCCGTCGGCCTGGCGCGGATGCTGGCAGACCTGATCGAGCAGAACCTGGCCCGCGACCCCTCCCGACGCCGGCTGCTCAAGTCGGCCGTCGTCGCCATCACCGCCACCGATGCCGGGGTGTCCGTGACGCTCCACATCGGCCGGGGAACCGTGACCATCCGGAACGGCGCCGCCCCGCAGGCCCCCGTCCACATCCAGGCGGCAGGCGGCAGGCTCTTCGGCCTCGCGGCCTGCCCTCTGAGGTTCGGGCTACCCGACCTCTTCTCTCGGGAGGGCCGGGCGATCGCCGGCGACCTGATCCGTGGAAGGACGCGGATCGACGGCCTCATCCTCCATCTGCCGGCCGTTCGCCGCCTTACGATGCTCCTTTCGGCGTTCTGAAGCCGCGTTGCGAAGGGAGCCCCCTTGACCATAAAGCCAAGGCCGGACCTGGCCGAGGGGCGCGCGCGGAAGGAGCGTCGCTGGCTGCCCGCCTTCTGCGTGGTCATCGTGATCCTCGCCGTCACCGGCGGAGCCAGGGGTGTCGGTGAGGCCATCGTCGGGCCGGCGGGGCCGCCCACTGGGTTCGACGGGATCGTCTTCGTCCAGCCGGAGCCTGGCTGGGAGGAAGAGCTGAGGCAGGAGGACGAGGGCTTCCACGAACTGCTGCTGAGGAGCGGCACGGCCGGGTTGTACGTGGCCGGGTTGGAGGGCTACGAGGGTTCTGCCGAGTCGCTCGCGGACGAGTACGTCGAGGCGGTCTTGAGGGAGCAACTGGACGGCCTCCACCTCGGCCGGGCCGAACGCATCGCGCTCGGCTCGATGCCGGCGATCCACTTCGGGTACCTGGGCGAGACCCCCGATAGTGCGCCCGTCGAGGGGGTAGTCATGTGCGTCGTGAGCGCCTCGGGCAACGCCGTCGTCTTCGACGGGTTCGCGCCCGAGGGCGACCTCGCCTGGGCGGCGGACGACATCTGGACGATGATCGAAGGAGCCGTGGTCTCGTGAGGGGCGCACACCTGCATCACAGGTCGCTCTTCCAGCCGCACCAGCCCGCCTTCTGGGTCTACTCGCTCTTCCTGCTCTACGGACTGGTCAGCATGACCGAGACCCTCGGCGAGCTGTCCAAGGTCTCGAGCTCCGGCTGGGTCCTCTCGTGGTTGCTGCTGACCCTGTACGCGGTTCCCGTCTGGGTGCTGGTCGGCAGGCTGGACCTGTACGAGCGCGAACCCGTGTCCCTTTCGCTGGGCGCGCTCGCCTGGGGCGCGTTCGCGGCTACCGCGTTGTCGATCGAGGCCTGGGGTTGGGATCAGGTCGTCGCGCAGACCTTCGGAGCGGAGTTCGCGGCCAAGTGGGGCCCTGCGATCACCGCTCCGTTCGTCGAGGAGTCGATGAAGGGCGCAGGGGTCGTGCTGATCTACCTGATCGCGCGCGACGAGGTGGACGACGTGATGGACGGTTTCGTCTATGGCGCCCTTTGCGGCCTGGGGTTCGCCATCGTCGAGGACGTCCTGTATTTCATGGCCGTCTTCGGTGGCACCCCGGCCGGGGTGCTCGAAGGTTTCTACGTCAGGGTCCTGTCCAGCGGCCTGTACGGCCATGTCCTGTTCACGGGGCTCACCGGCATGGGTGTCGGGTACGTCGTGACGCGACGCGAGGAGACCCCGCTCGCCCGGCGCTTGGCGATCGCGGCGGGGCTCACCGCGCTCGGAGTGGCGGGGCACGCTCTGTGGAACTCACCGCTGCTCTCGTTCGTCCCGCCCGATCCCCGAGGAGGGGAATGGCTCATGGTGCCTCTCGGGCTCGCCGTCAAGGGCGCTCCCCTGTTGCTCATGGTCGGACTCGCCGTCCGGCTGGCGCACGAGCGCGAACGACGCTGGCTTTCCCGCGCTCTCGCGGAGGAGGTCGCGGGCGACGGCATATCGCACGATGAGTTCCAGGTCCTCGAGAGTCCTGGGAAGCGAAGGCGGGCGGTGGCCGAGATGCGGCGTCGTGCCGGCGGGCAGGCGGCCGGCCTGCTGCGGAGGCTGCACAAGGAACAGGTGAACCTGGCGATGATCGCCTCCAGGGTGGCGTCGAGTGACGACCCGGTCCTGCGAGCTCAACGAGAGTACTGCCGTTCACTGAGGGACGCCCTGGCCGCCGTTCCGGGAGGGGCTCCGGCCAGTTAGGCTCTGCCGGCCATGCAGGTATCCGAGCTGATAGAGGGCGTTCTCGCGGGGGACAGGCGCGCCGTGGCGCGCGCTATCTCGCTGGTCGAGGACGGCAGGCCCGAGCTGGAGGAGCTCTCCGCCGGGATATTCGCCATGACCGGCAACACGGCCACGGTCGGGATCACGGGGGCCCCGGGGGTGGGGAAGTCGACGCTGGCGGCCGCGCTGGTCAAGCGCGCGCGAGCGGGCGGCCTTCGCGTCGCCGTTCTCGCCGTGGACCCGACCTCTCCTTACACCGGCGGGGCGTTGCTGGGGGATCGCGTCCGGATGCAGGAGCACGCGACCGATCCGGACGTGTTCATCCGCTCGATGGCCACGCGCGGCCACCTAGGCGGCATGGCGCTCGCCGCGCCCGAAGCCGTGCGGATCCTGGATGCCGCGGGCTACGGGCTCGTCCTGGTGGAGACCGTGGGGGTCGGGCAGGCCGAGGTGGACGTCGCGGCCGCAACCGATACAGCCGTGGTCGTGCTGGCGCCCGGCCTGGGCGACGCGGTCCAGATGGCGAAGGCCGGCATCCTGGAGGTCGCGGACGTGTTCGTGGTGAACAAGGCGGATCGCGACGGCGCGGCCGAGGTCGTGCGGGAGCTGAGGCAGATGCTCCACATGGGGCAGGCTCGCGACTGGGACCCCCCGATCCTTTCCACCGTCGCCACGGAAGAGCAGGGCATCGAGGAGCTCTGGCAGGCCGGCGAGCGGCACCGCGAAGCCGCCACCGCTTCGGGAGCCCTGGCCGAGAAGCGCCGCGAACGCATGATCGCCGAGGTGCAGTCGCTGGCGGCCGAGAGGTTCAAGCTGGCGGCGGCTTCGCGGCTCGCGCCGCGGACGCAGCTGGCCGAGGACCTGGAGGCTCGCCGTCTCGACCCCTACAGGGTGGCCGCGGCGCTCGTCCGCGAAGCCGCCGCCGAGGGGTAGTCTCGGCAGCGAGGAGACCTCGCGTGCCCGAAGACCGCCAGCATCTGACCAGATCCGGCATCCCCCTCGATCCCGTCTACGGCCCCGATCCCGCCTTCGACCCTGCCGGGAAGCTCGGCGCCCCCGGCGAGTACCCGTTCACCAGGGGCGTGTACCCGTCGATGTACCGGGGACGCCTGTGGACTATGCGCCAGTTCGCGGGCTACGGCACGCCGCAGGAGACGAACGAGCGCTTCCGTCTGTTGCTCGCACGCGGCCAGACGGGCCTGTCGGTCGCGTTCGACATGCCGACCCTGATGGGCCTGGACTCGGACGACCCCAGATCCGAAGGCGAGGTCGGCAAGTGCGGCGTTGCCGCCGACTCGCTCGACGACCTCGAGACGCTCTTCGCTCAGATCCCGCTATCCGACGTGACCGTCTCGATGACGATCAACGGGCCCGCCGCGTGGATGTTCGCCTGCTACCTCGTGGCGGCAGAGCACCAGGGGGTCGAGTGGGAGAAGCTCGACGGCACGCTCCAGACCGACATCTTCAAGGAGTACACCGCGCAGAAGGAGTGGCTGTTCCCGCCCAGGCCGCACCTCCGGCTGATCGGCGACCTGATGGTGTTCTGCGCCGAGCGCACCCCGAAGTACCACCCGATAAGCGTGAGCGGCTACCACATCCGCGAGGCGGGCTCGACCGCGGCGCAGGAGCTTGCCTTCACGCTCGCCGACGGGTTCGCTTACGTAGAGCTGGGCCTTCAGCGGGGCCTTGACGTGAACCGCTTCTCCCAGGGGCTCTCGTTCTTCTTCGACGCCCACCTGGACTTCTTCGAGGAGGTAGCGAAGTTCAGGGCGGCCCGGCGCATCTGGGCCAGGTGGATGCGGGACCGCTACGGAGCCACCGACCCCGCGGCCCAGCGGATGCGGTTCCACACGCAGACCGCCGGGGTGTCGCTCACGGCACAGCAGCCGATGAACAACGTCGTGCGCACGGCGATCGAGGCGCTCGCCGCGGTGCTCGGCGGTACCCAGTCCCTGCACACGAACGCGCTGGACGAGGTGCTCGCCCTGCCGACCGAGGAGGCGGCGACGCTGGCGCTCAGGACCCAGCAGGTGATCGCGTACGAGACCGGCGTCGCCGATGTCGTGGACCCGGTCGGGGGCTCCTACTTGCTCGAGTCGCTCACCGACCGGATCGAGGAGCAGGCCGAAGCCATCTTCGCCACGATCGAGAGGATGGGGAAGGGCTCGATGCTGGGGGGCGTTCTCGAAGGGGTCGAGACAGGCTGGTTCACCAAGGAGATCGCCGAGTCGGCCCACGGCGAGCAGGCAAGGATAGAAGCCGGCGAGCTGATCCACGTCGGCGTCAATGCCTTCCAGGAGGCAGACGAGCCGCCGCTCGAGATCCTCGAGATACCGCATGCCACCGAGCTGGTTCAACGGGCGGCGGTCGAGCGGACCCGCGCGGAACGCGACGAGGCGGGCGCGGGCGCTGCGATCGCGGCTCTCGTCGAGGCTTGTCGTGACGATCGAGCCGATCTGATGGAGCCGCTGATCGCATGCGCCCGCGCCCGCTGCACCGAGGGCGAGGTCACGGCCGCGATGCAGTCGGTGTTCGGCGCCTGGCGTGAAACGCCCGCCTTCTGATCCGACACGGCATGCGTTGACGGAACGGCGGACCAGGGGTATACAGAGCGAGGGGGGAAATCGCAGTATGTTGCAACTGCAACTCTGCGCGGTTCCTCCCGTGTGAGGGAGCCACGGAGGAGCGAGGGCAGCATCATGCACATCCCCGACGGATTCATAGACGCGCCGGTCTCGATAGCGGCCGGCGCCGCCACGGTTGGCCTTACGGCCATCGCCGTCCGCAAGGCAGGCCAGGAGCTGGACGAGCGCCGCGCGCCGCTGGCCGGTCTCGTCGCCGCCTTCGTCTTCGCAGCTCAGATGCTCAACTTCCCCGTCGCCGGCGGGACCAGCGGTCACCTCCTGGGGGGCGTGCTCGCAGCTGCCCTGGTCGGTCCGTGGACGGGCGCGATCTGCATCGCTCTCGTCCTTCTGATCCAGGGGTTGGTGTTCGCCGACGGTGGGCTCTCGGCGCTCGGGCTCAACGCCCTCAACATGGCCTTCATCGGGGGAGTGGGCGGGTACGCGCTCTTCAAGGGCCTCCGCGCGCTGCTCCCGTCCCGCAAGCAGGGGATCGTGGCCGCGGCCGGGGTGGCCGGCGGTCTCTCGGTGGTGCTGGCAGCGACCGGCTTCTGGGTCGAGTACGCGCTCGGCGGCACCACCCAGGTTCCGCTCGGCACTGTCTTCGCCGCCATGACAGGCGTCCACGCCCTGATCGGGATAGGCGAGGGCATCATCACGGGCCTGACGGTGGGTGCGGTCATCGCCGTGCGGCCGGACCTGGTCTACGGAGCGCGCGACATCCTCCCGACCGCCGGACCCGACGGCGTCGTTCTGGGAGGTGCGCGATGAACAGGAGCCGCAGGAGCCTCGCTCTGTTCGTGATCGGAGGCCTGCTGGTCGCCCTGGGGCTCGCCTTCTTCGTCAGCCCGCTCGCGAGCAGCTCGCCGGACGGGCTGGAGAAGGTCGCCCAGGATCAGGGATTCGCCGGCAGCGCCGAAGATCACGCGCTGGGCGAAGGTCCGCTGGCTGACTACGGGGTCGAGGGCGTCCAGGACGAAAGGCTCTCTACGGGCCTCGCGGGTGTCATCGGCGTCATCATCACTTTCGGTGCCGGCATGATCCTGTTCGGGCTCATCCGGATGCAGCGAGATCGCCGCGGGGGCAGGGGCTCGCCCGCGCACGCATGAGCGGGCCACACGCCCACGCGCTCTACTACCACGGCCACAGCCGCGTTCACACTTTGGCACCCGAGTGCAAGCTGGCGGCTCAGCTCCTGTTCGTCTTCGTGGTGGTCGCGACGCCCCGCGAGGCCGTGTGGGCCTTCGCCGCGTACGCCGCGATCCTGACGGTCGTCATCGCTTTCTCCGAGCTGCCCTTCGGGTTCGTGCTGAAACGCCTCGCCATCGAGATCCCGTTCGTGGCCTTCGCCTTGCTCCTGCCCTTCATCTCCCGAGGCGAGCGGATCGACGTCCTCGGCCTGTCGGTCTCGCGGGAGGGCCTGTGGGGAGCGTGGAACATCCTGGTGAAGGGGACGCTCGGCGTAGCGGCGAGCATCGTCGTCGCGTCCACGACCACCATGGCCGAGATGCTGAAAGGCTTCGATCGCCTGCATATCCCCAAGGCGTTCACGTCGATCGCCACGTTCATGATCCGGTACCTGGACGTGATCGCGGATGAGATGAAGCGCATGAAGGTGGCCAGGGCGTCCCGCGGCTACAACCCCAGGTGGATCTGGCAGGCCAAGGCGATCGGCGCCTCGATAGGCGCTCTGTTCGTCCGGTCCTACGAGCGCGGAGAGCGCGTGTACCTGGCGATGCTCTCTCGCGGCTTCACGGGCGAGATGCCCTCGCTCGGGATGGTGGCGGCTACGCGCGGGATGTGGGCCGGCGCGCTGGCCGTCCCGGCCGTGGCCCTGGCCGTGTGCGTGTTCGCATGGGGGCTCAGGCCGTGACGCCGGCGCTCGAGGTCCGCCGCCTGGCTTTCGCCTATCCCGATGGCACGCAGGCGCTTGCCGGCGTGGACCTGACGATCGAGCCGGGGGAGCGGGTCGCGATGCTCGGTCCCAACGGCGCGGGCAAGACCACGCTGGTCCTTCACCTGAACGCCATACACGCGGCCCAGCACGGCGAGGTCCTGGTCGGCGGCCTTCCCGCCACCAAGCAGAACCTGCAGGAGGTCAGGCGACGCGTCGGGATCGTGTTCCAGGATCCCGACGACCAGCTGTTCATGCCGAGCGTGCGTGACGACGTGGCGTTCGGCCCGGCGAACCTGGGCATCAAGGGCGAGGAACTCGATCGGCGAGTGCTCACGGCGCTCGAAGCTGTGGGCATGGTGGACCTGGCGGATAGACCGCCCCATCACCTCTCGTTCGGACAGAGGAGACGAGTGGCGGTTGCCAGCGTACTCGCGATGGAGCCCGAGATCCTGGTGCTCGACGAGCCCTCCTCCAACCTGGATCCCGCAGGGCGAAGGGAGCTGGCCGACATCCTTCGGTCGCTCGACATCACGATGTTGATGGTCACGCACGACCTGCCCTACGCGCTGGAGCTGTGCCCCCGGTCGGTCGTGATGAACCGGGGCAAGATCGTGGCCGACGGCAAGACCGGAGACATCCTTGCCGACGAGGCCCTGATGAAGGCGAACAGGTTGGAGCTGCCGCTCGGGTTCTTCCCGGGAGCGGTGACCGACGCGGCAAGCTGACCTCAGATCGGAACCGCCTGTTGCGAGCCTGACACTTGACACGATGCCCCCCCGGGCGATGATGCGTCGCACAACACTCCGGTGGAGGGCTTGGAGATGCTGGGAGGTCGTAGGTCTGGTCGTTCGCGTTCCCGCCTGATAGCCAGCGCTTTGGCGGCGGCGTTCCTCATTCAGGGGCTCCCCTCGCCCCCGCTGCGGCCGGCCGTGGCACAAGAGGCAACGCCCGAAGCTTCCGAGGAGGAAGGCCTCACCCCCGAGACGATCGTTCAGGTTCCACTCCCCACGCCTCTTGACCGCGACCTGGAGCCGGTCCCGCTCGACCTGAACACCATTCTCGACCCCGAAGAGTCCGTCCCGACCTTCGGCTCCGGCGGAAGCCCGGACGCTCTCGCCCAAGGGGAGGTCCTCGAAGAAGACGCCGGCTGTGAGTACGTGGACGTCTTCGCAGAGAGCCAGGCCGCGGGAACGCTGAAGCGTGACGGGATTCTTGGAGGCTCCAGGCCTTGAGAGGATGGAGCCATGTC
>CAZHRY010000088.1:0-308 GCA_964535065.1 uncultured Actinomycetes bacterium
CCCCCGAGCGTCACCAGGGAGGAGTGGGTTCCCTCCTCCACGAGCCGGCCCGCATGGAAGACGAAGACCCTGTCGGCGGCTTCGGCCGTGGACAGCCGGTGGGCGATCGTCACGGTGGTGCGGCCGGCGGACAGACGCCTGAGCGCTTCCGTGATGCGCCGCTCCGTGGCGGGGTCCACCGCGCTGGTGGCCTCGTCCAGGATCAACAGGCCGGGGTCGCCTATCTGGGCTCGCGCGAGCGCGACCAGTTGGGGCTGGCCGCGGCGGGGGGCCGCGCCCCCGGGGGCAACGGGCGTGGGGAGGCCATG
>CAZHRY010000088.1:318-8999 GCA_964535065.1 uncultured Actinomycetes bacterium
GCGCTACGTGTTGGCGCTCGCCGACGCGGCGGGCATCGCCCGGTTCGCCTACGGTGTTGTCGAGCCCTCCGGGGTGGGTGGGGATCCCGCGGGCGCGCGCCAACTCATCGAAGGCGGTCTCGACGTCGCGGTCGGTCGCGCCTTCGCGTCCGCTACGCACGTTCTCCCTCACGGTCGTGTCGAACAGGAAGCCGTCCTGGGGGACCATGCGGATGGCCCTGCGCCGCGACTCCGGCGAGATCTCGCGCAGGTCCAGTCCTCCGACCTCGATCCGGCCTTCTACGGGGTCGGCCAAGCGGGTCATCAGCTTCACGAACGTGGTCTTGCCGCAGCCGGTCTCGCCGACGATCGCGACGTGTCCCCCCGCGGGCACTTCCAGTGTGATCCCGTGGAGGATCTCGGGGCCCTCGCGGTAGGCGAACCTTACGGCGGTAGCCCGAACCGAGAGCGCGCCGCGAGGGAGCTCCACGCCGGGGGAGGGCTCGACCACTTCCACCGGCAGGTCCAGCACCGCCAGGATCTTGCGCCAGCCGGCGATCGCGGTCTGGGTTTCGCTGTAGATCTCGGGCAGATCGGTGAAGACGTGCAGGAAGACGTCGGCCAGGAACAGGAAAGCTCCGACCTTGCCGAAGGTCAGTCCCCAATCCCGGCCGAAGCCGGCACCCAGGGCCACGACGACGGACAGGGCTACGCCGTAGAAGACCGAGGAGAGCGGCCACAGGGTCGCGGCGCGCAGGTGGGCGACGATCTCGGCCTTGTACCTCTCGCTGATCGCGCGCTCGACCCTCTGGTGGGTCTGCTCGTCGAGGCCGTAGGCGCGGACCACCGCGGCGCCCATCACCGACTCGGAGACCTCGGACAGCATCTCGCCGACCCGCGTGCGCGCGAGGTTGAAGGCGGCCGAGAGCTTCGTCTGCATCGTCCAGACGATCGCAAGGAGCGGGATCAGCAGCAGGGCGACGACGGCGGTCAGTTGCCAGGAATACAGGAGCATCAAGCCGAGGGCTCCCACGGCCTGGGCAAGCGAGATGATCCACGCGATGCCTCCCCACTCCATGAACTGCTGGAGCGCGTCCACGTCGGCGGTGACGCGGGCCACGAACACCCCACGCTTCTCCTCGGATTGCTCGGCGATCGATAGCTGGTGGATGTGCCGGAAGGTGCGGACCCGGAGGTTCTTCAGGGCCTGCTCCGAGGCGGTGACCAGGCGGCGCCCAGCCTGGCGGGCCGCGAAGAAGGCCAGCAGGACCAAACCGAAGGCGGCCGCGCTTCGTCCGTAGACGAAGCGCGGCCGGAACGCCGGGGTGAAGCCGTGGTCGAACACCTGCTGCACCAGGACGGGCGTCACCAGGGAGGCGATCGTTACGCCGAGGGAGACCACGACCGTGAACCACAGCCCCCTGATCAGCTCTGGGCTCTCTCGCAGGCCTCGCCTCAGGACCGCCCAGGCGCCCTGCAGCTCCGGTGAGACGGGCAAGGTGCCCTCGTCGGCCCGGATGACGTCCAGCTCGGACAGGGCGGTCATCGCTCTCCCCGTTCGTAGGCGTGGATGATGGCGGCGTAGCCGGGTTCGCTGGCCAGCAGCTCGTCGTGGGTTCCGGTGGCCTTGACCGCACCGTCTTCGAGGAAGATGACTCGGTCGGCGAGGCGGATCGTGGACAGGCGGTAGGCCACCACTATCAGAGTGGTGGATAGCTCGCGCCGGAGCGACGCCAGGATGTCGGCCTCGATGGTCGGGTCAACCGAGCTGGTGGCGTCGTCCAAGATCAGCACGCGCGGCGCCTTGACCAGCGCGCGCGCGAGCGCCACTCGCTGGCGCTGCCCGCCGCTGAGCGTGTGACCGCGCTCGCCCACCACGGTGTCGTAGCCATGCGGGAGCTCGCGGATGAACCGGTCGGCGCTCGCGATCATCGCCGCGCGGACGACGTCGGCCTCCGGAACATCGGCGTCCAGGGCCACGTTCTCCTTGACCGTCGTCGCGAACAGGAAGCTCTCCTGGAACACGATCGCGACGTCGCGGCGCAGCGCTGCCGGGTCGGCGTCGCGCAGGTCCACGCCCCCGACCTGCACGCTGCCGCGTTCGGGGTCCGCCAAGCGCACCAGGAGCTGGGCAAGCGTGGACTTGCCGACACCCGTAGGCCCGACGATCGCGACGGATTCCATGGGCTGGACTTCGAAGCTCACCCCGTCCAGCACCGGCACCCCGTCGTAGACGTGACGAACCTCGGTGACCTGTATGCCGAGAGGGCCGTCGGGCAGGGGTACCGGATGTGCCGGCGGATGGACGGTGGGGTGCTGCTGGAAGACCTCCTGCAGCCGGGCGTGGCCCACCACGGCGCGGGGCAACTCGGCCAGGATCCAGCCGATGAAGCGCATCGGCCAGGACAACAAGCCGAGCAGCGCGACGAACCCGACCAGCTCGCCGACGGTTATCGCTTCGGAGGTGACGCGCCAGGCCCCGACGGCCAACAGGATGGCGGTCGCCAGCGTGGGAAGCGAGTCGAGCGCGGCCTCGAAGGTCGCTCTCACGTAGCCGCCGGCCACCCGCTCGGCCCTCAGCTCGTCGGCCTTCACGGCCAACCGCTGCGTCTCGGCCTCTTCCCGCCCCAAGGTCTTGACGACCAGTGCGCCATCGATCGACTCGTGGGCAACGGCCGAGACCTCGCCGATCTTCTGCTGCGCCCGCTGGGCGGGGCCCTCCATGCGCTTGGCGAAGCTGTGGTTCATCAGCGCGAGCATCGGGAACAGGATCAGGCCGATCAGGGCGAGCCAGATGTCGGCGCGCGCCAGCGAACCCATCGCCATGAGGGTCAGGGCGATGACCCCGGTCGCGAACGGCACCGGCCAGTAGACGTCCACGGCCGCCTTGACGTCGGCTTCCATATGGGCCAGCAGCTCTCCGGTCGGTGTCTCGCGGTGGTACTGGAGCTGCATGTCGCGGTAGCGATCGGCGACGCGGTTGCGGAGAGAGGCCATCACGCGCTCCCCCGAAACACCGCTGTAGTAGCGGCGGATCATGATGCCGAGGGCCCGGCCGCATGCGAACGCCATGAGGGCCAGCACCCCAAGCCCGATCTGGCGCCAGGTGACGTTGCGTTCGAACGCGGGACGCACCACCTCGTCGGTGACCCGGCCCAGGGCGGTGGTCAGCGCGATAGAGGAGAACGCGAACAGCAGGGCGCCTGCCACCGAGGCCAGGAACGGCCTCGGGTGCATGCGGATGTACGAAACGACGAGGCGCATGCCCTGCGTGAACAGGCCTCGCGGCGCGGCCGTACGATCGGGAACCACCCCCGTGGAAGACACGCCGGGCATCGTACGGCCGCGCCGCCGGTTGTGGCCTTCAACCGATTGGGTAAGGATGAGGTCATGACCGATCACAGACCCTGGTTCAACGCCTGGCCATCGGACGTTCCCAAGACCCTCGCGCCATACCCGGAGAAGTCGGTGTTCAGCATGCTGGCCGACACCGTCCAGCGATTCCCCGACAAGCCTGCCACGGCGTTCTTCGGGAAGCGCCTCACCTTCAGGCAGCTCATGGACCAGGTCGAGCGATTCTCGGCAGTCCTGGTTTCGCTGGGCGTCAAGAAGGGCGACCGCGTGGGCCTTCTTCTCCCGAACTGCCCTCAGTACGTGATCGCGTGGTACGCGTGCCAGCGCATCGGTGCCGTCGCGGTCGGCAACAACCCGCTCTACACGCAGCGCGAGCTGGAGCACCAGCTGAAGGACGCCGGCATCGAAGTGATGGTCGTCCTGGACCAGGTGTACGAGAACTTCGGGAAGGTGCGCGACGCGTGCGGGATCAGAGAGGTCGTCGCCACCAAGCTGACCGACGCCATGAAGTTCCCCCTGAACGTCCTGGCGCCCATCAAGTTCAAGAAGGACGCCAAGCACGAGGGCAAGCCATGGCCGCCGATCCCGGCCGGACAGAAGTTCAAGTGGTGGGCGGACCTGATGAAGGAGGCGCGACTCATCCCGCCGGTGGCCGAAGTGGACCCGAAGAACGATGCGGCCGCGTTCATCTACACGGGGGGGACCACCGGCCTGTCGAAGGGCGCCATGCTCTCCCACTACAACCTGGTCTCGAACGCGATGCAGGCCCGCGTGCTGTTCTCGGATGTGCACGACGGGCAGGACTGCATCATGTGCGTCTTGCCCTTCTTCCATTCCTTCGGGACCGTGGCGCTCAACCTGGGCATCTACGCCGGACTCAAGGTCGCGATGCTGCCTCGGTTCGAACTGCACATGGCGCTCAAAGCGCTCCAGAAGGAGCGCGCCTCCCTATTCCCCGGCGTGCCGCGCCTCTACATCGCGCTGAACGAAGCGCCCGAGACGAAGAAGTTCGACCTCAAGTCGCTGAAGGCGTGTATCTCGGGCGCCGCGCCGCTGCCGCTCGCCGTAGCCAAGAAGTTCGAAGAGATCACGGGCGGCGCGCAGGTGGTCGAAGGTTTCGGGCTGACCGAGTGCTCGCCGGTCACCCACGTCAACCCGGTGAAGGGCAAGCGCAAGGAGGGTCACATCGGGCTTCCGGTGCCCGACACCGACTGCAAGGTCGTGTCGCTGGAGGACCCGGACAGGGAGGTTCCGCCCGGCGAGCGTGGCGAGCTGTGCATCAAGGGCCCTCAGGTGATGCTGGGCTACTGGAACCGGCCCGACGCCACCGGCGAGATGATCCGCGATGGGTGGCTGCATACGGGAGACATCGCCGTGATGGACGAAGAGGGCTACTTCAAGATCGTGGATCGGATGAAGGAGATGATCCTGGTCTCGGGGTTCAACGTGTACCCGACCGAGATAGAGAACGTGATCTTCAAACACCCGAAGGTCCTGAAGATCAGCGTGGTGGGGCTGCCCGACGAGATCACCGGGGAGAAGGTCAAGGCCTATGTGGTCCCCAAGCCGGGCGAGACCGTGACGGTCGAGGAGCTGGGGGAATGGTGCCGCGACCCGTCGCATGGGCTCACGGGCTACCGGGTGCCTAAGGAGTGGGAACTGCGTGACTCGCTCCCCGAGACGCTCGTAGGCAAGGTTCTGCGGCGGGTGCTGGTGGAAGAGGAGCGGCACAAGTCCGCCGGGTCGCCGGCGCAGTGAACCCGATCTTCTGGGATCTGGGCGGCGGGATCACCGTGCGGACGTTCACGCCGGATGACGCCGGTGAGCTGTTCGCCCTCGTCGATGCCAACAGGGCCCGCCTGCGCGAGTGGATGGTCTGGGAGCCGACGACCCGCGGCCCGGACGACACGCGAGCGTTCATCGAGAGGTCGCTCGCCTCCGAAACGGACGCGGAGGGCAACGGCATCTGGGTGGACGGCCGGATAGCGGGCTCCGTGGGCCTGTCGGTCGATACCGTTTCGAACTCCGGCGAGATCGGCTACTGGATCGATGCCGAGCACGAGGGCAAGGGGATCGTCACGCGGGTCTGCGAGACGTTCTTCGACTTCGCCTTCGACGAGCTGGGGTTGCACCGGATGGAGCTTCACGCCGCGGCCGATAACGCGCGAAGCCGCGCCGTCGCCGAGAGGCTCGGCATGAGGCAGGAGGGCGTGGCCCGGGAAGGCCTGCGCGTCACCTCCGGGTACCTGGACGCGGTGCTCTACGGGATCCTCGCGCACGAGTGGCGTGCTCGCAGGTCGTGACTCCGGCGCTGTCGACACTTCCGACGCCGACTGCCACCATGCTGCCGTAGGCCGACCTGAGGGGGGCGCGATGGCTGAGAAGGAACCCGCGAAGAAGGCCGCCGGCAAAAGGTCCGGTGGTTTCAGCGACGCGGAGCGGGCTGCGATGAAGGAGCGAGCCCGGGAACTCAAGGCCGAGGAGCGCGCGAGCAAGAACAGGGCCGTGGGGGAGGCCAACCTGCTGGCGAGGATCGCGGAGATGTCGGAGCCGGATCGCAGCATGGCCGCGCGCGTGCACGCGATCGTTACGGCCGCGGCCCCCGAGCTTTGGCCCAAGACCTGGTACGGGATGCCTGCGTACGCCAAGGACGGCAAGGTCGTCTGCTTCTTCCAGGACGCGGGGAAGTTCAACGCCCGGTACGCCACGTTCGGCTTCAGCGACACCGCGAACCTGGACGAGGGCTCCATGTGGCCGACCGCGTTCGCCCTGACGGAACTGACCCGGACCGAGGAGGCGAAGATCCGGGCGCTCGTGAAGAAGGCGGTGCGCTGAAGCGGACTTCCGCAAGCGCTCGCGACGAGCGATAACGGCACAAGCGGGCCAAGTCTCCGGCTCTAGTCCCAAAGGCCGGGTTGACCGTCACCCGCGAGCGCGGTTCCCTATCCTCCAGTCAGGTTCTTCCACCGAACAGGGCCGCCGGGGGCGGCCCCAGGAGAGGGGGCAGGGAGTTGAAACGCATCCTCGCGGTCCTCGTTGCGGCTGCGCTGATAGCCGGAGCGGGGGCAGCCGCACAAGCGGTACCCAGTCGTGGGTCGGCACAGGTAACGGGCAGGGCGAACGGGCACGCCAAGCCACAGCCGAAGCTGGTCCGCGAATGGCAGTCGCGCAAGGCCGCCGTGGCAGACGCCGTGGCTCGCGGGCGCGCGGCCGTTCGCGCAGACGGCACGGTAAGGCTCAAGAACGGCGTGTTCGTGGACTACCGGCTTCAGGGAACCGACCACATCGTGACCCTGCTGGCCGAGTTCACCGACCCGCAGATGGGCCAGATCTCCGAGCCCGACCGCAGCACGGACAACACGACGTATTGGGTCGATGACTTCAGCCGTCAGCACTACCTGGACATGCTGTTCGCTCCGGGTGGGGCTTCGTACGGGCACCCATCGATGAGGGACTACTACCTGCAGCAGTCCTCGGGACGCTACACGGTCGAGGGGCAGGTCTCGAAGTGGCTTTCGATCCCATACCCGGAGTCCGAGTTCGGAGCGAACGGTGCCGACGGGGATGGATCCGACAACGCCAACGGCCCCGTCTTCCGCATCGTTGACGCCGCCCTTCAGGCGACCGCGGGCGTGAACGAAGGGATCGACTGGTCTCCTTCCGTGGTGGACGTCTGGGACCGCTACGACTGCGACGGAGACGGCAACTTCGATGAGTCCGACGGCTACGTGGATCACTTCCAGCTGATCCACGCCGGCGAGGGCGAAGAGGCCGGTGGTGGAGCCCAGGGGGGAGACGCCATCTGGAGCCACCGCTGGTACGCGAACTTCGGGGATATCGGCATCAGCGGTCCCGACGGCTGCCTCTTCGGCGGCTACCAGGTTCCCGGCACCGATCTGTGGGTCGGTGACTACACCATCGAGCCCGAGAACGGCGGCGTGGGCGTCTTCTCTCACGAGTTCGGGCACGACCTCGGTCTCCCGGACCTGTACGACACGAGCGGCCTGGCGGAGAACGCCACGGGCTTCTGGACCCTGATGAGCTCCGGTTCCTGGGCCTCCGACGACCCGAACGCCCTCGACACGAAGCCGACCCACATGGGCGCTTGGGAGAAGCTGGTGCTGGGCTGGGAAGAGCTGGCCACCGTGGCTCCTGGACAGAACGCCACGATCGACCTGGGGCCTGCCGAGGGCCGGACCCGGAAACGCGCACAGGCGATCCGGGTGAACCTGCCCAACTACTCGAAGACGACCGTCGTTTTCCCACCCGAGGGTTCGGACGCCTTCTACTACTACTCGGGCAAGGGCGACGACATCGATACGATGATGCGTCGCTCGCTCGGTGGGGCGTTGGGTGCTGACGCCGCGCTGGAGTTCCGGACCCAGTACGACATCGAGTCGGATTGGGACTACGCGTACGTGGAGTACTCGAGCGACGGCGGAGCCAGCTGGACGCCGGTCGAGACGAACCTGTCCACGACCACGAACCCCAACGGCCAGAACTTCGGCTTCGGGATCACGGGCTCGTCGGGAGGGTGGGTCGATGGGTCGGCAACGATCCCGGCGGGAGCCACGAACATCGGGTTCCGCTACTGGACGGACGGTGCCGTTCAGGGCGACGGGTTCGCCGTCGACTCGATCGTGCTTGACGGGGGTGCGGTGGACACCGCCGAAGACCCGAGCGCCTGGACCTTCAACGGGTTCTCGGTCGTCGAGAACGGAGAGATCACCACTACGCACTTCCACTACTACCTGGTGGAGTCGCGCAACTACCTCCGCAACGACGAGAGCCTGAGAGGCGCCTACAACTTCGTGTGGGGCAACTACGCCGAGAGGCAGCCCTACGCGGACGGGGTGCTGATCTGGTACCGGAACTCCGGCTACCCCGACAACAACGTCGGGGAGCACCCGGGCTACGGGCAGGTCCTGCCGGTGGACTCGCATCCCGCGCCGGCGCTCAGTCCGGCCAAGCACGACTATTGGCGGACGCGCTGGCAGATGTGGGACGCGACCTTCGGGTTCAAGGATCACTCCGTGACGCTGCACGAGGCGGTCTCGGCTAAGAAGTGGTTCGAGAAGACGTACAACGCATCGGCCGTCTCGGTGTTCCGTGACTCCTCGCCGACCGCTTACTGGGATCCGCGCATCCCCTATTCCAGCGTCAAGACCGCTGGGTCGGGTGTCGTGATCAAGCTCATGGACGTCTCGCCCGACGGGGCGAGCTACGAGGTCAAGGTGAGCTGGTCCGCATAAGGTAAGCGGTGCAAGCCGTTCGGGGGCGGGCCCAGCGAAGCAGGGCCCGCCCCCAACGTTTCCCTGATCCGAGGTGACTACTCAAGTTCAGGTAGT
>CAZHRY010000089.1:0-6577 GCA_964535065.1 uncultured Actinomycetes bacterium
CGGCGATCGTAAGGCGGAAGCAAAAGAGACCGTGGCGGCCCCACCGCCGTCGGCTGTTTCTCGCGTGGCGCGACGCCGGAGGGAGTGGTTAAGCTCCACGCGTTCGTCAGCGACGACAGAGGCGCCACGTGGAAGAACGTGGTGGTCGATTCCGTGAAGGTCGGCCAGCCGTGCGCCGACTGCCGCGCCGACTACTACATCGGCCACACCGCCGTCTCTGCGGACGACAACGGCCTCGTCGTCTTCACGTACGACGGGGCAACGGAGGACTTCGGCCCTCAGCGCGTGTATGTCAGAACTTCCACCGACGGCGGACTGACGTGGTCGTCCCGCAGAGCGCTTTCGGAGAGCGGTGAGCACGCGTCATCGCCGGTCGTGGAAGCCACCGGCGACGGCGACTTCCGCCTGGTGTACATGATGACCACCGGGGGCGACGTGGATCGCTGGAACGCCTGGTACCGCCGCTCCGGCGACGGAGGCGACACGTGGTCAGCTCCGGTGATGATCTCCGACAGGGGTTCGGGCGCCGCCTACAAGCACCCGGACGGCTTCGAGGAGATCTACGGCGATTACGGCGAGATCGCGATCACCAGCACCGGCAAGACGTTCGCGGTATGGGGCGAGTCGTTCAGCTACATAGGGCCGGGAGGAACCTGGTTCAACCGGCAGGTTTGAACGCCGGCCGGACGAGCTGACCGCCGTTCAGTTGCGCGCCCGGGATCTTCCGCGTACCTTCCGCGCGTCAAACATCCCCCCGAAGGAGGTCGAACATGCGTCGCAGGCGAGCGATCGTCGCAGCGGTGCTGTCCCTGGCCGTCATCTCGGCCGCCGCGCTCTTCTCCGCCAGCTCGTTGCTCAGCAGCGCGCCGCCGCGCGGAGCCGAGGGTCATGAGAAGGGAGGCACCGCGGAGCTGGCCGAGCAGGCAGAGCGCACCCAGCTGCGGATCGAAGCCTGGGAGGCTGCCAAGGCTGCCGGCACGGTCCGCGTCAGACGGATCGCGTCGAGAGCCGCGGTGGGATGGGCGGGAGAGCAAGTCATCCACCCCACGGCGAACGACTGGGAGCCGGCGATTGCGGCCGATCCCAACGCCCCATACGTGTACATGCTGGTCACGCGCTACACGGAACCGACGGCGTGCGGCAACCGCTGCCCCCTGCCCTACATGATGCTCCGGGTCTCCTCCGACGGCGGCGCGACCTGGGGCCCGGACCGGTACATCTGTGAGTGCCGTGGGGTCTCCGGGCAATACGACCCCATCATCGAGGTCGTTCCGAACACCGGACACGTCTACGCGGTGTGGATGAACGGCTACAACGTGGTCTTCTCCAAGTCCACGGATCACGGCGCAACCTGGTCGGCGCCCGTCAAGACCTACGGCAAGGTCAGCTGGAACGACAAGCCGGTCCTTGCCATGAGCGACGACGGTCAACACGTCTACGTCTCGTGGAACGGCCCCACGAGCGGCGACCCGTGGGTCGCCCAGTCTCACAACGCCGGGGCGACCTGGACACAGACCAAGATCGTCAACGGAACCCGCTACTACTTCGCCTTCGATGCGGACGTCCTGCCGAACGGGACGGTCGTCTTCTCCGAGGCTTCGATCTCGTACACAGGACCTGGCGCCGCCCCCGAGGGCCAGGTCTTGTACCACGCGATCCGCTCCACCAACCAGGGCGCGTCTTGGCAGGACGTCGTCGTGGACGCGCTCGAACTCGGCACGCCTTGTGAGGCCGACGGATGCTACGCGGACTACTACTACGGCCATGCCGTGGTGAGCGCCGACGCGAACGGCAACCTGGTGTACCTGCACGACGGCGCCGCGACCGCGGGGGGACCACAGACGGTGTGGTCGCAGACATCCGCGGACGGTGGAGCCACATGGAGCGCGCGACAGGCGCTGTCTGCGCCGGGCATCAACTCGACGTTCCCGGCTGTGGAGTCGCGCGGGTCCGGCGACGTGCGCGCCTATTACATGCAGGCCGACAACGGTCACGACGCCTGGAACGTCTGGTACCGCTCGTCCACCAGCGGAGGTTCGACCTGGTCAACGCCCGTGAAGATCTCCGACGTGACCAGCGGCGCCAACTACAAGACCCCGAGCGGGTTCAAGGAGCCCTACGGCGACTACGGAGAGATGGCCATTACCAGCACGGGAAAGACCATCGGGATCTGGGGCGAAGGCAACTCGTACACCGGACCCGGAGGCACCTGGTACAACCGCCAGCTGTAGGCGTGCTTGGTGCCGGGGCGGGGGCCCGTTGCGGGCCCCCGCCCCGGCACGACCTGACGGCGTACGACGGTGCGTTCGTCGCGCCGAGTGAGGGCCTAGGCGTGCCGCTGGTCACGTGCGATGGCCGGCTCGCCGCCGCGCCGTATCACCGAGCGCAGATCGAGCTCTTCGAACCAACATGATGACGGCGCGCCTCAGTACGCGACGGCCCATGTGGCCGTGTCCACGCCTTCGCCGCCACAGACCAAGCACGGCGAGCCGGGCTTCGAGGCCTCCAAGGGAAGGAACCTGATCGTCGCCTTCGTCTCGGCTTTCACCTTGGCCTCGCACTCGGCTCCGCCGCACCACGCCCCTGTAACGAACCCGCCGTCCTCGGCTATCGCCTCGCGCAGTTCGTCGTAGCTGCTCGCCCCGTGGGTGTGCGCATCACGGAAAGCCACCGCATCCTCGAACAGCGCCTGCTGGATCTGGTCGAGGAGGGCGGGGAGCTTCTTGCCGATGGCTCCTCGCGACTCTTGCCACTTCTCCCCCGAGTCGCGGCGCACGACGGTGATCTCGTCCTTCTGCATGTCGCGCTTGCCCACCTCGATCCTTACCGGGATCCCACGCAGCTCCGCGTCCGCGAACTTGAAGCCCGGCCGCTCGTCACGGTCGTCCAGCTCGACCTTGAGCCGCCTGCCGTCCCAGATGACCTGCTCCAGCTCGGTATTCAGCTTCGCAGCGAAGCGGATCGGATCCTCGCCGGAGTCGCCACCGACGATGGGCACGATCACGACGTGGACGGGCGCCACCTTCGGAGGCAGCCGCAAGCCCTTGTCGTCCCCATGGGTCATGATCAACCCGCCGACCAACCGGGTGGACGTGCCCCATGAGGTGGCCTCCGCGAAGTGCTCTTCGCCATCGCGGCCCAAGAACTTCACCCCGTACGCCCGGGCGAAGTTCTGCCCGAGGTAGTGAGAGGTGCCCGACTGCAGAGCCTTCCGGTCTCGCATCAGGGCCTCGATGGTCAGCGTCTCGACGGCACCGGGGAACCGCTCGGCCGCGGTCTTCCGCCCCTTGTGCACGGGGACGGCCATGGTGCCCTCGACCACCTCGCGGTAGGCCTCCAACATGCGGAGGGTCTCCTCCCAGGCCTCCTCGGCGGTCTCGTGGGCGGTGTGACCCTCCTGCCAGAGGAACTCGGTGGTCCTCAGGAAGAGCCTGGGGCGCAGCTCCCAGCGAACGATGTTCGCCCACTGGTTGTAAAGGAGCGGCAGGTCCCGGTAGCTCTGAACCCAGCGCGAGTAGGTGTCCCAGATGATGGTCTCGGAGGTGGGCCGAACGATCAGCGGCTCGCCCAGCTCCTCGCCGCCTGCGTGGGTGACGACGGCGACCTCAGGGGCGAAGCCCTCGACGTGCTCCTTCTCGCGCTCGATCAAGCGAGAGGGGATGAACATGGGGAAGTAGAGGTTCTGGTGGCCCGTTCGTTTGATCTCGGCGTCCATCGCGCCCTGGATCGCCTCCCATATGGCGAATCCGTAGGGCTTGATGACCATCGTCCCGCGCGCGAGCGAGTTCTCCGCCAAGTCCGCCTGGCGGACGACCTCCTGATACCAACCGGGGAAGTCCTCGCTTTGGGAGGGAAGTGCCATGGGTTGCAGGATACCGGGTGGTGCCGACCGTCCCGCTACTTGTCGACGTCGCCGACCACGAAGAAGATCGAACCCAGGATCGAGATGAGGTCCGGCACGAGCGCTCCCGGCAGGATCGCCGGCAGTACGCTGATGTTCGAGAAGCTCGCAGTGCGCATCTTGACGCGATAGGGGTACTTCTTGCCCTCCCCTACCACGTAGTAGCCCATCACCCCGAGCGGGTTCTCGGTGCGAACGTAGATCTCGCCTTCAGGGATGGTGAGCTTCTTCGGAAGTCCCGACGCCCGGTACGCGCCGGGGGGGAGCTTGTCCATGCACTGCTCGATGATGTTGCAGCTCTGCTTGATGCGCTCGACCAGCACCCACAGGCGGTCGTAGGCGTCGCCACGCTCGCCTACCGGCACGTCGAACTCGACCTCGGCATATTTCTCATAGGGCTCGTCCTTGCGCGGATCCATCGCCAGGCCACTGCCCTGAGCGGTTGGGCCCGAACACCCGTACGCGATCGCGACGTCCATGGGGATGACTCCAACGTCGCGGCAGCGAGCGAAGATGATCTCGTTGCCCATGATCAGGTTCTCGAACTCTTTGGCCTCGTCGCGGACGGCCTGGAGGACGCCGGAGGCCTGCTTCAAGAATCCGCGAGGCAGGTCGTCCTTGAGGCCGCCCACCCGAGCATACGAGTGGTGCATCCGGGCACCCGTCGCGGACTCGATCAGGTCCTGCACCTTCTCGCGGCCGCGGAAGGCATAGAAGATCGGGGTCATGGCGCCCAGCTCGAGCGGGTAGGAGCCCATGAACATCAGGTGGTTCATGATCCGGTTCCACTCGGCGAACATCGTTCGGATCCACTGCGCGCGATCGGGGACCTCGATCCCCAGGAGCCGCTCGACGGCGATGGTCCAGCCGAGCTCGTTGTTGAAGGCGCTCAGCCAGTCGTGCCGGTTCATCAGGACGAGGGTCTGGCGCGCGTCGCGGTACTCGGCCAGCTTCTCCGCGCCGCGGTGCATGTAGCCGATGACGGGCTCGGCTTTCGTGATCACCTCTCCGTCAAGCTCGATGACGATGCGGAGCACTCCGTGGGTGGACGGATGCTGGGGCCCGATGTTGAGGATCATCTCCTCGGTCGACAGGTCCCCGGCCGGGACGATATCGATGCCGCCCCCGCGGACCATGGAGGTCAGCTCGTGGCTCTGGAATGCCGGGCGCACATCGGTGTCCATCGTGGGGGGCATCTTAGCGGCTGGCACGCAGGGTGCGGCCTCGGGCGTCCGGGCGGGCATGCTGTTGGGGATCGCACCGTGTGGGGCAGGGGGCCGGGACGCCGGGGAACGCCGCGGAGGGCCGGGGAACGCGGGCCGCTGCCGGAGGTAGGCTGCCGGGGTGACAGGCAGCGCTGATGTCCGCAGGAAGGTTCCCTCCGTCGATTCGCTGCTGCGCACCGAGCCCGGCAAGAAGGCGGCGGCGGTGCTCGGACGACCGCTCCTGAAGCACACCTTGTCCGCAACCCTGGAGGAGGTCAGGCGGGCGGCGGCCCGTGGCACGGAGCCCCCACCCGGCGACGAGATCCTGGCGGTCGCCGCGGCTCGAGCCTCGGCCGTGGCTGGCGGGCTCACCCCGATCATCAACGCGACCGGCGTGGTGCTGCACACCAACCTCGGGCGGGCGCCGCTCGCGAACACGGCCGTTCAGGCCGTGTCGCGAGCGGCGCGAACCTACGCCGACCTGGAGATCGATCGGAGCTCGGGGGGCAGGGGCAAGCGATCGGGCAGAGCCGAGATCATGCTGGCCGCGATCACCGGTGCCGAGGACGCCCTGGTCGTGAACAACTGCGCTGCAGCTCTGCTCCTGACGCTGGCCGCCATCGCCAAGGGTAAGCGGGTGCTCGTCTCCCGCGGTGAGCTGGTCGAGATCGGCGGAGAGTTCCGCATCCCCGACGTGCTCGCAGCGAGCGGAGCCAGGATGGTCGAGGTCGGCACCACCAACCGGACGCGTCTCGCCGACTACCGCGCAGCCCTCACAGCGCGGACCGCCGCGATCCTGAAGGTCCACACGTCGAACTACAGGATGGTGGGGTTCACGGCAGAGGCCGAACCCAAACAGCTCGCCGGGCTGGCTGCCAAGCACAAGATCCCCTTCGTCTACGACGTGGGCTCGGGGCTCCTCGACCGCGAGAGGGGTTTCCCGGGCGACGAGCCGACGGTCCAGGATGCACTGGAACAGGGCGCGGACGCCGTCACCTTCAGCGGGGACAAGCTCCTGGGCGGCCCGCAGGCCGGGTGCGTGGTGGGCAGCGCCGATCTGATCGTCCGGCTGCGCAAGCACCCCATAGCTCGCGCCGTTCGCGTGGACAAGCTCCAGCTCGCGGCGCTGGAAGCGACGCTCTTCCTCTACGCGACGGGCAAGCACCTGGACGTGCCGGTCCACAGGATGCTCCACGAAACGCAGGAGACCCTGGCGTCTCGAGCCCACCGCATCTCCGAGGAGATCGGCGGGGACCTCGAAGGCGCGCACGTCGTGAAGAGCGAGTCGGTGGCCGGAGGCGGGTCCTTCCCCGGCCTTACGCTTCCCTCCTGGGCGGTGAGGGTCCGCGTGCCCTCTCCGGTGTCGACCTCGACGCGGCGCTCGCCGCCGAGGCGGCCCCGCCCCCGCACCAGCTCGATCCCCTTCTCATCGAGCCACGGGGTCTGGGAACGTTCGTCGTCCCAGTCGCTC
>CAZHRY010000089.1:6587-8832 GCA_964535065.1 uncultured Actinomycetes bacterium
CCGCGTGCCCGATCCGGCCGCGTTCGCCGCCCGGCTGCGGACGGGCTCACCTGCCGTCCTGTGCCGCGTCGCCGACGACCACGTGCTGCTCGACGCTCGCACGGTCACCGACGAGCAGGTGCCACACCTGGCACGCGCGGTCCACTACGCCCTGGAAGGCGACGACTTCGAGGACGACTGATATGACCGGCGAGCTGCGCGTCATCGCCACGGCCGGTCACGTGGATCACGGCAAGTCATCCTTGATCGTCCGGCTCACGGGCATGGACCCCGACCGCTTGGAGGAGGAGAAGAGGAGAGGTCTCACGATCGACCTCGGGTACGCGTGGTGCGAGCTGCCGTCGGGTCGAGAGATCGGATTCGTGGACGTCCCCGGACACGAGAGGTTCGTTCGGAACATGCTCGCCGGCGTCGGTCCCGTGAGGCTCGTCATGTTCGTGGTCGCGGCCGACGAGGGCTGGAAGCCCCAGTCGGAGGAGCACCTTCAGATCCTCGACGTGCTCGGGATCTCCGGCGGGGTCATAGCGCTGACGAAGTGCGACCTCGTGGACGCCGAGACCCTAGCCCTCGCCGAGGGAGAGATCCGCGAGCGTGTCGCGGGAACGGTGCTGGAGCAAGCGCCACTCGTCCCGGTTTCCTCCCGGACCGGCGAGGGCCTGGACGAACTCGCCGTGGCCCTCGACCGGATGCTCGAGCTCGCGCCGCCTCCACCGCAGGGCCGCACCCGCCTGTTCATCGACCGCGTCTTCACGATCAAGGGCGCAGGAACGGTCGTCACGGGAACGCTGACGGGCGGCAACCTGCGGGTTGGTGAGGAAGTCGATGTGTACCCGACCGCGGGGCGGGCGCGCATCCGGGGGCTTCAGACGCACAAGACACGAGAGGAAGAGGCCGGTCCGGTCACGCGGGTGGCCGCCAACCTGGTGGGGGTAGACAAGGAAAGGGTCCGGCGCGGCTACGTGATCGGCGAGCCGGCCCTTTGGCGGCCGTCCACGATCTTCGACGCCTCGGTCGCGCCCGTGCGCGGGCTGGACGCCATCCCGTCGAAGGGCGCGTACAAGGTGTACGTGGGGGCCGCGGAAAGCGACGCCCTGATACAGCTCGCCGTGAGCTCCGACGGGATCATGTTCCTCCGAGCGCGCACGAGAGAACCGCTGGTGCTAGACGTCGGCGACAGGTTCGTGCTGAGGGAGGCCGGACGAAGAGCAACGGTGGGCGGGGGCACCGTGCTACAGGTGGCGCCGCCGCGCGGCTTCGCGCAGCCCGAGCACCTGGAGATGCTGGCGCGGCGGCGCCACGCCCTGCAAGAAGGGCCCACACCCGAAGCTCGCGAGCTTCTCGCTCGCCTGACCGTGGAGGAGTCCGGCGCGGTCCGTGCGCGCGACCTCCAGCGCGTCACCGGAGCCGCGCCGCCGAGAGACCTGCACTCCGGAACATGGTGCGTAGCTCCGGGCCTGAGGGACCGGGTCACAGCGACCGTCACCCGCATGCTCGAGCACCACCACGCCGAACACCCTCTGGAGGAGGGCGCCGGCCTCGCGGATGTTCGCGATGCTGCCGCCGGCGTGCTCCGCGAGGCCGGCGCCCCGGGTGATCCCGCCCTCATCGATGCCCTGCTCGATGAGATGCCGGGCGTCTACAGGTCGGCTACCGCGGTGCGTGCCCAGGCGCACTCGGTGGACCTGGCGGAGGAAGACTTGGCCAGGCTCCTTTCCGCCATCGGCGAGACGCCGACCCCCCCGACCGTCCCCGAGCTGCTCGCCGCGGGCATACCCAGAGACCTCATGGACGCCGCCGCCAGGCAGGGAGCCGTCGTTCGCATCTCGGAAACCATCGTGCTCCGCAAGGCGTTCGTGGAAGACGCGATCGCACTTGTCCGAGAGCGAACGGACGGTGTCACGGTCAGCGCGCTCCGCGAGGCCCTGGGGACCAGCCGCAAGTACGCGCTCCCGCTTGCCGAGTGGATGGATCGCCAGAAGATCACGCGGCGCGAGGGCGACCTGAGGTTCCTCAGGCAGGAGTGACCGCGGCCGTCAACGCCACCTCGACGCAGGCCCCCAGAGGCAGCGAGGACATCCCGACGGCGGCGCGCGCGTGCTTCCCGGCGTCTCCCAGCACCGACACCAGGAGTTCACTGGCGCCGTTCGCCACTTTCGGATGGTCGGTGAACCCCGGGACCGCCGCCACGTAGACGGTGACCTGCAGTATCCGCTCCAGCCTGTCGAACGAGCCCCCCAGGGCTTCG
>CAZHRY010000090.1:0-8361 GCA_964535065.1 uncultured Actinomycetes bacterium
CCGAGATCCACGAGAACGCGAACCCGATCGAAACCGTGAGCCCGATGGCCGCTACCGCAGGCAGGAACCCGTTCTCGAAGGAGAACCCGACCAGGTATCCGATGCCGATCATCAGCAGCACCACGACCACGTTGCGGACGAGGTCTGTGGCGGTGCGGCCCGTCAGGACCGCAGACCGGGCCATGGGAAGCGAGCGGAACCTGTCGACGATCCCGCTGGCCAGATCCTCGGCGAGCCCGATCCCCGTCGCGGTGGAGCCGAAGATGGCCGTCTGCACGAAGATCCCGGGCAACAGGTAGTTCACGTAGTCGATGCCCGGCAGGTTGGTCACGTTGCCGGCGAACACGTACCGGAACAACAGGACGAACATGATCGGCTGGACGATCGAGAAGACGAACAGGGCCGGGATCCGGACGAACTTCATCAGGTCTCGCCACGCCACCACGAAGGCGTCCGCGAACGCCCACTTGATGCGCATGCTCAGGGTTATCGCAGGAGCGTCGCTCATCTTTCACCCCTCTTCGGGCGCTCCCGCTCCCGCGGAGCCCGGCCTTCTTCGGCAGCGTCCTCGGCCGAGTGCCCCGTGAGCACCAGGAACACGTCGTCGAGCGTCGGTCTGTGCACCGCCAGGGTCTCCACGCCGATGGCAGCGGTGTCCAGCCTGCGGACCGCCTCGATCAGGATCCCGGTGCCGTCGTTCCCGACCGGGATGCGGATGCGGCCGGCCTCCTCGTCGATCTTCGGATCGCCTCCCAAACCCGCGAGGGCCGATACGGCCTCGCGGGTCTGGCCTCTGTCGAGGACGGAAAGCTCGAGGACCTCGCCGCCGATCTTGGCCTTCAGCTCGTCGGAGGTTCCTTCGGCGATCACCGAGCCCAGGTCGATCACGGCGATGCGGTCGGCGAGCATATCGGCCTCTTCCAGGTACTGCGTGGTGAGCATCAGCGTGATGCCCTCGCTCCGCAGTTCTCGGATCAGGTCCCACAGATCGAGGCGGCTGCGTGGGTCCAGACCGGTGGTCGGCTCGTCGAGGAAGAGGACCCGGGGACGTCCGACCAGGGAAGCGCCCAGGTCGAGCCTGCGCTTCATGCCTCCCGAGTAGGTCCGCGCCGGGCGGCCGCCAGCTTCGGTCAATCCGAACCGTTCCAGGACGTCGGCCGCCCGGCGCTTCGCCTCCGCCTTCGACAGGTGGTACAGCCGCCCCACCATCACGAGGTTCTCGAAGCCCGTCAGGTTGGCGTCCACCGCTGCGCTCTGTCCCGCCAGTCCCACGGCGGTCCGGAGTGCCTCGGCGTCCTTCACCACGTGGTAGCCGGCGACCTCGGCCCGGCCCTCGTCGGGCTGCAGCAGCGTGGTCAGGATGCGGACGGCCGTGGTCTTGCCGGCTCCGTTGGGCCCGAGGAGCCCGAACACGGTCCCCGGCTCCACCTCCAGGTCGATCCCCTTGAGAGCGCGCACGGAGCCGAAGCTCTTCACGACGCCTTCGGTCCGGATGATCGGTCCCCCCATGGAGCACGAGGTTACCTAAGGACCCTGTGAACGAGCGCCGGGTCAGGCCTCGGGAGGCCGCGCGGCGAGCTTCAACAGCCGCTCGCCAAGGGCCGCCCCCAGAGCCTCGAAGAAGGGGAGGTCGGGGATCTCGAACGCGTCGGCGGCCGAGGCTGCGACCGTCAGCAACCCGGCCAAGCGCTCGTCTTTGCGCAGCGGGATCACCACCCAGGACTCGTTCCCCTCCTCGTGGATCATCCGGTCGAGCAGCGGCGCTCCGGCCTCGTCCTTCCAGCCGGACAGGATGGCCCCGCCTCTCCGATCGACCTCGTAGTACGAGGTTGCCTTGGCCGGGAGCCGGATACCGGGAGCGATCTGGGTGGGAGCGCCGCCGGTCCAAACGGCCGCCGTGAGGACGCTGTCGTCGGCGGGGTCGTGGGTGCGCACGCTGACGCGGCTCACCGGATAGCGCGCACCGAGCAGGGTCGCGATGCCGGCCAGCACCTCGCCCAGCTCGTCGTGTTGCCCCGCTATACCCAGGGCTGCGGCAAGCGCTCTCTCGATCTCCTCGGCGTCGAGGTTGCGTGCCGGCATGACTCCAAGGGTACGCCGGATGCCCCCGGAGCGGGCAACTTCAGGCGCGCTGTCCCGGCATGTTGGCGGTCAGCCAACCGATCAGGTCTCGTGGGCTGCGGGTCTGCAGCCACACGACGCCCGGCCCGGAGAACCTGGTGACCAGGCCCTCGGCCCCGAGGATGGCAGACTTCCAGTTGCCGGCCTTCTCGACCGCGTATGTCATCCCGTCCGGGAACGCCACGACGTGGCCTGTGTCGACCACCAGGGACTCGCCGGGCCCTATCTGCCGCTCGAGGATGGCCCCGTAGCTGGACACCAGGACGTCGCCGCTGCCGCTGCACTTCAGAAGGAACAGGCCTTCGCCTCCGAAGAACGTCTTCGCACCGCCCCACTTGGTGTCCACGTCGATGGCCGGGTCTGAGGCGATCCACGAGCCCGACTGGACGAAATGCGCCCCGCCGGTCAGCTTGAGGACCCGCATGTCCCCCGGGAGCTTCGCGGCAACGGCGACGTGACCACCCTGAGGTGCCTTGAACGTGTTGATGAAGAAGCTCTCACCGCCGAGCACGGACCTCTTCAGCCCGCCGAGCAACCCGCCCGCGCCCATCGAGGTCTCGATCTCGACGCCGCCGGACATGGACGCCATCGCCCCGGCCTCGACCTTGACCTCCTGGCCGGCTCCCAGGGCTATCGTCCCCATCGCGAAGGATGGACCTGCCTCGATCTCAACCTGCATGTCAGCCTCCTGTCGTCCCTTGGCGCCTCAGGCGCCGGTCCCGAAGATCCTGCGGAATGCGGGCAAGGGAAGCTGCCCATGGGCCAGGACCCTGTCATGGAAGTCCTGCAGCGAGAAGGACGAACCCTCGCGTTCGGCCGTGGTCTCTCTCGCCTTCCGTATCTCGATCATGCCGATCATGTAACAGAGGGCTTGGCCCGGCCATCCGATGTAGCGATCCACCTCGATCACGGAGTCGGTATGGGTCTGACCGCCTTCCTCCAGCTTTGCAACGGCCGCATCGCGGGTCCAACCGAGTGCGTGTATGCCCGTGTCGGTTATCAGGCGAGCGGCGCGGTGGGCCTGGTTCTCGAGCATCCCCATCCGCTCCCAGTCATCGGCATAGAGGCCCATCTCGTCGGCCAGAAGCTCCGAGTACAGGCCCCACCCCTCGACGAACGAAGCGGCCGCCAGCCCCGCCCCGAACCTCCGGAGGGCCGGCCGGTCGCGGATCTCCTGCTCCAGCGCGATCTGGAAGTGGTGCCCTGGATTGGCCTCGTGGTACGTCGTGCTCGCCACGTGGTGGAGCGCCCTGTCGTCCAGCTTGAACGTGTTCACGTAGTAGACGCCCTTGCGCGACCCGTCCTCCGTGGGGGCGATGTAGAAGGCGAAGGGCTCGTCGGCCTCGCGGAACGACTCGACGGCCCGGACCTCGCAGTTCTCGCGCGGGAGCCGGCCGAAGAACCTGGGCGCGACCTCCCAGCTGCGCGCAACCTGATCCTCGGCAAGGGCGAGCAGCTCTTCTCGCGTCGCGGCCGTGTTGGCGCCGGCTGCTGTGCGCTCGGCGATAGCCGCGGCGGGGTCGCGGTATCCGAGCCCTCGGGCGACCTCCCTTCTGGCTTCCTGGATCGCTTCGAAGCGCTCCACGCCGATCGCGTGTACCTGCTTCGGGTCCAGTTCGAGCGAGGTCCACCCTCCGACCTGCGAGGCGTAGAGCACGTCCCCGTCCGGCAGCGCGGACATCCCGATGGTCTCGGTCGCCGCGGGCAGGTACACGGTGCGAAGGGCGTCGCGGAAGCGGGCCAGAGCTGGATACACGACATCGGAAACGACGGTGGCGACCCGCTCACGGTCCTCGTCGCTGCGGAGTGGCGCCATGGCCGGGGACTCGTTCGCCGGAAGAGCGAGGATCCGCTCGAGCTGGGCGACGGATCTCTCTGCGATGATCCTCGGCGCGAGGACGCCTGTCGCCGCCGCTTCGGAGATGACGTCTTCCCAGGCGGACATGTGGGTGCCGAAGGCCGAGAGGCGCGAGATGTACCTGTCGAGCCTTTCGGGCGTGTCAACCTGTTGTATCGATGAGATCTCGCCCAGGAGCGTCGTGGGCCCTGAGATGTGGTTGGAAACGTAGAACCTGTCCAGACGGAGTTCCAACTCCGACAAGAACCGGCGGCAGATCGCCTCGATGATGTCCAGGGTCGCGAGGTCCTCTTCACCCAGGCCGGTGCGATCCGTCTCCTGCGCGTCCGAGAGGGCGGATCGGAAGATGGAGTAAGCGCGCGCCCGCCCGGCCTCGCTCGGGTCCGGGAGCAGATGGTCGCGGCGTTCGTCGCCGCAGTAGGTCCCCTGGAGGGGATTGATCTCCAAGAGCCCTTCCCAGAGCCGGTCGGCGAGTTCCGTTGTCTCGGTGTTCATCACAGGAGCCCAAGGGTACCTGCGCCGTCGACCTGAAGTGCGGCGCCCGAGACGAAATCGGCCGATGTCGAGCAGAGGAAAGCGACGACGCGCCCGAAGTTCTCGGGGTCGCCGAGACGCCCCTCGAGGTTCAGTTCGCGCACACGGTCGGTCGCGTGAAGGCCCGGGCAGACCAGGTTGAGGGTGATGCCCTCCCCGGCCAGATCCTGCGCGGCTGTCTTGGCCCATGCCCACAGGCCCGTCCGGGCGGCGTTCGAGTAGGCCAAGGTCGGAAGCGGCTGCTTCACGGCGACAGAGGTCAGCAGGACGATGCGTCCCCATCCTGTCGCCCGCATGTAGGGGAGCGCCTCGCGTACCAGGCGGATCGAGGTCAGCATGTTGGCCTCGATCGCCGCTCGCATCTGGTCGTCCTCGACCTCCAACGCGCGGGCCTGCGGAGGCCCCCCCGCATTGGCGACGAGTATGTCTAGGCGCCCGAAGCGCTCGACCGTGGCGGCGACCAGGCGCGCCGGCGCCTCAGGCTCGGTTACATCGGCTTCCACCGCCAGCGTGTCGGGTCCGAGCTCGGCTGCGGTGGCCTGCAGCGGGCCGGGCGTGCGGGCGCAGATGGCGACCTTGCAGCCCTCGCCCGAGAGGGCGAGGGCTGCACCACGTCCCAAACCCTTGGACGCCGCCGTGACCAGCGCGACCTTGCCCGCTATGCCCAGATCCATCCGGCGGATGGTACGCCCCCCGGCGGCCCACGCGTTGACCCTCCGCGGGGGCCGCCGGTAGTCTCGCCCGGTGCTCCTGGGCGGGCAGCGCGTCCGGGTCACCGGGGTCCTCACCCCGCCGTCCATCGCGTTCGCCGCCGCCCGGGCCGTACAGGAGCAGGGAGGTCAGATCGTCCTGACCAACTTCGGCCGCACGGTCAGCCTCACGCAGAAGACGGCCCGCCGCCTGCCTGATCCCCCGGACGTCCTGGAGATGGACGCGAACGACGACGAGCAGATCGCGGCGGTGGCGGCTGAGCTGGAGAGCCGGTGGGGCGCCATGGACGGCTTCCTGCATGCCATAGCGTTCGCTCCGCAGGACGCCCTGGGCGGCAACTTCCTCAACACGCCCTGGGAGAGCGTCGCCACCGCGGTGCAGACCAGCGCGTACTCGCTGAAGGCCCTGGCCGTCGGGATGCTCCCTCTGATGGAGAAGGCCGGGAAGGCCTCGGTGGTGTCCCTGGACTTCGATGCGACGGTCGCCTGGCCGATCTACGACTGGATGGGGGTGGCGAAGGCCGGCCTCGAATCGGTCACCCGGTACCTCGCGCGCGACCTCGGGCCGAAGGGCGTGCGAGTGAACGCCGTCAGCGCGGGGCCCATCAAGACGATGGCCGGCAAGGGGATCCCCGGGTTCGACCGCATAAGCGGCACGTGGGAGCGGCGCGCCCCGCTGGGCTGGGATCCGGAAGACCCCACGCCTGTGGGCAACGCGGTCGCGTTCCTCCTTTCGGACCTGTCCTCGGGGATCACCGGCGAGATCCTTCACGTGGACGGCGGGTTCCACGCGATGGGCGCCGAGCTGGACTAGGGCTATCGAGGCTCCAGTCCGACCTCGGCTGCGAGGCGCCTCTGTGCCCCCGTGATCACCCGGAAGGCCTCCTTCAGGCCCCCTCGCTCCACGGCTCCGAGACCCGACGGATCCACGAAGTCATCCGGTGGTTCGCCCGCGCGTACCATCGCCGCCTGATGCCGCAGGCGGATCTCCCACAGGAACCTGAAGGCGTCCGTCAGCTCCGAGGCCTCGGTTCCCTCGAGGATCCCCGTATCGGCGGCGGCCTGGAGCCTCGCCCGCGTGCCCTTGGCGCTGGAGCCGGCCATGATGCCCCACGCGCGCGCGAGGCTCGTGATGATGGTTATGCCGCCGTGTTTGACGTCCAAACGGCCCGCGTGCTCGCCCTCGGCCTCCACCACGAGGTTGCCGAAGAAGCCCGTCGGTGGCTTCAGCGTCGTGGCGAGCCTGGCGAGCAGCCTGAGGAACGCCGGATGTGCGCGGGCTTCGAGCACAGCCGCGTTCATAGCCGGCTCGGCGTCGAGGGCGCCAGCGACCTGCCGGAAGTCGAATCCGATCGATGAGAGCACGCTCGAGTCTGCCCAGGGCTGGTTCACCCATCCGCGGAAGCGTGCCGTCCACTCGGGAAGCGGCCGGCGCATCGCCGGGTGGGTGGCCATCGCGTCTCCCTTGCAGCGAGGGATGCCCGCGGACTCGAGACCGGCGGCGACCGCTTCAGCCAGGTTCCCGAAGTACTCCTCGCACTCGGAGGGCGAGGCTCCTTCAGGGTCGAACGCGAGCGCATGGTCCTGGTCGGTCTTCAAGGCCTGCTCGTGCCGTGCAGCGGCGCCCAACTCCAGCCAAGCGAACGGGACCGGAGGATCGCCCTGCTCCGCCACGGCCAGCTCGATCAAGCGCTCGGTCAGCGCATCGACCACTAGCGCCACGACCCTGCCGACGTCCATCGGGTCCATGGAAGCCTCCACCAGATCGGCGACCACGAGGGGCAGCTCCCTGCCCACGTCTGCCACGGCCGACGCGTCGCCGGCCCGGCGGATCGCGCTCTTGAGCGCGAAGGGCGTGTGACGGCCGAGACCCATCAGGTCCGTGTCGGTGATCACGCCGACGATCTCGCGGCCCTCCACGACCGGCAGGTGATGGACCCCTCGCGCCAGCATCTCGGTCAGGGCGTCGCCTGACAGCGTGGTGGACGGGATCGTGTGCACGGGGAAGGAGGCGACCTCCGTCACGGGACGATCGATGTCACCGCGCGCCGCGACGACCCTGGCGCGCAGGTCGCGGTCGGTGACGATCCTCCACCCATCCGGCCCGGGGATAAGGAGGGACGAGACCCGCTGGTCGGTCATGAGCTGGGCCGCCTCGGCGATCGTCGTGGCCGGATCGGCCGTCACCGGCGAACGCCGGACCAGGGAGGTGACGGTCCGGTACCGAGGGTCGCCCGCTTCGTGGCCGGCCTGCTCTGCGACGGCGCGGAGGCGCTGGCGCATGCTCGCCAGGACGAACGACATCCCGGGCGCAGACCTCAGGAGCTGGCCGGCCTTCGGCTCGGGGATCAGGTAGCAGAGGGAGTCCTCGTGAGCCCTGACCGTGACGCGGGGGCTGTCGTGCGCCAGCAGTGAGAACTGCCCGAAGACCTCTCCCTCTCCGAGGAGATCCAGGACGACGCCGTCATCCAGCAGCTCCACGGCGCCCTTCCGTACGATGTGAAGGGCCTCCGCTGGCTGGCCTTCCTGGCGAAGGATCACCTCCCCTGCGGGGTAGTGGGCTATCTCCAGGGACCGGGCGACCTTCTCCAGCTCGGCCTCGGGGAGCTCCGAGAAGGGCGGATACAGCTTCAGGAATCCGAAGACATCCACGCCGAGAGCATGGCACGAGGCCGGTAGACTGCGCTGCGTTCCATGCCCAATCGCCTCCACGCTCTTCTCGTCGTCTCGGCCGCGCTGCTGACGGCTTGCCCGTCGGAGACCGCATCCCCCGTGCCTTCATCTCCCGCATCGACCGGCCCGACGACCCAGCCGTCCATGCCCGACCCGCTCGTCCCATACTCGCCCTCGCCGACACCCTTCCAGGAAGTCACCTGGGGATTCTTGGGCGAGACCCTGACGCTCCCCACATCCGGTGGGGCCAAGCTCCACGTCACGTTCGACCGCACGGCGCTGAAGACGACTTTAGTGGACGGCACCCGCTCTCTGTCGGTCTGGGTGACGATCCGCAACCCCGGGGACTCGGCCTGGACCGGAGTGCCTGGAGCCAAGGCGCGCGTGGTCGATCTGGTCCCGACCACCTTCGAGCCGGTCGTTCCGGCGGCTGCAGACCTGCACCCGCATCCGGAGAAGTACGGA
>CAZHRY010000091.1:0-8335 GCA_964535065.1 uncultured Actinomycetes bacterium
ACACGATCGGCCTGTATCCGCAGGTCGAGGAGGAGAGCGGCCAGAGCGTCAGCCTGAAGATGTGCGGCGGCCTGGAGCTGGCGGGCACGCCCGAACGCTGGCAGTGGCTGAAATGGGAGCTGGCCTGGCACCACACGCAGGGCACAGAGGCGTACCTGCTGACGCCCGAAGAGGCCGCCGAGATGGTCCCGATCATCGACCCGAAGGGATTGCAGGGCGCGCTCTTCGACCCGCACGAGGGCACGCTCGATCCGAGCGGCGCCACCTACGCGTACGCGGGGGCCGCCAAGAGGCGAGGGGCCGAGGTGATCCAGCACAACCGCGTCCTGGGGATGACCCGGACGAAGGACGGCTGGCTGCTGGACACCGAGAAGGGCCCGATCGAAGCCGAGCACGTGATCAACGCCGGCGGGCTGTGGGCACGGCGCATCGGGAGGATGGTCGGCGTGGACCACCCGCTGGTTCCGATGGTCCACCACTTCCTGGTCACCGAGGACATCCCGCAGATCGCCGCCATAGAGGGCATGATGCCCGCCGCCACCGACATGGAGGGCTTCACGTACCTGCAGCGCGAGGGCAACGGCCTGCTGCTGGGCATCTACGAGCGGAACCCGCGCCACTGGGCTCCGGAGGGGGCGCCGTGGGACTTCGGCCGCGAGCTGTTCCCGGAGGAGATAGACCGGATCCTTCCCGAGTTGCAGATCGGTTTCGAACGCTTCCCGGTTCTGCAGGACGTCGGCATCAAGAGATGGGTGAACGGCGCATTCACGTTCACGCCCGACGGCAACCCACTGGTGGGGCCGGTCGCGGGCCTGCCCGGCTACTGGGCGGCGTGCGGCGTGATGGCCGGTTTCTCACAGGGCGCCGGGATCGGGCTGGCTCTCGCGAACTGGATCGCCGACGGCGACCCCGGCATGGACGTCTTCGGCATGGACGTCGCGCGCTTCGGCGCGTTCGCATCCGAGGACGCCTACCTCCTCGACACGACCGCTCAGTTCTACTCACGCCGGTTCGTCATGGCCTACCCGAACGAGGAGCTACCGGCCGGAAGGCCGCTCAAGACCACACCGTGCTACGACGCTCTCGGAGCAGCGGGCGCCCGCTTCACCGTGAACTGGGGGCTGGAGGTGCCGCTGTACTTCGCGCCTTCGGAGGATTTCGAGGAGAACGAGACGCTGGGCAGGTCGAACGCCGAACCGATCGTGGGCGAGGAGGTCGCGGCGGTCCGCGAGGCGGCCGGCGCATACGAGATCGCACAGTACGCGCGCTACGAGGTGAGCGGCCCCGGAGCCGCCGCGTGGCTCGACCACATGGTGGCCTCTCGCATCCCGGAGGTCGGGAGGATCCGCCTCGCGCCGATGCTCGCAGAGAGCGGCCGCCTGCGCGGAGATCTGACCGTCACACGGCTGGCCGAAGACCGCTTCTGGCTCACCGGCTCCTACTACCTGCAGGACTGGCACGGGCGCTGGTTCTCCCAGCACATGGGTGACGGCGTGGAGCTGCGCAACATCACGGACGAGCGCATGGGGTTCTCCGTGTCGGGACCTGCGTCTCGCGAGATCCTGACCCGCCTGACCGATGAAGACGTCTCGAACGGGACCCTCCCGTTCCTTTCGGTTCGTGAGATGCAGATCGGGTCGTCGAGCGCGGTGGTCGGACGGATCTCACTCACCGGCGAGCTGGGCTATGAGATCGTCGTGCCGGCCGGCGGACACCTGACGCTGCTGAACGAGCTGCACGAGGCGGGCGCGGCGGCCGGCCTCCGCAACATCGGCGACCGCGCCGTGGACAGCCTGCGTCTCGAGAAGGGCTACGGCATCTGGTCTGCCGAGTTCCGGCAGGACTTCACGCCCGCGATGTCGGGCCTGGATAGGTTCGTGGCTTTCGACAAGGGCGAGTTCATCGGGCGGGAGGCGGCGCTGAAGGAACGGGACGCTGGCGAGCCCGCCCGGCGACTGGTGCTGCTGGAGGTGGACGCCGTGGACGCTGACGCCTCTCAGGACGACGGCATCTGGCTGGACGGGAAGCTCGTGGGTCTCGTGACGTCGGGCGCCTACGGGCACCACGTCGGCAAGAGCCTCGCGCTCGCGTACGTGGACACGCCGGTGATCGCCGCGGGATCTGACGTCAACGTCTACGTGATAGGCGAACCGCGGACGGCTCGCATCCTCCCGGAGATCCCCTACGACCCGAAGGGTCTCAAGCTCCGCAGCTAGGCTGCCGAGAGCGCCCGCTCAAGGTCCGCGATCAGATCCAGGGGGTCCTCGCCTCCGACAGACAGCCGGATCTGATTCTCGGGGATGCCGGCCAGCGCTCGCCCTTCTTCGCCCTGCTGCTGATGCGTCGAGATGGCCGGGATCGTCGCGACGCTCTTGACCCGCCCGAGGTCTGTGGCCCGGCGGATCAACCTCAGTGAATCGAAGACGCGGCGCGTCCGCGCGGAGCCGCCCGCCACATCGAAGGACAGCAGCGAGGCGTATCGGTTCACCGGCTGCCCCGACTCGTCGCCGTCGGCCAGCCACATGTCGCGCCTGGCCACATCGTGGTCCGGGTGGGACTCGAGTCCCGGATAGCGGACCCCCTCGACCCGAGGATCGGACTCCAAGAACGACGCAACGCGCTCCGCGCTCCGGCTCCACCGGTCGATGCGACCGCGCAACGTCCTCAGGTCGTTCAGGATCATCGCGGCGTTGAACGGCGACATCGCCGGTCCGTGATCGCGGAACGGGAGGAGCTTCACGTGCGTCGCGAAGTCGGCCCGCATCTCGTCCGGACCCACCCTACTGGGGATGTCGGGGCGCGCGATCACCGCCCCCCCGATCGCCAGGCCGCTCCCCCCGATGGCCTTGCTGAGCGACTGCACCACGATGTCGGCGCCCATCGTGAGAGGTCTCATCAGTGCGGGGGTGGCCACGCTCGGGTCCACGATCAGCGGCAGGCCGCACGAGTGGGCGAGGTTCGCGACCGCCCGGACGTCGATCATCGCGAGCGACGGGTTGGACGGAGCTTCCGCGTACAGGAACCGGGTCCCCGCGTCGATATTCGAGATCCACTCGGTGATGTCGCGCGGCTCCGTCACCCAGCGGATCCCGATGCCACGCTCCCTCGCGTACCGCGTGAAGAGCATGAACGTGCCGCCGTAGCAGCGGGCGGACGCGACGACGTTGGGCGGTGGAAGCGCGGGATCGGACGCCAGGAAGGGGCTCGTCGCCATGTGGATCGCGGCCATGCCCGACGCTGCGACGACCGCGCTCGCTTCGACATCCGAGCCGTAGGTCTCGAGCAGCGCCAGGGTCCCCTCCAGCGCCGTCAGGGTCGGGTTCGCGATCCGCGAGTAGGTCCATGACGGGATCAGGTACCCGAGCGCCGCCTCCATGTGGTCCGAGTCCTCGAACACCTGGGCGGGCGAGAGGAAGAGCGGCTCGTTCAAGCTCCCCTGCGACGCGAGGGACTCCTCCAGGCCGAACAGGCCGTGCGTGGCGATCGTGTCGAACCGCATCGCGCGCATCTCCTGTTTGCGGGCGGTCAGGGCCGCCTGCGCGCGCGCCGCCTCCTCTACGCGGCGCGTGACACCTTCGGAGGTGTGCATGGTGGCATTCATCGTTCCTCCTGATCCATGGGGATGGCCGTCGTCCACTTCGCAACGTGAAGAACCAGCGACGTGTTGATGCGCTCGATCCCGGGGACCGGGGTCAGTCGTTCGACGATGAAGCGTTCCAGGTCGCGCCGGTTGCGCACCGCCACCTTCAGCAGATAGTCGAACTGCCCGGTGACGTGATGGCACTCGAGCACATCCGGGAGGGCCGCGAGAGCCTTGCGCGTGCGCTCCACGACCTCGTGGGAGTGGACGGCGACCGCGACCCCTACGAAGCACAACAGGTCGAAGCCGGCGGCCTCCGGGTCCACGATCGCCGCGTATCGGATGATGACGCCGGCGTCCTCGAGGCGGCGCACGCGGGTGTACGTGGCGGCCCGGGAAAGCCCGACGCGCTCCCCCAGCTGCTGCATCGAGATGCGGCCGTCCTCCTGCAGGACCCCGAGAACCGCCCGGTCGAGGGGATCGAGCTTCACCTTGACAGTGGAACCCCGAGGGAGGCAGGTCGTCAACGATACGCGGGCGTTCTACTCCATGTTCGAGACGTCTCCGCGCTATCGGGCCTGATACGTGACGTTTCGTCTCGCCGGGGAGGGACGCATCCGGACTAGGTGCGCCGACCCCTATGCTTCGCAGATGCGTAACTGCCCGTCCTGTGGCGCCGAGAGCCCCGACCGAGCGAAGCGACGGCGTGGCGGGGCTGTTCAACGTGGGGACGCTGGAGACGCACCGGCGGCGCGGATACGGGCGAGCGGTCTCCATCGCCGCCATGGCTGCGGGCCGCGAGAGAGGCCTCGTCACCGGCGTCCTTCAGGCGACCGAGATGGGCGAGCCGGTCTACCGCGCTCTCGGTTTCCGAAGGTACGGCGACCTGTTGATGGCTGCGCGCGAGCACCCTTCGCCCGCTTGACATCTGGCGCCCTTGCCGGGTCGTACGGTTCGCCCCGTTGACGTCAGCCCGCGTCGTCAGGTCAGAGGAAGGTCTCGACGCCCGACACCGCGTCCACGCCGTCCACCTTGGCCGAGTCTTTCCCGGATCCACCCTCGACGCGGTCGTGGACCCCGTCCTTCGCGTAGATCGTGTCGGTGCCGCCCTGGCCCAAGATCACGTCCTTCCGAGTGCCGCCCGTCAGCACGTCGCCCTTGGTTCCTCCCCGGAGCTTGTCGGAGCCGAGTCCCCCGGACAGCAGGTCGGCGTCTTCCTCGCCCTCCACCACGTCGTCGCCTTCGTCGCCGTACAGTTCGTCTTCTCCCGTATCTCCCATCAGCAAGTCCTGTCCCTCTTCGCCCCACGCGAGGTCGGGTCCGGGACCGACGAGGATGAGGTCGTCACCGTCACCACCCACCACGATGTCGCTCCCGGGACCAGCTCTCAGTGAGTCTTTGTCGGGGCCGCCGTCCAGGCTGTCATCCCCTCGATGGCGCCGCCTCCGGCAGCGGCGTAGGCGATCAGCCCGTCGCCTGGGTCCGGCGCAGCGGCGAGCGCGGGAAGCGGGACAGCAGCCAGCCCCGCCGCGACCATCGCCGCGACGAGGAACGTGTTTGCACGTCGCACGTAAGACCTCCTCGGGAGCGCCTACCCCCCCAGGAGGCCCTCGATCCTTTCGCCTGATATTGCCGCAGTGGGGCTCCTCGACGCAACCCGTCCGACCGGGCGCCGGCCTTGCATCCGTACATCAGGCCGCGGCAGCGGCTGCTCCGCCTGGTCGTCGAACCAAAGGAAGGGGCTGATCTTCTGCATGGGTCCCCCCCCTGCCGTCTGCCGGCTTGCAGGCGTGCAGGCTACCCTTGGGTGGATGGAAACGGCGCTGGACGTGGACGGCTACATCGCAGCCCGGCCGGACAGGTTCCGTGGCGCGCTGCGCGATCTGCGGGCCACCATCCAGGCTCTCGTGCCCGAGGCTACGGAGGGGATCAGCTACGGCATCCCGACCTTCAAGCTGCGCGGGCATCCGCTGGTGGGGCTGGGCGCCGCGAAGAACCACTGCTCCTTCTATGTGATGAGCGTGGAGGCGCTGCAGGCCCACGCAGCCGAGGTGGCCGGGTTCGAGACGGGCAAGGGAACGGTGATGTTCACGCCAGATGCGCCGCTTCCCGACCGCATCGTGGCGAGCCTGGTGCGGACGCGGATCGAGCAGGTCGATTCGCGCTGGCCCCCCGTAGGAGGGATCCGATGACCGCCGCACCTATCCGAAAGACCATCACCGTGGGACTCACGCCGCAGGCAGCGTTCGACCTGTTCACGAACGGGATGGAGACGTGGTGGCCGCTCGACACCCATTCACGCGCCAACGCCGACAAGGACGAAACCACCGAGCACGTGGTGTTCGAGAGGCGCCCGGAGGGATCCATCTACGAGGTTCTCTCGACGGGCGCCCACAGCCAGTGGGGACGAGTGACGGTGTGCGAGCCGCCGGACCGGCTGGTCTTCGACTGGAAGCCGAACGACGAGGACCGCTCGCCGACCGAGGTCGAGGTCACGTTCACGCCGGTGGACGGCGGAACGCGGGTCGATCTGGAGCACAGGAAGTGGGAGCTGCTCCCCGACCTGGATCCGGCCGATCACGAGAGCTACGACGTCGGCTGGGACTATGTGTTCGTCGAGCGCTTCGGTGACGCCGCCGGCCCGCCCGCGTAGGGGTACCTGCTCACCCCGCCCCGGCCACGGAGGCGTTTCCTTCCGCACGCATCCGCATCGCCGCGGTCAGTAACCCGAGCAAGATCGACGCTCCCATGATCGGCGTGGCGACCTGCTTGATGCCTGCCTTCTCGGCCAGGAGGCCGCCGATGAAGGCCGCCAGCGCCAGGTTGATCCCCCAGAGCACGAGGTTGTCCGCCCAAGCCCACAGGTCCCGCTTGTACGCCGTGGCCACCAGCAACAAGGCGAAGATCGAGTTCGTGAGGATCCCGATGAATGTCGCGTGGTCAAGCGCGATGATCAGCTCGCGCGGAACCGCCTCGAAGTCCTCCGCGTACTTCACGATCAGGTAGCCCAGGATCGCGAGCGCCGGGATGGAGAAGATCAGGGACGCCGCAGCGTGGAGCTTGTCGGAGGCCGCCGGCCAGCCGGCGCCCGAGATCGCCCGTCGCAACCGGACCAGCACGATGATGACGCCGGCGACCTCGCCGAGCAGGTTGAGGCCGAGCAGCGGCTGGACATCCAGCAGCACGCCGACCGCCAGCGCGATGCCCGCGATGAAGAACAGCCACGCCTGGATGGCTCCAGAGCGAGGAACGCTCTCGGTGCCGGGCCCGCCCAGAGCCTGCTCGTCCATCGCGACGCCGGCCAGGATCAGGTAGCCGACCACCATCATCGCGGGGTGCGCGCCAGCGAGGCCATCCGAGGCGTCGAACGCGCCCGCGAGCGCGAGGCCGAGAAGGACCCCAGGATCCCACCTATCACGAGGTTGACCGACGCCAGCAGCATCGAGAGCTTGGGAACGGAGAGAACGCGCCCCGACTTCTGCTGGAAGACCCAGACCGCGAACCAGATGATGGCCGCAAGCACCAAGCTGCCCACCACCGGACGAAGCACCTCTGAGTTCATCCAGAAGGCGATGACGTAGAGGACGGTCGACACGATCGCGCCGTCGCGTAGCAGCCGCGGCAGTGGGGCCATGAAGATCCAAGCTCCCGCCGCGAAGATCGCGAGCGTGATCCACCCGAGGGTCCCGGAGTGGACGTGTGCCATGAGCATGCCGTGGTTCGGGTCGACCACGTCGGTCCCGTTCAGGATCCCGATGGCCACCGTGAAGACGAAGATGGCCATCGCGGCCCCCAGCAAAGGCGTGATCGAACGCGCGACCGCCCGGTCCTCCGTGACGTGCCCCCTTCGCCATCGCTCGAGCGAACACGCGGAGCCTAGACCACGGCCACCGGCACGTCGAGACCCTCCCCAGCCCTCAGCAGTCTGGCGGCTCCGTCGCGGCGTCAGCGACTTCCTGAGGCTCGACGGCTCCCAGGTCGCGCCTCAGCCACATCCAGTAGGCACTGCCGACCGCTACCAACGTCAGGATCAGGAACGCCGCCTGATCGCCGAGCGCCTCGGACACGGCTCCCCCCGCTGCCGGCCCGATCAGCCCGGCTCCCGCCCACACCATGTTCAGAAGGGCACCGACGACCGCGATCGAGAAGTGCCCGCGTCGGGCACCGATCACGCCGAGCGGATAGGTGAGCGCGATGAGAACGCCCGACGAGCCACCGGCCACGGCCAGGAAGCCCAGGGTTGCAGCCGTGCTCGTGCTCGCAGCCGCGATGGCGATCCCCGCCGCCATCAGGATCGTCCACACGGCCGAGATGCGGATCGTCGCGTACTTCTCGGCCTGACGCGCAGTCAGCGCGCTCGCTCCGACGAAGGCGACCGAGGCGAGCGACAGCGCCAGGCCGATCCCCGACGCGGAGTAGCCATGGTCGTCCAGCCGAAGCGGAGCGAGCAGGTCCGTCGTCATCCACATCATCGAAACCGCGAGCGTCAGGATGACGCTCGTCAGCATCATGTGGTCGGCACCCATCGCTCGGAGCATGTCCAGGAGTGGGGGGCTGGGCTCGGGCTCCCGGCCCACCTGCGACGGGTAGATGAGAAGGAGGGCGACCATGACCGCCGAGAAGGCGCCCATGCACAGGAAGGGGGCTCCGAGCGAAAGGCGATCCGCGACGAAGCCCGTGAAGGCCGGACCCAGGAGGGCGCCGAGTCCAACGACCGCCGTAGTCATGGCCAGTGCTTGGGGCGCGTGTTATTAG
>CAZHRY010000092.1:0-8281 GCA_964535065.1 uncultured Actinomycetes bacterium
GCCACCACGCGCGCCCTTCCCGACCTGTCGAGGAAGTCCAGGACCTCCTCCGCCCCGTCGGGCGCGTCCAGCGCCAGGACCACCCTGGCCACGTCGTCCATACATCCCTCCCAGAGTCAGAGAGGGAGAGCGGGCACCATAGCGGGAGGGTCTGACACAGGGCGCGACGAGGTCTCGTATCGACGGTCCGGCTCAGGGTCCTGACCGGCCGGGCGCGCCGGTGCGCGTGACCTGCTGGGTCGCCCGTATGGCGGCGCCGGGCCCGGGCAGGCGTAGCCTGGAGCGCGTGCCCCGAGTAGCTCGCGCCCGTGCCCGGCGCCGCCGAACCATCGCCGTCGCAGCCCTGCTAGCCCTGCTCTCGGCCGGCGCGTTCCTCTGGACGCGCGACGCCCGTACACCTCCCGCGCTGGCCGGATCCGATCGCTCGGTCGGGGCGGCGCCCGACCCGGCAGGCGACACGCCCGACACGGCGAGCGGCTCTCCGGGCGCTGCCGATCTTCTCGCGCCCGTCCCTGCGTGGCTCGCCTGGATCCCGGGCGGGTTCCCTGAAGGCTTCCGCGACCGCATCGCCCGCGATCCCGGCTTCGACGCGGCCGTCGTCATCGCCGGCGACACGCGATGGATGGTCTCTTCTCGCGACGCCGAAGGGACGATCGTGGACCAGCCGGAGCCCCCCTTTCGCATCCCCATCGACGCCTTCGCCGTGGACCCGGACGGGTACGCGCCGTTCCTGCCCGACGCCGTTCGCGGCGACGTGATCTCCGCGCTGGCCCGCGGTGACGCCGTCCTGGGCGAGTCCTCGGCGGCGCTCCGCCGCATCGGCCCCGGTGGCGTGATGACCTTCGACGGCGGTGAGGTCACCGTCGGCGCTGTGGCCCCCGACGAGCTGGTCGGCTGGTCGGAGATGCTCGTGAGCCGCCAGGTCGGCGAACGCCTGGGCATCACCACCGACCGTTACATGCTCGTACCGGCCTCTGCCGATCATGGGCAGATCCAGCGGGCGATCGGCGCCCTGGCGCCCGACGAAGCCTACGTCCGCATCGTCGAGCCCGGCGGCACGCGCTATGTCCGCGTCGCTTCGGGTGTAAACCCGCCGGTCGTCATGAAGCAGGTGTTCGGCGAGTTCTCCGCCTACCCGCGGAGCGACGACCCGGCCTTCTTGAACGTGTCTCCCGGATGGCATGCAGAGAACATCCGGACACGCAGGGTCCCCATCCTCGGGAAGGTGACGTGCAACGTCGCCTTCTTCCCCGCTCTGGAGGGCGCCCTGCAGGAGCTCGTGGATCGCGGCCTGGACCACCTGATCCACATCTACTCGGGCTGCTACGCGGCCCGGACGGTGGCACGGTCCGACACCGCTCCCCCGTCTCAACACGCCTACGGGGCCGCGATCGACATCGACGCTCCCACCAACGGCTTCGGCGACGAGACCCCGGCGATGGACCCCCGGGTGGTCCGCGTCTTCGAAAACTGGGGCTTCATCTGGGGAGGGAACTTCCTGATCCCCGACGGCATGCACTTCGAGTACGGGGAACAGCCGGCCGCTTGAGGGCCCCTCGGAGACCCATCGCGCCAGGGACTAACGACCCGCCCGCAGGCTGCGGGACCCCCGGCCCCTGCCACCACGCGCCGCCTGAGGGAGCCTGGGACCGGAGCAGGAGGTTCGCGGATGGCGACGGCTACCAAGGTCGACTACGCCGCTCAACTCGGTCCGCTGTACGTCGCTCCTGAGGAGCCGCAGCTCGTGGAGGTCCCACCGCTGCAGTTCCTGCTGATCGACGGGCACGGAGACCCCAACGGCTCCAAGGCATATCGCCAAGCCACCGATTCGCTCCTCGCCGCGTCCAAGGCTCTGGAACTCGCGGTTGAGCGAACGCAAGAGATCGGATACGAGGTGATGCCACTCGAGGGCCTCTGGTGGATCCCCCACGCGCGCGTCTGGGACTTCGCCGACAAGTCGGACTGGGACTGGACCCTCATGGTCATGCAACCCGAGGTCGTCACCGAGGAGATGGCCACCCGTGCTCTCGCCGAGGTCGCAAGCGCGAGGAAGAGGCTCGCCGAGACGATCCGGCAGGTCCGTTTCCAGGTCCTGGAGGAGGGCCTGTCGGCTCAGGTTCTCCACAAGGGCCCGTGCGCCAAAGAGAGGTCCACGCTCGAGATCCTCTACGCCTTCGTGCGCACGAACGGCTACCTGCCCACGGGCAAGCACCACGAGATCTATCTGACCCCCGGCGCACAACCGGCCGCGATGCGCACGATCGTGCGCCAGCCCATCGCCCCCATGCACCACGACGACCGTTCCGGCCCGCTCCAGTAGTCCCTTCCGGTGCCGGTCGTAACGCTGCGCGCGCCGCTCAAGGGCCTGGTCGCCCCGAGCCGGTGCCCGATCCGGATGTCACACCCCCTCGCTACGGTTGGACCATGGGCGAGGTCATCTGGCTCGACCGGCACCGCGAGCGCAAGGAGGCGGAGGCCGTCCTGGACCGACTCGATGCCGCCGTCCGACGGCTGGACCGAGTGGTAGGCCGGCGCGCGGCCCAGCTCGGCGGAACGGTGGAGCGAGAGCTGGCCGCCATCACGAGGGAGCTTGCCGCGGGCCTTGTGGGGCGGGCTCTCGAACGTGCCGAACGCCTCACCGGGATGCTCGAGCACCCCCTGGCTTCAGGGTGACAGCGCATAGACTCTGGCCGGCATGGACGAAACGATCCGCCGTGCGCTGATCAGAGCCGCCATCACCTTCGCGGCGATTCTCGTGATCGGCAGCTCCGGTGTGTTCGTGGCCCGGAACCTGGGTTCGGATGAGCTGCAGGCCGAGACGACCCAGACCCCAACCGGCAGCCCGGCATCCCCAGCCGGGCCGACGCCCAGAGAGGCGTGGCTGGCGTGGGTTCCGGGAGGCCTCCCCGAGGGGTTCGGTTCGACGCTGACGACGGTTCCCGAAGTGTCGCTGGCGACCACAGCGACGGCCGGCATCGCCTGGATGACACGCTCTCTGGACTCCGCCGGCCTGGTCATCGACGACCCGGAGGATCCTTACATGATCCCGATGGATGTGACCGGCGTGGAGCCTGTGTTCGCTTCGTTCGTCCCGGAACCGGAACGTAGGCTGGTGGAAGGCCTGGAGCCGGGCGAGGCGATCTTCTCGGAGTCGGCCGCCGCGCTCCGGGGCCTGAGCGAGGGCGCCACCCTGGAGTTCCAGCCCGAGGTCTCGGTGTCGGTCATCGGGACCCTGCCGGATCAGCTGACGGGCGGGTACGAGGTGCTCATGACACGCGCTACAGCCGAGACGGTTGGGGTCTCGCGCGAACGCTACGTCCTGTTCAACGCCACGCCTCAGGCAGAGGCCGAGACGCTGGAAGAGAGCTTCCTGCCCCTGATCCCGCCCGACTCGCCCTTCCCCGTCGTCGAGGTTCGCGCACCCGGCGACGTCCCGTATCTGCGCGCGAACGACCGCGAGCTCCCACCGATCCAGCTCAAGGTCAGGTTCGGGGAATTCCCGGCTCAGCCGGGAGCCGAGGGGTCGATCGAGATAGACCCCACCTGGACCCAGGAACACATCATCACCGCCCCGATCCCGCGACTGGGAGCAGTCACGTGCCATCGCAAGGCGGTCTATCTCCTCAAGCAGGCGATGAAGGAGCTTACCCGGGAGGACCTGGACGAGCTGGTGGTCGGTGCAGGCGTTTGCTTCATCGCGTCGGCGGATCCGGATTCGCCCGACGGACCCCTGACGTCCCGGGCATTCGGCGCTTCGATAGAGATCAACCCTCTGGCCAACGAGCCCGGCTCCGAACCCGACCAGGACATGCAGGTGGTGAACATGTTCGAGAAGTGGGGGTTCGGGTGGGCCGGGACGGACGCGTGGCCGCAGGGAGCGCTCTTCCGGTACCAGCGCCCGCCGACACCTGCCTAGTAAGGACTCGTGGACCGGGCCAAAACGAGGGGAGCAGGTATCAAGCGCTCCGTCCGCTCTCGTGCTCCAGGAGCCGGGAACCGATGTCCCGGGTCCTGGGGCAAGCCTCCCGCGGCATGACTCGCGCGTGGGTTCTGCTCCCCTCGCGGGTGCCTATCGGCATCCGTACCTAACGTACACCCGGCGCAGAAAGGCCGCAACGGGCCGGCCGGGGCAACCAGGACGGGACCACGGGAGAACGCCGGGCTACGCCGCTTGCCGGTGTGACGCCCGTGATCTAACGGCGACCCACACGAGAACGGCCCCGACCGCCGCGACACCTGCCACGGTCGCGATCAGGCCCGGATCGGGAGTCGGAACCGCGCTGGCGATGCGCGTCCTCAGCCGGACCGGGTTCTGGAAGTCCTGGATCTCCCAGCCCCGCTCCCCCGCGGTGTGACGGAGGTCCTTGTCGGGATTGACGGCGACGGGATGGCCCACGATCTCGAGCATCGGCAGGTCAGTGATCGAGTCCGTGTAGGCGTAGGAGCCGGCCAGGTCCAGCCCTGATCGCGCGGCTATCTTGCGGATCGCCTCGGCCTTCTCTTCGCCGTAGGCATAGAACTCGAGCTCCCCCGTGTACCTGTTGTCGGGCCCGACGCGCGCCCGCGTCGCGATGACGCCAGCCACACCGAAGTGCCTGGCGAGCGGTCTCACGACCTCTTCTGGAGAGCTCGACACGATGTATATCCGCCTCCCCTGGTCCTTGTGGTGCGCTATCAGGTCGAGGGCCTCCTGGTAGACGTACGGATCGATCACGTCCAGCAGGACGTCCTGCACCAGCCGCTCGATCTGCCTCCGGTCCCAACCCTTGGTCAGTTGCAGCATGCCCTGCTTCAGGCGCTCCATCTTCTGCTCGTCCGCCCCGACCAGCAGGTAGACGAGCTGTGCGTAGGCGCCACGGAGGAGCTGCCCGCGCGAGACCATCCCAGCCCGATAGAGCGGCCGGGACAGCGCCAGCGACGAGGACCTCGAGACGATCGTCTTGTCGAGGTCGAAGAAGGCGGCCTCGGTCACGAGGTCATCGTACGGCGACCGGTACCCTGGGCGTTGGAGGCGTCTGGGTTCCTGGTGGGCCCCGCGGTCTTCAAAACCGTAGAGGGGGCGACGAGCTCCCTGGCGGGTTCGATTCCCGTCCGCCTCCGCGAAGGGAACACTGTAAGAACCCCGGGCACGAAGTAGTAGGGCTGGATGTGGTCCCGGCCCTCCACGACGATCGTGTCGACCACGCAGGCCAGCAGCTGCTTGAGCTTCTCTACGGTCTTCTCCTCGGAGCCCGGAGGTGAGCCACCCGGAGCTCCCCGAGGAGGTCCTCGGTCGGGGAAGGCCGGGGCAAGGTCGTACTCAGCCTTGAGACGCCCCCTCTCGGTCGCCAGGGCTACGATCTCGCGCTGGAGCGCCGGAACGCGGTGGCCGCACGCCTCCTCGGGCAGCTTGCCCGACTCGAATGCCCTCAGGTACCGGTCGATCGAGGCGCACTCCTGGTCGATGGCCTGGGCCACCCGGCGAAGTTCCCGCTCGCGCCCGGGGTGCCTGCGTTCCCACTCGCGCCGCGCGCGTTCGGCTACCTCTTCGAAGAGGGACGTCTCCGACAGGGCATCGAGGGTCACGCTGAGGATCGCGTCCTCCACCGAGTCGGCAGGGATTCGATCCTGATCACAGCGGGCCGTGCCGTGCCGCTGTCGAGCGAAGCAGGTGTAGTAGCGGTAGGTCCCGCCCCGGCCGTGCGCACCCGTCCCGATGAAGCCGTGCCCGCACCTGCCGCACTTCATCAGGCTGGAGAGGACGTACGCGGTCGGGTTGCGACGGCGGCTGGCGCGCGAGGCGCCTCTGACGGCCAGAAGCTCCTGGACCCGGTTGAAACTCCAGCGCCGGTCCGAGGAGGGTCCCGTTGGAGGTAGAGACGGAGCGTCGGATCTGCCTGATGCCGACGATGTAGGTGAGCACCGATCCCACCAGCGATGCGAACGCGGCGATCACGGCGGCAGCGATCGCATCGCTCATCTACGAGAACGACATCATGACGCTCACCATCGACACCAACGGGGCTGGGGCTGTGGCTCGACGTCCCTGTTGAAACCAGAGCTCCGTGCGGCGGGTGGTGAACGCCGCCGGACAACGCGTCGTTCGAGTGCAGGCCATTGCCAGGAACTGCCCGTCTCAGCCCGATCAAGCGACCCTGCCTCGTCAACCCGACCGCCTGACCTGGAGCATCCAGGTCTCACAGTATCCCCCCTTACCTCCACGTGGAGAGAACGGGGAGGCAGCGTGGAGTCCATCGACTCGACGCCAAACGCGCGAGCGCAGACGTCCGTCACGGGCCAAACTGAGCAGCGGCTGGGTCAGGTATGCTCCTCTCCCGATGCCAGGATGAGGGGCACCGGGGTCGACCTCGAGCGGGTTCGCCACATCGAGCAAGAGGAGCAGCAACGGTTCGTCGCTGAACGCCCTCGGTCAGCAGCTCTGCGCGAACGAGCACGCCGATCGATGCCCGGAGGGGTTCCGACGACCTGGGTCGGCTCTCTCAACTTCCCTCACCCGCCCGTTTGGGTCACCGAGGCGCACGGCGCTCGCTTCCGGGACGTCGATGACCACGAGTACATCGATTTCCTCCTCGGGATCTGCCTGGCGTTCTGCGGACACGCTCCGCCGGCGGTCGTCGAGGCCGTCACAGGTCGCGCGGCGCGGGGTTCGATGTTCCAGCAGCCGACCGAGGACGCGCTGTGGGTAGCCGAGGAACTGTCCCGGCTGTTCCCGCGGGTGAGGTGGCAGTTCGCCCTCTCGTCGAGCCAGTCGATCCAGGACTGCATCCGCCTCGCCCGCGCAACAACGGGTCGGGAGCGGCTGCTGAAGTTCGACGCCAACTATCACGGACACCTCGACTCCACCCTCGTAGTTGCGACGGGACAAGGCGTCGCGCCCGAGTATCACGGGACGGATCCGAGGGTCCTTGAGACCACGGAGGTGATCCCTTTCAACGACGTGAACGCGTTGGAACGGGCCCTATCGCCTCGCGACGTCGCCCTGGTGATCGCCGAGCCCGCCATGACGAACATCGGCCTCATCGAACCCATCCCCGGCTTCCACGACGCGCTTCGGGCGCTGACCCGAGATGCGGGCACGCTCCTGCTCATCGACGAGACGCAGACGCTCATGAGCGCCTACGGGGGCCTCAGCAACGAGTACAGACTCCAGCCGGACATGTTCGTCCTGGGGAAGTCCCTCGGTGGGGGCATCGTCCCCTTCTCCGCATATGGGATCGCCGAGGAGGTGGCCGCACTCATCGAAGCGCCCCATGCGGCGTTCGAAGTGAGCGGAGAACCGGTGGACGAGATCGCGCTTGGCGGCACGATGTGGAGCTACGCGCTGGGCGCCGCTGCGGCGCGGGCCGCCCTCACGCACGTGCTGACCCGTAAGGCCTACGAGCGAACCATCGCCTTGGGCGAGCGGTTGGCCGATGGTCTCACACGCGCTATCGCCAACGTCGATCTGCCCTGGACGGTTCAGCGACTCGGGACCCGAGCCGCGTACACGACCGCACCCATCGTACCGCGCGACGCGGCGGAAGCTCGCGCAGCCGACGTCCCCGGGTTCAAAGACGCCCAGCGTGTGTTCATGGCGAACCGCGGCATCTGGGACTTCGGATGGTGGGGCGGTCCCTGCTTGTCGGTCGCGCACACGGCCGCTGACGTCGACGCCTACGTCGACCGATTCGGCCAGTGGTTGGCGACGGTTCTCGGCTAGCTTGAGGCCAGGTGACCCGTCGCATGGGTGGCACGAGAAGTTGAACTCCCTCCGGCGTGGAAGCGATCCGGGTCAACCTCGACGGCGGGAGTGCGTCGTGGAGCCGCCTTCAGCCGGGGTCCGCCGGATCCTCCGGGGTGAGGAGAACCACCTTAGCCGGTGCCACGTACTGACCGAGCGCCACGGCCGCGAACACGAGGAGGACGCCGAGCATCTGGGCGGCGGCCAGCGTTTCTCCGAGCGCAGCCCACCCGACCAGGAGGGCGACCACGGGGGAGAGCAACCCGAGGAGAGAGACAGCAGCCGGATGGAGCCGGCCGATACCACGGAACCACAGGGCGTAGGCGAGCCCGCCCCCTGCGAGCGCGAGGTACGCGTACCCTGCCGTCGCTTCGGGGCCGAGAGCGTCCGGCAGCCCCTCGACGACGAGCGCGAGGGGGAGGAGGAGTAGGCCGCCCGCCGCGAGCTGCCAGTCGGTGAAGGCGAGGAGAGGCACGGGTAGGGTCCATCGCTTCGCGAGCACGACACCCGTCGCCATCGACAACGAGCCCAGGATGGCCGTCCAGACACCGAGCGGATCGA
>CAZHRY010000093.1:0-8184 GCA_964535065.1 uncultured Actinomycetes bacterium
CGCGGCCCGCCCCTGTTCGCCATGACTCCGCCGGAGAGCACCGACTCGATCCGAGGGGTCATGGGCCGGACCAGCGACCTGTACGTCGCGGCATCCTCGGGCCTCAGATGGGCCAGCCTCCGTGTTCCCCCACCAGGCTTCGAGACGACCTCGAAGCGAACCCTGTCCATCGATCCCTCCCCGCATCCACGGGGAGGAGGCGCATCACACCACGCCGCGGACTCGGCGCGCGATCCCCAGGACGGGGGAACTTCGGCTCCCCCACTGGGGGCCGGGTCCCCCGACCGGTGCGGTCCTCTACGATGTTCGGGTGGATGACCGCGACCTCGCGATACTGAGGGTTCTCCAGCAGGATGCTCGGGCCACCTACTCGGATCTGGCCCGACAGGTCGGCTTGTCCGCGAGCGCGGTCCACGACCGGGTCCGCAAGCTCGAGAGTGCAGGCGTCATCCGCGGCTATCGCGCCATGATCGACCATGAGGCGGTCGGGTTGTTCGTCACCGCCCTGATCGCGGCCACGCCCCTGGACCCCCGTCAGCCGGACGACCTTCCCGAGCGCGTCGCCGAGTTCCCCGAGGTCGAGGACTGCTACTCGGTGGCCGGTGAGGCCAACTACATCTTGAAGGTCAGGACCCGCACGACCGGAGACCTGGAGGAACTGATCCGCCGCCTCCGCGAGAAGGGTGGCGTGGCAACGCGCACGACCATCGCCCTATCCACGCCCTTCGAGGATCGGCCCGTTGGCCCAGAGGTCTCGCCGTAGCGGGCCACAGGGCCGATAATCAGCTCATGCGTATCCGCTCCCTCGTCGCCGTGATGCTGGTGTTATCCGCCTGTGGTGCACCGCGGTACGCGTACGTCAGGAACTCGGGCCTGCGCACGGCCTTCAGGGTCCCGTCGGAGTGGACCACATACGACAAGGCGACCCTGCTCGGACAGGGGCCAGGCCCCGAGCCCGACACGCCGGACCCGATCGAATGGCTGGTGGGGTTCGACGCGGACCCGGCGCCAAGCGTCGAGCACGTCCTTAACCCGGACCGACTCAACACCGACTTCCCACAGGGCGTCGCTCTGGTCCAGGAGTTCAGTTGGACGGACAGGGATGGATCGAGCTACTCCTCCTTGCGCAACTACCTCTTCCCCGTTGACATGCTGTTGCAGGACGAGAGCAGCGCAGCGGTTCTTTCCTACGACGACACGGTCAACGAGAAGGGCATCAGGGGCATCCACATCGTGTTCCAGTTCCGCCATCGGGCGCTCGAAAAGGTCGCTTCGAAACCGCCGCAGGAAACGGACGTGAGCGAGCAGCTCCAGCGAGGCGGACTCGGGGGCACGGGCGCGGCTCTGTTGACCCAGGATTTCGTCACCGTGAATCAGGTTGCCCTCGTCGATCCCACTACCAGCAGGGCATACGTGTTCGTAGCCCTGTGCAGCGCCGCGTGTTACGAGAGGCACCGAGGCGACATCGAGTCCGCAGTCGATTCGTGGGTGGTGATCCCGTGAGCAGCCCGGGGGGCGGGAACAGGTGGGTCGCTGACAGGCCCTCGAGGCCCAAACTCTCCGAACGGACCAAGCGAGCTCCCGTCTCGTTCTGGGACCGCGTGAAGCTGATCGTGTTCTTCGGCCTGCTGTGGTTGGTCGGGTTGGCCGTTGTGTGGACGACCGCCGTGGAGCCGCTAGGAGGGCCGCTCCGCGATGCCATCGTCATGGCGGCCGATGACTACATGTGGCTCCTGGTCGTCATGGTGATCGAGGTCGTACGGCAGTTCCACTACCTCATCCAGGAGCATTGGGCGAGCTACTACCGATTCTGGACCAAGACGGTGGCCGAGTCGTGGAGTCGCCGCCAGAAGAAGGCGAACGACTGGACGCGGTTCCGCATGGCCCGCGCGTTCAAGTACGCCGTCTTCCTCGTAGTCCTTAGCACGATCATCGGCCGGGCTACGGGGATCGATCCGCCGTGGCTGGGCATAGTCCGGCTTCCGGCCACGATCTTCGCGGCCATGCCGTTGGTCTTGCAGCTGGCGTTCGGATTCCTCTTCGGGATGCTTCAGTTCGTCGGGATCTTCTTCCTGCTGTCGCGTGGCGGCATCGAGACGTACATGCCCGACGACATCGAGACGCGCTTCTCCGACGTTTGGGGGCAGGACCATGTCCTGGCGAAAGTGAAGGAGAACATGGTCTTCCTGGAGGACCCGAAGATCATCGAGGAACGGGGCGGCTACGTTCCGCGCGGGATCCTCCTGTGGGGGCCGCCTGGCACGGGCAAGACGCTCATGGCGCAAGCCATGGCCGGAGAGACCGAGAAGCCCTTCGTGTTCGTGGAGCCCGGGGCTTTCATCAACACGTTCTTCGGCATCGGACTGCTCAAGATGTGGCTCCTCTTCCGCAAGCTGCGGAAGCTGGCCCTGCGATACGGAGGAGTGATCGCCTTCTTCGATGAGGCCGACTCGCTCGGGAATCGAGGTCAGATGGGGCAGGGGCCGGGTTTCCAGATGAAGCTGGCCGATCCGTTCCGCGGCGGCATAGTGTGCAATGGGCTGGGGTACATGTCGGAGGCATCGAGGCTAGAGGTGCTCCGAGGGTCTATGGGGTTCTCGTCGGGTGATCAAGAACCGCGTCGCGTCCGGGACGGGATCATCATGGGGATGGGAGGGATGCGCGGCGATCCCTTCGCACTCCAGCGTCTCCTCACCGAACTGGACGGCCTCAAGAAGCCCCGAGGTTTCTTCAACCGCCGCATCCGCCGCCTGCTCGGCATGCGCCCCAAGCCGCCGCCTCACTACAGGATCCTGGTCATCATGGCCACGAACCTGCCCGCGGCGCTGGACGAGGCTCTTCTTCGGCCCGGACGGATCGATCGGTTGTACCGCGTGGGGTACACGTCCAAGGAAGGCCGTCGCCGAACGTACGAGGGCTACTTCGCCAAGGTTCGGCACGAGCTTTCTTCAGAGGAGATCGAGAAGCTGGCCGTCATCACGCCGTACTACTCGGGAGCCAAGATCAAGGACCTCGTGAACGAGGCGCTGATCCAGGCGATCGGGCGCGGGGGTGACACGATCGGCTGGCAGGACGTGATCAGGGCCAAGCATCTGAAGGAGCTTGGACCACCCGAAGACGTCGAGTACATCGACCGGGAACGACATGCGATCGCCGTTCACGAAGCGTGTCATGCCGTCACCGCGTACCGGGTCAGGAAGCACATGACGATCGACCTCGCCTCGATAGAGAAGGGCAGCAGCTACCTGGGTCTCGTCGCCTCGGTGAAGCCGGAGGATCAGTACACGACCTGGAAGACCGACTTCGAGGCAGACATCATGGTTTCGATCGCATCCCTCGCCGGCGAGCGCTTGTTCTTCCATGGCGACAGCAGTTCGGGGGTATCTGCAGACCTCGAAGCGGCCACCCGGGTGGCGACCGGGATGGAGGGCTATCTCGGGATGGGCAAGACGATCGCCGTTCATGGCGTCACATACCAGGTGGGCATAGGCGGTGCGCGACCCAAGAACGAGCGGACGGGGGACGACAGGTTGCCGGAGACGCTCGGCCAGCGGATCGAAGCTAGGCTGGGCGAGCTCTTCGAGGAGACCACCAAGCTTCTCGAAGCGAACCGGCACGAGGTGCTGGCAGTCGCATACGCGCTCGAGGTGCACAAGACCCTCGCAGGAGAGGACGTGGAGGCCGTAATCGAAGGCAAGCGCGGCCCCCTAGTGGATGGGCGTCAGTACCACACGCCTGCCCTGAAGACCGCTCTCGCCGTCTACCACGATCGCGCTGCGGAGGCACACGATGCCCACGCCGATGTCGCGGAACCCCTCCCCGTGCTCATCCCCCCCGCGCCGGCCGGCAGCCTGTCGGACGATGGTCACGCGGCTTCTGTAGCCCCGCCGGTATCCTGACGCTCGCATGCGCCTCTACAACAGCCTGACCCGCGAGGTCGAGGAGCTGGTGCCGGCCGAGCCTGGGCACGTGAAGATGTATTCGTGCGGCCCGACCGTCTACAGGTTCGCGCATCTGGGCAACCTCCGCACCTTCTTGCTGGCCGACCTGATCAGGCGAGCCCTGGAGTTCGAAGGCCTGCGCGTCACGCAGGTGATGAACATCACCGACGTGGGGCACATGACAGACGAATCCTCGCCAGAGGCCGTGGACAAGATGATGCTGGCCGTCGAAGACGAGGGGCTCGAAGCCCTCGAGATCGCCGAGAAGTACACGGCGGCGGTCTTCGACGACGCGGCGAAGCTGGGGATCCGGCCGGCGGACCGTTACCCGAAGGCCACGGAGCACATCTCCGAGATGCTCGAGCTGACGTCACAGCTCGTCGAGGCGGGCCACGCGTACGTCACGCCGGCGGGCTCGGTCTACTACGACGTCTCCAGCTTCCCCGGCTACGGCAAGCTCTCGGGCAACACCCTCGAGAACCTGAAGCCCGGGCACCGCGACCTGGAGACCGACCCGCAGAAGAAGCACCATGCTGACTTCGCCCTATGGAAGGCAGCTGGTTCGGGGCGGGTCATGAAGTGGCCAAGCCCCTGGGGAGAAGGGTTCCCGGGCTGGCACATCGAGTGCTCCGCGATGTCTATGAAGTACCTGGGTGATCGCTTCGACATCCACACGGGCGGTTCGGACCTGAGGTTCCCCCACCACGAGGACGAGATAGCTCAATCCGAGGGGGTCACCGGACACAGGGTCGTGTCGATCTGGGTGCACGGCGGGCACCTGCGGCTCGCCGGGCAGAAGATCGCGAAGTCGGCCGGCAACGTCGTGCGGGTACACGAGCTGGTGGACCGCGGGCTGGATCCGCTGGCGTTCCGCTGGCTGACGTTCCAGACGCAGTACCGAAGCGAGATGGACTTCACCTGGGAGGCGATGGAGGCAGCGGACCAGCGTGTGCGTCAGCTCAGGCGCCGGATGGCTGAGTGGGCTCCCCAGGCCGAGCCCGGCGAAGCGGCCAAGGCGTTCGATGCTCGGTTCCGCGAGGCGCTCTCGAACGACTTGCACATGCCCGGGGCCGTGGCCGTCGTGAACGAGCTGGCCTCGAGCGGGGATGTTCCCGATGGCGAGAAGTACTCGCTGTTGGCGTCCTGGGACGCAGTGCTCGGGCTGGACCTCGTGCGGGAGGCCGAAGCCGGGTGGGAGCCGGATGCTCGGATGGTCGAGCTGATCTCGGCGCGGGACGCAGCGCGTCGGGCGAACGACTACGCGACCAGCGACCGGCTGCGCGACGAGCTGTCGGCGATGGGTCTGGAGGTCATGGACACCCCTGGGGGCACCAAGGTTCGTCCCCGAGGCTGACGCCCGCTGGGCTTCCGAGCGCGTATCCTTCCCGCGGGCACCCATCGGAAGGAGGAACGTGTGATCCGAAGGATCGGCGTGGTTGCCTTCGTCATGCTCGCCCTCGTCGGCGCGGCCTGCTCGAAGGAGACGACCACTACCACGGCAGCAGGAGGAGACGACACCCAGACGACGCAGCCGGGCGGCGAGGACACCCCGACGAGCACTCCGTCGATAGTGATCTCCAGCGGATCGGAGACGGTGAGCATCGGAGGAGGCGAGATCCCGGAGAACTTCCCGGCCGAGTTCCCGCTGCCCGATGACGCTCAGGTCGTCTTCTCCGGATCTTCCGGACAGGACTTCGCCATCTGGTTCTCGTCGTCGATGAGCCTCGACGAGCTCAACGCGTTCTTCGACGCCGGCTTCCCGGCGAACGGCTGGACGATCGACGGGCAGTTCGACTTCACGGATGCCAGCGGCGGTTACCGCGCCTACTCTGTGACGGGCAACGGCTACACGGGGGGCGTGTACGTAGGTGAGGGCGCTCCGGGGAGCGAGGGTTTCGGAGGCGACTTCGCGTTCTTCGTCGTCCTGAGCCCGGAGGCCTAGCTGGATCAGGCTACGACCTGGAGGTCGTGGGTGGAGCGGTTCAGCCGCTCCACCCCTTCCTCAGTCACCGCGACTATGTCCTCGATGCGGACCCCGAACCTGGCGTCCAGGTAGATGCCGGGCTCCACGCTGAACGTCATCCCCGGCTTCAGCTCGGTCCCGTCGCCCTCGACGATGTACGGGCGCTCGTGGACCTCGAGGCCGATGCCGTGGCCCGTCCGGTGGATGAAGCGCTCGCCGAAGCCCGCCTCGGCGATGATCGCTCGGGCCGTGCGATCGACCTCTTCCGCCCTCACGCCCGGGCGCACCATCGCCGTCGCCGCTTCCTGCGCGTCCCGCACTATCGCGTAGACCCTCTCGAGATCCGGCGGAGGCTCGCCGACCACGACCGTTCGCGTGGTGTCGCTGAAGTAGCCGTCCAGCTCCCCTCCGAAGTCGAGGACGACCGCGTCGCCCGGCGATATGACTCGGTCGTGCGGCTCGTGGTGCGGTGAGGCGGAGTTGGGGCCGCTCGCGACGATAGTGAAGTCGGCCCTGGAATGGCCGCTCGCGAGCAGGAGGTCCGCGAGGAGGGCCGCGACGGCGGCCTCGGTTAGGCCGGAGAAGGTCACTCCCAGGATCTGCTCGAAGCATCCGTCGGCCGCCGTCGCGGCCCGGCGCAAGGCGTCCAACTCCTCCGGCCCCTTGACCGCTCTGAGCGCCCCCATGATCCGGCCCGCGCCGTCGAAGACGGCCCCCGGCAGGGCCGCCTGGATACCGAGGAGGTGCGCCGACCACATCCGGTCGCAGACGGCCACGCGCCCGGACGCCGGCAGCAGCCGGGCCGCTTCCTCGTATGGGTCCTGGCCGTCGCTCCAGGGGATCAACTCCAGCGCCGGGCCGGCCGGCGACGCGGCCGCCAGGGGTCTTTCCAGCTCGGGGACCAGGAGCGCGGGATCGCGCCCGGGACGAAGCACGAGCAGCGTCGGGCGCTCGAGCGGCATCGGCGTGTACCCGGTCAGGTAGGCCAGGTCCGGTGATGGCGTGACCACCATGGCCTCGGCGCCCCGGGCGGCAGCCTCCGCGGCGGCCCTCGCCATCCTGCCCGGGTAGACCTGGGCGTTCATATCTTCAGGAGTATCTGCTGGGGCACGCACTGGATCGAGACGGGTGTGCGCCCCACGAACCGCCCGTCGGCCACGACCGGCATGGGCCGCGAGGTCTCCAGCCCCACCCGGATCTTCGCCCTCAGCTCCGCGATGTTGTCGTCGGGGATGTGGTCTCCGTGCCTGAAGATCCTCGGGAGCATCCTGTAGGCGTCCGATCGGGGCCCCGTGAACGCGAGCACATCCAGGACGCCGTCGCCTGGATAGGATCGGGGCGAAAGGCGCATCCCGCCGTCCGTGAACTGACCGTTGCCCACGACGACGGACCAGGCCTGCAGGGTCGTGCTCCTCATGTCGATGCCGAGCTTGATCTCACGCGGTCCGCTCGTCGCGTAGGCGCTCCAGAAGCCGAGGAAGCGCCTCGCGTTGCCCAGCCAGCGCGGGAGCGCCGAGGCGCGGGTGTGAGCGGCCGCGTGCATGCCGACGTAAGCGAGGTTGTGCGCGTACCGGGCCCGCTCGGGACCCTGGCCCGCGACCTGGATCTTCATCACGTCGAACCGGTAGGTGTTGTCGTCCACGAGGTGCTTCACAGCCTCCTCGACATCCAGGGGCAGGCCGAAGCTCCTGGCCAGATCGCAGCTCGTGCCGGCCGGCACGACGGCGAGGATCGGGTCCTCGACGACGGGCCGGCCGGCACGGAATATCGCGTTCACCACGTCCTGGACGGTTCCATCGTCGCCGACCGCCACGAGGTAGCGCAGCCCTTCGCCCAGGGCGGCGGCGGCCAACCGGGTGGTCTGTTGGGGACTCCGGGAGACGTTCAGGGAGTGATCGAGACCGAGGCCGTCCAGCCGGGCTTCGACCTCGGGGATCTTCGATGCCACCTCCCCCGCTCCCAGGTCTGCGATGACGGCCAGGCGGCCGAACGGGGTGGTGGTCATGGGCGAGCCATCCTAGCTAGACCCCCGTGTAGGCGACGACGCCGCGCAGCACCTGGAGGCGGGCGGCGGCGACGACCTCAGCGGTCGTCGCCGCCGCCACCTCTTCGACCTGCCGGAGCAGGTCCACCAACTGCTTGCAGTTCCTCACGAAGTCTCCAGCCGCCATCTCGGTTTCTCCCAGCACGGCTTCGAGAGGCTCACCCTCGGCCCAGTGATAGATCGCGACTGCGAACCCCGATTCCAGCTCGCGGCAGAGCTGCACGTTGTGGGCGTCC
>CAZHRY010000094.1:0-7985 GCA_964535065.1 uncultured Actinomycetes bacterium
GGGCTGCGGCGGGGGACACGCACGGAAGGAGAGCCTACCGGTCGAGCAGATCGGCGAGCGCCTCGTCCAGCGGAGGCATCGGCGGAACCTGCAGGTTCTGCATGAGAACGCTGGTCAGAGACGAATCGGCGGGCCTCGGCGCGGGTAGATCCAGCTCGGCCGATCCCTGGGCGCGGACGCTGCCGGGGAGCCCGCCGATCCTCTTGCAGGCCACGAGCAGGTCGTACCAAGTGGCCGGCTCCGGACCTCCCATGTGGTACGTGCCGTAGCGGTGCGTCAGCGCCAATGGGAGGAGGCGTTCGGCCAGGTGGCGCACGTAGGTCGGCGACCCCCTGCGGTCGGCTAGGCCCGCCGCCTCTCCTCCATCGCGCAGCGGGCCCAGCTGTGTCGAGAGCCGGTCCTTCCCGCCTCCGAAGATGTATCCCGTGCGAACGATGAAGTGCTCGGGAGTGACCGCCCTGACCAGCCGCTCTGCCGCAAGCTTGGACCGGCCGTACACGCTGATCGGGTTCGGCACGTCCACCTCGTCGTACGCAGACCCCTTCGTGCCGTCGAATACGTAGTCGGTGGACACGTGGAGCAGCACGGCCCCGCACGCTCTCGCCGCGAGCGCGAGGGAGTGAGCGCCCTGGGCGTTATCGCGGAAGGCTCGCGCGGGATCGCGCTCGTTGTCATCCACGCTGGTGAACGCGCCCAGCCCTAGGATCAGCTCCGGCCGGAGGGCGGCGACCGTTCCCATCACGGCGTTGTGATCTCCGACATCCAGTTCCTGCCGGGTCAGGGGGATCAGGTCGTGGTGGCCCGGCACCACGTCCACGAAAGCCCGCCCCAGGCCCCCGCCCGCTCCCGTGATCAGGATCCTCACGGCGCTCCCCGCGAACGCGGCGAGGTGACCACGTCCACCTCGTGCGCCCGGTACAACCACTCACGGTGGTCCCGGTACCACGCGACCGTATCGGTGAGCCCCTCCTCGAATCCCACCGTCGGCTCCCAGCCGAGGGCCCGCAGTCGGCCGGACTCCACCCCGTAGCGGAAGTCGTGACCGGGCCGGTCCGTCACGAAGGTGATCAGGTCCTCGTTCGCTCCGGCGAGCGCCGCGATCCGCTCCGCGAGCTCCAGGTTCGTCAGCTCGGTCCCGTCCCCGATGTTGTACAGGACTCCCGGCTCACCCCCGTCGAGCACGGTGAGGGCGGCCCGGGCCCAATCCCGAACGTGCAGGAACTCCCGCCGCTGCTCCCCCGTCCCGTAGACCGGGATCGGCAGGCCTTCCAGCGCGCAGATCGTGTAGGTGGGGATCACTCGCTCGATCTGCCGCGGACCGTAGGCGTTCGTCCCGCGAACGACCGTCACGTCGATCCCGTAGGTGGTGAAGTACGCCTGGCAGAGCAGATCTGCAGCCGCCTTGCTCGCCGCGTACGGCGATCGCGGGCGCACAGCGTGATCCTCATCGAAGAGCCCGCCGTCCGGGTCTCCCGGGCCATACACCTCGTCGGTCGAGATCATCAGCATGCGCCGGCCGTGGGCGCGCACAGCCTCCAGCACGGCCTGCGTCCCCAGGACGTTGGTGACGGAGAAGGCGAACGGGTCGTCGATGGACCTGTCCACGTGCGACTCGGCGGCCGCATGGATGACGGCGTCGGCCGCGCTCACCAGGTCGGCGACCACCGAGGCATCGTTGACGTCCGCGACCACGAGCGAGAACCGCGGATCGCCCTCGTGCTGCTCGAGGTTCATCCGTGAACCTCCGGTCGAGAGCCGGTCGAGCACCGTGACCCTGCGCTCCGGCTCTTCGAGCAGCGCATCCACGAGGTGGCTGCCGATGAAGCCGGCACCACCGGTCACAAGGACGTGCGCGTGTTCTGTCATGTTCGGAAGCCTCCGCAGACCTGCGGCGAGCTACGAGTCTAACCCGCGCGCTCCAGAGCCCGGCCGAGCGCGGCGACGGTCTCCCGGGCGCACCGCTCCCAGGTGAACGACGTGACCCTCGCTATGCCAGCGGCGCGCAGCACGTCTCGCAGGTCGGCGTCACGCAGCAACTCGTCCAGGCCGTGCGCGATGGACGACGGGTCCATCGGATCCACCAGGATCGCGGCGTCGCCCGCGACCTCAGGCATCGACGACGTGGACGACGTGAGCACGGGAACGTTGGCGGCGAACGCTTCTAGCACCGGGAACCCGAACCCCTCGTACAGGGAGGGATAAGCGAGGATCTCGGCGCCGGTCAGCAGCGCCCGGCGGTCGGGGTCTGGGATGTATCCGGTTCGCACGACGTTCCCGCGAACGGAAGGCGGCAGCTGCGCGATCGCGGTCGCGACGCGGTCTTCGTATCCGGGCGCCCACGCCACGCTCCCCCCCGCGACCACCAGGGCGACGTCTCGTTCGCTCACGAGCCCGAAGGCCTTGACGAGCCCTTCGAGGTTCTTCCGGGGCTCCAGTCCCCCGAGGAACAGGACATAGGGGCCGTCGATCCCGTACTTCGCCCTCACGGCGTCCACTTCGGCGGGCGAGGCGGGCCAGAACGCCTCCGCGTCTGTGCCGTGGTGGATGACTTCGACCCGGTCGGCAGGAACGCGGTGGTGATGCAGCAGATCCGCCCTCGCGGAGATCGAGGGGACGATCACCCCGGCCGCCGAGGTGAGCACGCGATCGAAGGCGCGCCGCCATCTCTCGTTGTGGTGTGGGGCCGTCTCGGGCATACGGTCGAAGGCCAGGTCGTGTACGACGAGCACGACACCGGAGGACGTCGGTGGCGGAAGGAAGTTCGTCGCCACGAATAGGTCGAAGGCGCCGGTCAGCCACTCCACCCTCGGGAGCCCGGTTCTCACGGAGAAGGGAGCGAAGTACCGGCTCGGGATCCGCGACGCCCGCTCCGAGAGGTTCCTGGCCCATCCGGCGAACCTGCGGGGACGCGTTCCCGTCCCGCGCACGTCCAGGTACCAGGCCAGGTAGGAGTTCTCGGGGTCGGCGGCGGGAACGTGCCTGAGGATGGCGCTCGTGTAGTGACCGACCCCCGTGCGCCTGGGGTCCACGGCCGGCCGCGCGTCGATAACGATGCGAGCCAGGTCAGTCCACCTCTACGAGGCTCTGGTCGCCCACGATGAGCCTGTGCCCGCCTCTTCCTCCCGCGTGTCGAACCTGCACGCCCCGGCCCAGGATCGACGCCTCCAGGGAATCGACGTCCATGACACTGCAGCCTTCCATGAGCACCGAGTCCCTCACCACACTCCGCTCGATCACGCACCCGCCCTCCACGGAGACGTCCGGGCCGACGGTGGACCCGGCGACCACGCACCCGGGGCCTATCACGACGGGTCCGATGAGGTGGCTGTCCGTCACCTTCGTGCCCGGGGAGATCACCACTTCCCCATCGATCCGGGTGGAGCCATCGACCTCGCCTTCCATGCCTGGCCGAAGGACGGTGAGCATCATCCGGTTCGCCTCCAGGAGGTCCTCGGGCAGCCCCGTGTCCTTCCACCAGCCCTCGACGGCCTCTGCCCTCACTACGTGCCCACGGTCGATGAGCCACTGGATCGCCTCGGTGATCTCATACTCCCCGCGGGCCGAGGGCTCCAGCGTCGCGCACGCATCAAGGACGGAGTCGCGGAACAGATAGACGCCGACGAGCGCGAGGTCCGACACATGCTCCTTGGGCTTCTCCACCACACGCACCGCACGATCTCCGTCGAGCACCACGACCCCGAACCTTTCGGGCTCTCGGACGCGCGCGACGAAGATCTGCGCCTCGGGCTCGGCACGCTCGAACTCCCGGACGAACTTCGCGACGCCCTCCAGGATCACGTTGTCACCCAGGTACATCAGGAAAGGCTCGCCCCTGACGAACTCGGCAGCCGTGGACACCGCATGCGCGAGCCCCAGCGGGGCCTCCTGCTCGATGTACGTGGTCCGCATGTCCCATCGCGAGCCATCACCGACCGCTGCGCGCACCTCCGCGCCGGTCTGCCCGATCACGATCCCTACGTCGCGGATCCCGGCTTCGCGGATAGCGTCCAGCGCGTGGAACAGGATCGGTGCGCCGGCCACCGGTATGAGCTGCTTGGCGTTGGTGTGCGTGATGGGCCGCAGGCGTGATCCCTCACCGCCCGAGAGAACGAGCGCGCGCATGCGCGGATACTACGCGGTCGGCTCCGGGCACTCCGTCGCTGCAGCCCCGCCCCCGCCTCCGGGCTCCTTCGGCACGTAACTGGCCGGGATCACGACCAGGACCTCGGCGCCTAGCTCCTGGCGGGTCTCGACGAGCTTCAGCCCCGGGAAGTAGCTGAGGACGACGCGGGCTTGCGCATCCGAGTCGGGTCCGAAAGCGATCGCCGGTTCGTCGATGCCCGCGGGCTTCTCGCTCGGACCCAGGATCCCGGCAGAAACGTCGAACCCCGCGTCCGCGAGTATCTCCGCGACCCCGACGGCCTTGCCGACCGAGCCGTCGTCCACGACGGCGACGCTGACGTTGGCCTCGGAAGGAGGCGTCAGGGCGAGCTGCGTCCCCACGCCCGAGATCGGCTGACTCCTGCGGATGGCGGTGAAGATCTCCCTGGCGCTCGGATCCATGTGGACGACCGAGAGCGAGCCCTCCCAGCCCGCAACGCCCGGAACGGCGCGGAACTCCGCGGCCCCGGTGCTGATACCGCGCAGGTCGCCGACCAGCCGTATCAGGTCCCCGGGGTAGAAACCCGCATCGCGTCTCATGTTCTGAACCACGGGCGTCACGAGCCCGGGCGCGCGGATCAGCTGTTCGGGCTCGAGCATCTGGTTGATCACGGCCCTCAGGAACTGCTGCTGTCGCCCGATGCGCGAGAAGTCCGGGATGGAGTCGCACCTGAGATGCCGGGTGCGCACGAAGGCCAGCGCGGTTCGACCGTCGAGGCGCTGGCATCCCGGAGCGATGTCCAGAGCGGTCAGGGGGTCCTGGATGCGGCCGGTCTCCGGATCGGCCAGGTACTGGGGGATACACATGTCCACGCCGCCTAAGGTGTCCACGATCTTCTGGAAACCCACGAGGTTGACGTAGAGGTAGTGATCTATCCGAAGTCCGGTGAGGTTGGCGACCGTGTCGGCCAGGAGTTGGGCTCCCCCACCTTCGATGCCGTCCTCGAACGCCGCGTTGATCTTGTCCCATCCACGGCCGGGGATCTCGACCCACAGGTCCCGCGGGAACGACACGATGATCGCCTTCTCGAGCGCGGGATCGGTGTGAACGAGCATGATGGTGTCGGCGCGGTTCTCGCCCCCGATCTGCGCGTCCGTGCCGAACTGCTCGAGTTCCTCATCCGTCAGGCCCTCTCGGGAGTCGCTGCCGAACACGAGGTAGTTGCACGGGTGCTTCGAACACGGTCCGGGTGGAGGAAGCGTCGATCCCTCAGGGGTCGGCGGCACCCACGTCTGGTCCACCTCGACGCTTCGGAGCTGTACCCACTTGACCGCGAAGAGCCCCGAGCCGATCCCGACCAGCAAGGACAGCGACGCCGTCAAGGCGACGGAAGCTCGGATCAGACGGCGCCGCGTGCTCGTCCCCAGGATCATCTGCTCCCGAGCGTAGCCGGAGCGGCCGCCCGACAGCCCGGAGACTTCGTTGCATTCCCGTGGAAGATGTATGGCTCCGTGGGGGCCTCCGGGCTCGCGGTGTGTGGGATGATGCCCGGCGCGCCTGGAGAGCTACGGAGGAGCACATGATCGAGCACGTGTCGGTCCTGCTGGTCGGCCTCGACGAGGTCGAGCAGGGGCTGGCGCAGGAGGACGGCTTCACGGTCAGGAGCGTGGCCACGCTGGACGACCTTCGCGCCTCCGATGCGCCCGACGCGATCGTCATCGGATTGGATGGGACCGGTCCGCTGGAGGCGATCCGCGCGGCGAGGTCCAAGGCCCCGGGCGCCGCGCTCGTCGTGATCACGGACCCCGAGCACGACAGCGACGGCACGGTGGCGCTCCACGCCGGGGCAGAGGACCACCTGTCGCGCGACGCGCTCCTGCCGGCTCTCCTGCCGCGCGCCATCCGGTACTCGGTGGCCATCAGGCGCGTCCGCAGCGACCTGGCGACGACCGACGAGGTCACATCCCTGCCCAATCTCCGAGGCTTCGCGCCCATCGCCGAGCACCACCTGAGGATGGCCGACCGCGCCTCCCAGCCGGTCGTCTTCGTGTTCGTCAGGCTAGACGACCACGACGATCTGCTGGACTCCGCCGGAAGCGAGGCGGCCGCCAACCTCGCCAAAGACGCGGCGGCGGTCGTGCTGGAGGCTGTCCGTGACGCCGACGTGCCAGCTCGCATCTCGCCTGACACGTTGTGCGTCCTTCTGACGGGAGAGGCGGACGGAGCTGAAACCCTCGTGCTCTCCAGGCTGGTCGAGGCGATGGCGGTCAGAGACGCGGCACGCGAGGATCCGCGCTCGCTCTCCCTCTCGGTCGGAACGGCCCGTTACGAGCCAGGCAAGAGCGGCGGTCTAGCGGAGATCCTCGAGGGTGCCCTGCGGAAGCTCACCGCGGGTTCACACCGCTAGCCCGCGCAGCTACCTGACCAGTAGCACGGGGCACCCCGCGTGGTGCACGACCTTGTTGGCGACACCACCCAGCAGCAGGCTGCGCCACTCCGTCATCCCGCGCGTGCCCATCACGATCAGGCTGGCCCCGTCCTTCTCGGCCGCATCGACGATCTCCTCCGGCGTGGAGCCGGGGCTGACTCGTCTGACCTCCCCCGATGCAGACACACCGGCCGCCTGGAGCGTCGCGACCACACCCTCGACGAGCTCGTCCGGGTCCATGGGTGGACCCAGATCCACATCGGTCCCTTCGTGACGCCCGTGCTCACGCACGTGCAACACCTTGACGGTGGAACCGTACCTGCTCGCCAGGTCGCTTGCGACCGGGACGGTCTTGGAGCTGTGCGGTGAACCGTCAACCGCCAGCAGGATCTTCTCGAACATCGGTCCTCCTCCTCTTCGAGCCCGCATCCCCGGCCTGCGAAGGCTTGAGCTCTCCTTAACCATAGGTTGCCTCACCGTTGTAGAGCGAGTTCCTACCTTGAGGGCGGATGCGCAGGGATGCGCCCTACCGAAGGAGGCGAACCGTGAACAAGCGTTCTGCGATGACGGTGGCGGCGGGCCTCGTCCTGGCGATGATCGTCGCGGGGATCGCGCTGGCGATGGGCGTGACCGGGCCCCGAACGACGGCCGGCGCAGCTATCTCTACTCCGTCGGATCGGGAGCCGATCGTCCGCACCGTCACGCGCACGATCAGGGTCCACAAGACCGGCGAGCCGGTGGCCGACGGGCCTGCGCCCGTCGTTGTCCGGAACGCCGGGGACGGCACCGTGACGGGGGACTCGACGATCTCGCCCGGCTCGGAGCCGGACGAGGTCGAGCTCGACGGGTTCGAGGACGACGACCACGGTGAGCTCGAGGAGGAGAACGAGGGGGAGGACGAGGAGCACGAAGACGAAGACGGGGACGGGGACGGGGACGAGGACGAGGGGGACGATGACTGACCGGCCTTCCCGCTCCCCCCGGTGGTCCAAGGCGCGGATCCGGGGCGTCGCTTGGGCCACGGGCGCGGCGACGCTTGCAGCCAGCGGCGCCGCGCTCGCCGTTGCTCCCAAGCCAGAGGATCCGGGGCCCCGTCTAGAAGAGCGGGCCGAGGCCCGCAGGCTGATCGAACGCCACGTGATCCGGCGCATCGTGGTCGTAGAGCACCCGCAGGCCGAGATCCCCCCGGTCGTCGTCTACCGTCCGTCTGCCCCGGCTCCCACGCGACAGGCCCCGGCCCAGGCCCCGGCCCAGGCCCCAGCTCAGGCCCCGACGACCGGAGGATCCTGATGCGCGAGTACCGGTTCCGCGCCATGGGCACCGAGGTTGCGGTCCTTGGGCCGGTCGGACCCCACTTCTCTTCGGCAACCGCTGCCGTCAGGCGCCGGTTCGCGACCGAGGAGAGGAGGTTCTCCCGGTTCCGGATGGACAGCGAGCTGTCGCGCGTGAACCAAG
>CAZHRY010000095.1:0-7919 GCA_964535065.1 uncultured Actinomycetes bacterium
GCCGAGCTGCTAAGCGAGCCGCTCGAGCACCATCCGGAGCTGGAGCAGATGGTGCGGGAGAAGTTCGCGGGGTTCTCGTCCAGGCCGATGCCGGAAAGCAACGTGCGGCAGGCGACCGTGCCGCGCGGGGCTCGGTACATCCGCCCCGACAGGGGGACCGCACCGGGCCTCGTGGCGGAGCTTGCGGGAGGCGTGCGGCTGTACGCGGTTCCGGGGGTGCCTTCCGAGATGGTCGAGATGATGGAAGGGACGATCCTGCCGGAACTGGCCGAGCTGGCCGGGGCGGGGTCGATAGCGTCCACGGTGCTCCGGCTGACGGGCATGGGGGAGTCGGCGGTGGCGGAGGCGCTGGCGGACCTATTCGAGTCCTCGGAGAACCCCACGGTGGCGTTCCTCGCGACCGCCGGGGAGGTCAAGGTCAGGCTGACGGCGAAAGCGGGGTCCGAAGCCGAGGCGCGCGCCCTGCTGGGTCCGTTGGCAGCCGAGGTCCGCGCGCGCCTCGGCGACGTCGTCTTCACCGACCAGGACGAGTCTCTGGAGGAGGTCGTAGTTCGGCTGCTCGTGGCTTCGGGCCGCACGCTGTCGTGCGCCGAGTCGCTCACGGGCGGGGGAGTGGGGCAGCGTGTCACGGCGGTGCCCGGGGCGTCGGCATGCTTCTTGGGTTCCGCCGTCGTGTACACGGGGGAGGCCAAGGGAGCGCTGCTCGGCGTGTCCGAAGCGACGCTGGCTCGCGAGGGTCCCGTGTCGCAGGCGTGCGCGCTCGAGATGGCAGCCGGCGCGCGGAAGGTGTACGGCTCCGATCTTGGACTCGCGTTGACCGGAGCCGCCGGCCCGGAGCCGCACGGGGGAGCGCAGCCCGGGACGATCTGGCTGGCGCTCGAGGCCGGGGACCTGACGCACACGCGCGGGTTCAAGGTCTCAGGAGAGCGCCCGCGCGTCAGGCGATGGGCGGAGCAGGCCGGACTGGACCTGGTTCGCCGCTATCTGCAGGGCCTGCCGCTTCCGGTCTCCGAGACCACCGTGTAGGGCGATGGCGAAGGACAGAGCGAAGCGTCCGGAGGCCAAGGCGCTCCGGCTCTTCGTGGCGATCGAGATACCGGACGAGGCGAAGGCGACCGTGGAGGCGGCGTTCGCAGGGTGGAGAGCGGAGTTCCCACGAGCGAGGTGGGCGCCGGCCGAGAACTGGCACGTGACGGTGAAGTTCCTCGGACAGACCTGGCCCAGGCTGCTCGGATGGGTTCAGGAGGCGGTCGGGCGCGCCGCGGCGACGTGCGAGCCCTTCGAGACCAGGCTCGACGGCGTCGGTGCCTTCCCGTCGCCGCGGCGCGCCCGCGTTCTCTGGGCGGGCCTCGACGACGCTCACGGGCGGATGCGGGCGCTGGCTGCCGCGCTAGACGAGGAGCTGGCGAAGGAGTTCGTTCCCGAGAAGAGGGCGTTCACGCCCCATCTGACGGTTGCGCGCAGCGACCCGCCGCTCGGCATGCCCGACGGTTTCGCGCAGACCGCTCTCGAGCCCGTGGCGTTCGCGGTCGATCACCTGACGCTGTTCAGGAGTCGCCTGCGCAGGCCCGCCCCCGTGTACGAGCCCCTGTGCACCTGGGCGCTCGGATGAAGGTCGAGTCCCCGGGTCCTCGACCCGATACCTCTGGGGTGATGCGTCGCCGGCTGTTCCTCTTCGCGCTGCTCATCGGGCTCGCCATACCCGCCCAGGCAGCCGCGTCCCCGCATTCGCTCCGGTTCTTCGGCAACGGCTACGGCGACATCGACCGAGTGAAGATCCGCGTCGACGACCCGACGACCTCGAACGAGCCGAAGCGGCCGGCCGACCTGGGCGCGACCAGCCTCACGATCGAGTTCTGGATGAAGGCGGCCGCGGGGAACACGGCGGGCGCGCAGACGTGCGGGTGGGGCAACGTCAACTGGATCTACGGCAACATCGTCGTGGATCGCGACCGGTACAACCAGGGCCGCAAGTTCGGCCTGTCGATGGCGGCGGGCCGGCTGGTCTTCGGGGTCACCAACGGATCGGGGCAGTCACGCACGATCTGCGGTGTAACCGATCTGCGCGATGGGAAGTGGCACCACGTGGCCGTCCAGCGCAGGCGCTCGGACGGCATGCTCTGGATCTGGGTGGACGGCGAGCTGGACGCCAAAGGCGATGGTCCGAACGGCGACGTCAGCTACCCGGACGGGGGGGTGCCGGGCGACTACTGCGGTGGTCCCTGCACGAAGAGCGATCCCTTCCTCGTGATCGGCGCTGAGAAGCACGACGCGGGATCCTCGTTCCCCAGCTACCACGGGTGGATCGACGAGCTTCGGCTGTCGGACGTTCTCAGGTACAAGGCCGCCTTCACGCCCCGGCGCCGACGGTTCTCGGTGGATGCCGGAACCGCTGCGCTGTACCACATGAACGAGGGCAGCGGGAACGTGATCGGGGACGTTCGCGGCCTGTCGGACGGGGTCCGCAGGTTCGGGGGAGACCCGGCTGGGCCCGTCTGGTCCTCCTCGACGCCCTTCTGAGCCCGGGTCCTTGCCTTCGAACACCTGTTCGGGTAACCTTCGCGCGTCCGCAGGCCGTGGGGGCGTCTGCGGGCCGAATGACAGAGGTGTAAGTTATGTCAGAGCCGGCCGCTAGGGTGCATCTCGCAAGTCCTGGCGTGCTCACCCGGCCCTCCTCCGGGGTGGGCCGGGTTCGGAAGGAGGATCGCGTGGACCGCGACAAGATGCTGGAAGTCACCCTCCAGCAGATCGAGAAGCAGCACGGCAAGGGCGCAGTCATGAAGCTCGGTGAGCACCCGATGGGGGCCGGCATAGGCACGATCCCCTCGGGTTCCCTGGCGCTGGACATCGCGCTGGGCATCGGAGGTATCCCGCGGGGACGGATCGTCGAGGTCTTCGGCCCCGAGGGGTCGGGCAAGACCACGGTCAGCCTGCACATCATCGCCGAAGCCCAGAGGGCGGGAGGGATCGCCGCGTTCATCGACGCCGAGCACGCCCTTGATCCGACCTACGCCCGGGCCCTCGGGGTGAACATCGACGAGCTGCTGGTCTCCCAGCCCGACTCGGGCGAACAGGCCCTCGAGATCGCCGACATGCTGGTCCGGTCCGGAGCCCTGGCGCTCGTCGTCATCGACTCGGTGGCCGCGCTGGTTCCGCGAGCCGAGATCGAGGGCGAGATGGGCGACACCCACGTCGGCCTTCAGGCCAGGCTGATGTCGCAGGCCATGCGCAAGCTCGCAGGGTCGCTCTCCAAGTTCGACACCACCGCGGTCTTCATCAACCAGCTCCGCGAGAAGATAGGGATCCTCTACGGGTCTCCCGAGACCACTCCGGGTGGGCGCGCCCTGAAGTTCTACTCGTCGGTTCGGCTCGACGTCCGCAAGATCGAGAACCTGAAGGACGGCACCGAGGTCGTGGGATCACGCACGCGCGTGAAGGTCGTCAAGAACAAGGTGGCCCCACCCTTCCGTCAGTGCGAGTTCGACATCATGTACGGCAAGGGGATCTCCAAGGAAGGCTCGCTCCTCGACGTGGGCGTGGATCTCGAGATCGTGAAGAAGGCCGGAGCCTGGTTCACCTACGAGGGCGAGCAGCTCGGGCAGGGCAGGGAGAACGCGAAGGCGTTCCTCGCCGAGCACACCGAGACACGGGATGAGATCGAGAGGAAGGTTCGTGAGGCCGTCGGGCTGAACGGTTTCGACGAGACCGACGACAGGCCGATCGAGATAGTGCCCGACCTCGTTCTTGACGAAGAGGTTCGGGCCGCCAAGAAGCCGGCCAAGAGCGACGTTTGAGTTCGGAGGGTCGCCGATGACGGAGGCCCGGAAGGGGCGGCGGACGCCGAAGAACGTCCACGACCGAGCGCTTGGGCTGTTGGGCGTGCGTGCCCGGAGCCGGATGGAGCTGCATAGAAGGTTGCTCCAGGCCGGTTTCGAGGAGGAAGAGGTTCGCGAGGAGCTGGATCGCTTGGAGCGCGTGGGCCTCGTTGACGACGAGGCCTTCGCGCGTCAGATCGTGGACCACGCGTTCCAGAGCCGCCTGGAATCGCGGCGCGTGGCGGCGGGCAGGCTCGCAAGCGCGGGCGTGTCTCGCGAAACCGCTGCTCGGGTTCTCGAGGAGATGGACGGGGAGGAGGAGGACAGGGCCCTGGCCTTGGCCAGCGCGAAGGCTGCCAGGCTCAAGGGGATACTGCCCGAGAAGGCCTACTCGCGGCTGACGGGGTTGCTGGCCAGACGGGGTTACGCCCCCGAGATCGCCAGGAAGGCCGCTCGGAAAGCGCTCGCCATCGAGGGCGTCGAGGAGTAGCCGGTCCAGGCGTGTTGCGCCGTGGGTTGGCCGGCCGTACGCTGTCAGGAAACCCGAGAGGAACCCTGTCGGGTCCCCGACGTTCGAAGATAGAGCATTGAGCGAAGCCATCCGTCCGAAGAACCGCCTGTACCTGTCGATCCGGGGCCGCAGCCATACGAAGCGGCCTCCGGCCTTACGATAGACGCTCTCCTGCAACCGTCCTGAACGCCGGCCTGCCAGGGGCCCTCTCCCGGAATGCGTGTGAACGGGGGTACCCATGGAAGTCGTCGCCGGTGTCGTCGCCCTCGCGGTGGGCTTGGCCATCGGATTCCTCGTGCGCTCCAACATGGCCAAGTCCAGCGCTCGCAGCATCGAGGCACAGGCTCAACAGAAGGAGGTTCAGGCCCGGGAAGCGCTGCTCCAGGCCGAGCAGGAGGCGGCTCAAACCCTGCGGAAGGCTCTGGAAACCGCGAAGGAGGAGGCCGCCCAGGTCAGGCGCGAAGCGGAAGAGGACGTGAAGGCGCGTCGCGAAGAGATCGCTCGCCTGGAGCGCCGCATCTCGGAGTCGGAGGAAGAGGTCCGCAGCCGCACGCAGAAGCTCGACGCTCGCGCGGCGGAGTTGGAGGAGCGCGACCAGCGTCTGACCGAGGTGAGGCAGAAGCTGGAGAAGGCCGCTGAGGCTCACCGCGTCCAACTGGAGCGCATCGCGGGGATGACATCTACCGAGGCCCGGGACTCATTGATCAGCGAGATGGCCGACGAGGCCAAGCGTGCCGCCATGGCTCAGGTCCGCGAGATCGAGCAGCGCGCGCGGGAGGAAGGCGAGGAGCGTGCTCGCAAGGTCCTGACGATCGCCATCCAGCGTGTGGCGTCAGAGCAGACCGCAGAGTCCACGGTCAGCGTCTTCACCCTCCCGAGCGAGGACATGAAGGGCAGGATCATCGGTCGCGAGGGTCGCAACATCCGCGCCTTCGAGGCGGCCACGGGTGTGAACATCATCATCGACGACACGCCCGAGGCCGTCGTCCTCTCCTCGTTCGATCCGGTCCGCCGAGAGGCGGCCCGCATGACCCTGGAGAAGCTCGTCCAAGATGGGCGCATCCACCCCGCGCGCATCGAGGAGGTCCACGAGCGGTCGCTCGCCGAGATCGAGGAACGGGTCCGGCGTGCGGGCGAGGACGCCGTGGCGGCGGTTGGCATCACCGACATCCATCCGGAGATGATCAAGCTCCTCGGGCGCCTGCAGTACCGGACCAGCTACGGGCAGAACGTCCTGAAGCACCTGGTGGAGTCGGCGCACTTGGCGGCCGCACTCGCCGCGGAGCTGGGGCTGGACGCAACGATCGCGAAGAGGGGCGCTTTCCTGCACGACATCGGAAAGGCGGTCACTCACGAGGTCGAAGGCTCGCACGCGATCATCGGCGCAGAGATCGCACGGCGGATGAAGGAGAGCCCCGAGGTGGTCCACTGCATCGAGTCGCACCACGGGGAGGTGGAGCAGCGAACGATCGACGCGGTGCTCGCCCAGATCGCCGACTCGATCAGCGGCGGCCGGCCGGGTGCCCGGCGCGAGTCCCTGGAGACCTACGTGAAGCGCCTCGAGCGCCTGGAGGAGATCTGCACCTCTTTCGCCGGAGTGGAGAAGGTTTTCGCGATGCAGGCGGGCCGCGAGGTGCGCGTGATGGTTCAGCCCGAAGAGGTGGACGACGTGCAGGCGCAGGTGATCGCGCGGGACATAGCCAAGCAAGTGGAGGAGGAGCTGCAGTACCCGGGTCAGATCAAGATCACGGTGGTCCGCGAGACGCGCGCAACGGAGGTCGCTAGGTAGGCAGGCCATCCGGTCGTGCCTGAGGGGTACCCTTTGCCCGTGGAACGCCGCTACCTGGTCCGCACCTTCGGGTGTCAGATGAACGAGCACGACTCCGAGCGCATAGCCGGGCTGCTCTCGGACGGCGGGATGACCCAGGCCGAAGGCCTAGCAGACGCCGAGGTGGTCGTCCTGAACACGTGCGCTGTGAGGGAGAACGCCGACAACAGGCTCTACGGCAACCTCGGGGAGCTGAGGCCCCTGAAACGGCAGAACCCGAACCTGAGGATCGTGGTGGCGGGCTGCTTGGCGCAGAAGGACCAAGGCACGATCCTCCGGAAGGCGCCCTGGGTGGATGTGGTGGTCGGGACGCACTCCCTGCCACACCTGCTGGACCTGCTCGAGCGGTCCAGGCGCGAAGGCCCTCAGCTGGACGTCGCCGAGTACACCGAGAGCTTCCCGTCAGCTCTCCCGGCAGCTCGTGAGGACGCGTTCCGGGCTTGGGTCTCGATCGCGGTGGGGTGCGACAACTCGTGCACCTTCTGCATCGTTCCCTTCGTCAGAGGCCCCCAGCGGTCCCGGTCGGTGGGCGACATACTCGCCGAGGTTCAGCAGCTGGCTTCTTCGGGTGTCGTGGAGGTCACGCTGCTCGGTCAGAACGTAAACACGTTCGGCCGGGACGTGACCGTGCCGGGCTCGGCCCAGCGGCCCCTGTTCGCCGCGCTGCTCAGGCAGGTCAACGAGGTCGAGGGTCTGCGCCGGATAAGGTTCACGTCACCCCACCCCCACGACTTCACGCCGGACGTGATCGAGGCGATGGCGGGCTGCGAGAAGATCTGCGAACACATCCACTTCCCTCTGCAATCGGGTTCGGATCGCGTGCTGAAGGCCATGAAGCGCTCGTACCGGCGCGAGCGGTACCTGGGGTGGCTGGAGCAGATCAGGGCAGCGGTTCCCGACATCGCCGTCAGCACCGACATCATCGTTGGTTTCCCGGGTGAGACGGAGGAGGACTTCGAGGAGACGCTCCAGGTCGTGGAGGCGGCTCGCTTCGATTCCGCTTACACCTTCCAGTACTCGCCCAGGCCGGGAACACGGGCGGCGGCCTTCGAGGGTCAGGTTCCGAAGGAAGTCGTGCAGGCGCGTTTCGACCGGCTCGTCGCCCTGCAGGAGTCGATCTCGTTGGAGAGGTCGCGGGCGCAGATGGGTAAGGTCGAGGAGATCTTGATCGAGGGCGCGGGCCGCAAGGGCGGATCCACGCAGGGCCGGACCCGCACGAACCGCATCGTGCACCTGGCGGAGCCGATGCAGCCGGGGACGTTCGTGTGGGTGCGCGTCACGCACGCCGCGCCCCACCACCTGCGGGCCGAGGTGGTTCCGGCGCCCGAGCCCGCGATCGCCTGAGGCGATGCTGCTCGCCCTTGTAGGCCCGACCGCGAGCGGGAAGACCGAGGCAGGCATAGCGCTCGGCGAGTCGCTGGGCGCCGAGATCGTGTCGGTCGATTCGATGTTGGTCTACCGAGGGATGGACATAGGAACCGCCAAGCCCACCGCAGAGCAACGGGCAAGGGTCCCCCATCACCTGCTCGACCTGGCCACACCGAGCGAGCGGTTCACCGTGGCAAGGTTCCAGCAGGTGGCGCGAGAGGTGCTGGCGCGTGTCGGCAGGCCGCTCCTCGTGGGTGGCTCGGGCCTCTACTTCCGCGCCGTCGTGGACGATCTGCGATTCCCGCCCGAGGACCCGGACATCCGCCGGGACCTGGAGACCGAAGGGGTGGTGGCCGGCCCTGGGAGGCTGTTCGCGCGCCTGGCAGATCTGGATCCG
>CAZHRY010000096.1:0-3098 GCA_964535065.1 uncultured Actinomycetes bacterium
CCGTGGGCCCCCGCCCCCCACCGGTTCAGCCCGGGCCTTCCGTTGACGATAGGGAGTGGGTCATGCCTGCCCCGCGCAACTGCCGGTCCTGTGGCGCCGCCCTTCCGGGCGACCTCCGCTGGTGCGGTCAGTGCTACGCGCCCGTCACGGAGTTCGCTCCCCGCGCTCGGCTGCACAACGGGGACTTCGCCGACCGTCCGATCGACCAGCGCGGCAACGTGCCCCACTGGTCTCGCACCGAGAAGACCGCGACATCCTTCGGGCTCGCCGGCCGTATGGCGCTCACCGCGCTGTTCTTCGGCGGAGTGCTCCTCGCAGCTTCGACCGGCTACTTCATCTACGTGCTCGCCGCACCGGTCGTAGGGTTCTTCTTCCTGTCTGCGGTGTGGAGCAAGGCGTGGGTGGTTCCGGGGGAACGTGACCTGCCACCGCTTCCCGACCCCGAACGGCCCGACCAGGTCCCTTCCGAGCCGCTCACCGCGGCGATGTGGACGTGGCGCGTCGTGTGGGTGAGCGTGGCGGCGGCGGCCCTCCTCGTGGTGGCTTACGGATCCGAGGAGGCGCGGTTCGCGGTGTTCTCCGTGGTGGCCCTGGTCGGCATGTGGTGGTTCATCCGCGGGTTCCTGGCCCGCTAGGCGTCCTCCGCCAGTCCCCCGAAACGCCTCTCCCGCTTCTGGAAGTCCCGGATCGCTTCGAACAGGTGCTCCCTGTCGAAGTCGGGCCAGAAGACAGGGGTGAACCACAGCTCGGAGTACGCGACCTCCCACAGCAGGAAGTTCGAGATCCGCATCTCGCCGCTCGTGCGGATCAGCAGGTCGGGATCGGGCATGTCCGCCGCGTAGAGCCGCTCCGCGATGGCCCGGTCGTCGATCTTCTCGGGCCTCAGCGCGCCACTACGAACCTCCCTGGCGAGCTGCCTGACCGCATCGACTATCTCCGCCCTGCCGCCGTAGTTGAACGCGATCGTCAGGGTCATGCCCGAGTTGTGGCGCGTCAGCTCCTCACTGGTCTCGATCTCCCTCAGGACCGAACGGGGGACCCGCCAGTCGCGCCGCCCGATGAAACGGATGCGAACGTTCATCGAGTTCAGCTCGTCGCGCCGGCGCCGGAGCAGACCACGGTTGAAGTTCATGAGGTAGAGAACCTCCGCCGACGGACGCGACCAGTTCTCGGTCGAGAACGCGTAGACGGTCAGCCACTCGACGCCGACCTGCACGGCACCCTTGACGGTGTCCCAGAGCGCCTCTTCGCCGGCCCCGTGACCCTCGGTTCGGGGCATACCGCGCTGGCGCGCCCACCTGCCGTTGCCGTCCATGACGATGCCCACGTGCTTGGGGACGCGCGAGCGGTCGATGTCGTGCAGGTAGCTACTCATGGCGCGGTCCTCACGAGCATGGGAACCGACCTCATGCGCCTCTCCAGGTGGTACTCGACGAATCCGACGAGCATCGCCCGGGCCTCACGACGAACCCCCTCTTCTCCGAAGATCAGCCGCCCGGCCTCGGAGAGGTCCGCCAGGGCCAGCCCGGAAAGGAACGACAGCGACGCTGGCGACACAGCGCCCGCGCCGGGATCGGCATCGGCGGGGCACACGGCTCCACCTGCGCCAGCCGACCAGAGCATCGCATCCTGCGAACCGCAGACGGCGCACGCAGTGAGGCTGGGATGGAAGCCGGAAAGAGAGAGCATCTTGAGCAAGAACGACTCGGCCACTGCAGCGGGGTCGGCCGGCCCCGCGTCGAGAGCCCTGAGGCCGGACAGCAGCAGCAGGACGAGTTTCACGTTGCGCTCGTGCTCCTCCGCCACCTTGTCGACGGCCTCGACCATGGTCTCGGCAGCGGCGATACGGGCCAGATCCTCGCGGATGTTCAGGTGAGGCGCGAGTATCTCGGCCTGGGTGATCGTGTCGAGCGAGCCCCTGCCCCGGTACAGCATCAGGTTCACGTGGGTGAGCGGTTCGAGCCTGGCTCCGAAGCGCGAGGTGGTCTTGCGGATCCCCTTGGCCACGGCGCGCACCTTGCCCGACCCCTGGGTGAGGACGGTCACGATCTTGTCGGCTTCGCCGAGTCTGGTGGAGCGCAGGACGATCCCCTGCTCCTTATAGGGGGGCATGCGGTGATGCTAGCGCCGGCGGGGCCCGGAAGGGCCCCGCCGGCGTATGGCATTTCGGTTGCGGTCCCCCGTTACTCCTTGTCTGCGGACCCATCATCCCGACGTGGACCCCTGGGAAAGGGCCGCGATGAGACCCTCAGCCCATCGCTTCCGCGTTGCGGGTGACGACTTCCATCGTCTCCTGCAACTCGTCGGTTGGACTGAACTCGACGACCTCGGTGCCGGCGAACAGCTCCGGCGTGTGCCCGGGGCCGACGTAGTAGGCGTCTCCCCCGACGAACTCTTCAGGGCCGTCCGCTGTGTGGAAGATCAGCTTCCCCTTCAGCACGTAGCCCCAGTGCGCAGCCTGGCACCTGTCGTCCGGAAGGCCCTTGAACAGGTCGCGCAGGTCCGCGTCAGCCGAGTAGGCCTCGAAGCCGATGGTCGTATCGCCGGCTTCTCCGTAGTGACCTTCGAAACCCTCCATGGCCACGTGCTCGGACGCAGTAGCCTTCGACACCCTGGGCATGGTTCCCCCCTTCCTGGCCTCAGCCGCCATGTTCGTTCATGGGGGTCTGTGTAAGCAAGCCCGCGACGCGTTACGCGTGTGCGGCGTTCAGGCGCCGACGGGATGCCAGACGGTCTTGAACTCCATGAGGGCGGTGATCTCGTAGGGGCTCTGGGCCCTCGGATCGAGGGGATCGACGTCCGGCGCCCGGTGGACGCGTTTGACGTTCTCGGCGGCAAGCTCATCCACCTCGGCGCGCAGCTCGTCCGGCACGCCGGTGACGTCCAGGGCGTTGACGTCCATGTGGCCGGCCAGCCAGGAGATCAGCTCCGCCTTGAGCCCCGTAAGCACGTTGACCACGCCGTCCGGGACGTCAGAGGTGGCCAGGACCTCCGAGAGGGACACGGCAGGCAGCGGACCCCCTTCACTCGCCAGGACGACCGCGGTGTTGCCCGAAACGATCGCGGGGGCCAGCCGCGAGACCAGAACCAGGAGGGGC
>CAZHRY010000096.1:3108-7690 GCA_964535065.1 uncultured Actinomycetes bacterium
CGCGAGGCGGCTGACCAGCCCCAACAGGCTCGACTCCTCCGGGGCCGCTATCCCCACCACGCCGGTCGGCTCGGGGATCGTGAAGTTGAAGTAAGGGCCGGCGACCGGATTGGAACCGCCGAGGATCTGGCCGATCTTGTCGGCCCAGCCCGCGTACCAGACCCAGCGATCGATCGACGCGCTGACCTCTCGGGCGGCGTCGGGTGACCCCGCCGCGGCGACCTCGTTCTCGAACTGCCCGCGGCGACCTTCCATCAGTTCGGCCACCCGGTACAGGACCTGACCGCGGTTGAAGGCGGTCCTGGAGGACCAGCCGGGGCACGCCGCGCGCGCCGCCTTGACGGCTTCGCGAAGGTCCTTCCTGGAGGCGCGCGCGGCGTGCCCCAACAGCTCGCCCCCGACTCCCCTCACCTCCATGGACCTGCCCGACTCCGAGCGATGGAACCCGCCCCCGATGAAGAGCTTGGCCGTGCGTCTGACGGGCACCCTGCTCACGGTCGTCCCTCCAACCTCAGGTACGGCTCCAAGCCGTGCAGGCCCCCTTCCCGTCCGAACCCGCTCTCCTTGTACCCACCGAAGGGCGAAGCCGGATCGAAGCGGTTGAACGTGTTCGCCCACACCACGCCGGCGCGCATCCGTTCGGCCATCCAGAGGATCCGGGAACCCTTCTCCGTCCATACCCCGGCCGAGAGGCCGTAGGGGGTGTTGTTCGCTTTCTCGACCGCCTCTTCCGGTGTGCGGAACGTCATGATCGACAACACCGGCCCGAAGATCTCCTCGCGCGCGATCCGGTGTGACTGCGAGACACCCGTGAAAAGGGTCGGGGCGAACCAGAAGCCGCGGTCCGGCAACGCGCACTCCGGCTGGTACATGTGAGCGCCTTCGTCCACGCCGCTGCGCACGAGCTCGCGGATCTTCTCGAGCTGAGCTCGCGAGTTGATCGCGCCGATGTCCGTGTTCTTGTCCAGAGGGTCGCCGACGCGCAGGGTCTGGAGCCGGTACTTGAGCTTCTCCAGCAGCAGTTCGAACACGGGCTCCTGGACGAACAAGCGCGAGCCGGCGCAGCAGACATGCCCCTGGTTGAAGAAGATGCCGTTGACGACGCCCTCCACGGCCTGGTCGATGGGAGCGTCCTCGAACACTATGTTCGCCGCCTTGCCTCCGAGCTCGAGCGTCAGGCGCCGGCCGCTTCCGGCAAGAGCACGCTGGATCTTCTTGCCGACCTCGGTGGAGCCGGTGAACGCGACCTTATCCAGCCCGTCGTGGGACACCAGCTCCGCGCCGGTTTCGCCTGCGCCCGTGATGATGTTGACCACTCCGGGCGGCAACTCCGCCTCCTGGATGACCTCGGCTAGAAGGAGCGCGGTCAGCGGTGTTGTCTCGGCCGGCTTGAGCACGACCGTGTTCCCAGCCGCCAGGGCCGGCGCCAGCTTCCAGGCCGCCATGAGCATCGGGAAGTTCCACGGGATGACCTGCCCGGCCACGCCGAGCGGCCGCGGCTGCACGTTCGGGAACGCGTACTCGAGCTTGTCCGCCCAGCCCGCGTAGTAGAAGAAGTGAGCGGCTGCGAGCGGCAGATCGACGTCGCGGGACTCCTTGATCGGTTTGCCGCCGTTCATCGTCTCCAGGACGGCGAACTCCCGGGCCCGCTCCTGCAACTGCCTCGCGATCCGGTAGATGTACTTGGCTCGCTCTCTTCCGGGCAGATCACGCCAACGCTCCTCGTAGGCCTCCCTTGCAGCCTCCACCGCCAGGCCGACGTCCTCCGGCCCCGCTTCCGCCACGTCCGCGAGGTGCTGCTCCGTCGCCGGGTTGATGGTCGGGAACCACCGCCCGCTCTTGGGCTCGACGAACCTCCCTCCGATGAAGAGCCCGTAGCGGTCCTCGATGCGAACGATGTCGGTCGCCTCCGGCGCCGGCGCGTACTCCCAGGGAGCCTGGGCGGGCACGGCGCGTCGCACGGCGGGCTCGACGTCGGTCATCGGTCCACCGTGAAGTAGTCGGGACCCTGGTACCTGCCGGTCCTCTCCTTGCCGACCTGCATCAGAACGTCGTTGAGCAGGCTCGAAGCGCCGATCCTGAACAGGCCGGGGGTCAGCCATGCCGATCCGAGCGTCTCGTTCAGCACGATCAGGTACTGGATCGCCTGCTTCGAGGCACGGATGCCCCCCGCGACCTTGATCCCCACCGCGCGTCCGGTCTCGCGATGGAAGTCACGCGCCGCCTCCATCATGCAGAGCGCCGAGGGAAGCGTCGCGCTCACGCCGATCTTGCCGGTCGAGGTCTTGATGAAGTCCGCGCCGGACGCCATGGCGAGCATCGACGCTTGCCGTATCCGGTCGTAGGACCCCAGTTCCCCGGTCTCCAGGATCACCTTGAGGTGAGCCGAGCCCGCGGCCGCACGCGCGGCCGTCAGCTCCTCGAAGCACTGCGCGTACGCACCGCCGAGGAACAGGGACCTGTTCAAGACGATGTCCACCTCGTGTGCGCCCATCTCCACCACATCGCGGATCTCCTGGAGCCTCGCCCCGAGCGGACCGAGTCCGGCGGGGAAGGCGCCCGCGACGCTCGCCACCTTCACCGAGGTCCCCGCGACCTGGGCGAGGGCCGTCGGTACCAGATGCGGGTACACGCAGACCGCCGCGACCGGCGGTATCGAGTCGTCCAGCGGATCCGGACGAACCGCCTTCGCGCACATCGCGACGATCTTGCCGACCGTGTCGGTGCCCTCCAGGGTGGTGAGGTCCGTGCACCGGATCGTCAGGTCCAGCGCTTCGAGCTTCGCGGCCTTCTTGATGGACCTGGATGCCAGCGATGCGGCTCTGGCCTCCAGCCCGACCGCGTCTACCCCGCCGGCCCGTGCGACCAGCCGGACCGCTTCGGGTGGAGCGAAGACCACCGACTCGTCCAGGGGAACGGGCTGCGCCATGTCCTCCAGCGTAGCCCACCGCTGCCGGGTCGGCCCACGCGATAGGATGCAGGTTCATGCGAAGAGGGATGCTCGTCGCGATCGGCGTCCTGCTAGCTTCCTTGGCGCCGGCCTGCGCCTCGAAGGAGGTCCCTTGCGAGGACCCGACCTCCGCGACCACGGTCCAGATGCTCGACGATGGGTATGCCCCGGGGTGCGTTCAGGCGGCGGAGGGCACGACGCTCACGGTAGAGAACGCCGGAGAGGCCCCCCATACGTTCACGGTCAGCGGTACGGCACTCGAAGCGAAGGCCGACCCCGGCGCGTCTGCTCCGCTCGCGATCACCGACGTCGCTCCCGGAACCTACGTGGTCCTGTGCACGCTGCATCCCGACATGCGGGCAGCCCTGAAGGTCGTCTAGAAGCCCAGCCGCTCGAGCGCCCGCGGATCCCGCTGCCACTCCTTCAGAACCTTCACCCGTAGATCCAGGAAGATCCTCCCTCCCAGGAGCGGCTCCATCTCCTCGCGAGCATGAGAACCGATCGTCTTGAGCGTTCGCCCTCCCTTGCCGATCACGATGCCCTTCTGCGACTCGCGTTCGACGACCAGGGTCGCGTATACGCGAACGATCCCCTCCTCGTGCTCCATCTCGTCGATGGTAACTGCGATCGAATGCGGAACCTCTTGGCGCGTGACCGCGAGCGCCTTCTCGCGGATCAGTTCGGCCAGCCGAACATCGAGCGTCTGGTCGGTCACGGCCCCCTCGGGGTACAGGGCGGGTCCCTCCGGGATCATCTCGAGGAGCAGGTCGCGAAGGAGCCCTACGCCTTTGCCCGTTTTCGCCGAAACGGGCACGACATGCGCGTAATCGCCCAGCTCGGCGGCGGGGGGGGGGTGGGGGAACACGCCCGGGGGGCGCAGCGCGGGGGTAATGTTTAAGACCCACAATGCCGCCCCCCCCCCCCCCCCGCCCCCCTGCCCGTGACCCTCTCTCGGTACACGAACGAGTCGCCGCGGCCGATCCCGCTCTCCGCGTCCACAACGTGAAGGACCACGTCCACGCCTTCGACCGCGTCCCCCACCACGTCGTTCAGCCGTGCTCCAAGCAGCGTCCGCGGCTTGTGGAACCCGGGGGTGTCCGTGAACACCACCTGAACGCCATCACCGTTCCACACGGCGCGTATGCCGCGCCGCGTCGTTTGCGGCTTGTCCGAGACTATCGCGACCTTGTGCCCCACCAGGGCGTTCACAAGGGTGGACTTGCCCACGTTGGGGCGCCCCACCACCGCGACGAGGCCCGACCTGAACGGGCTCATCTGCTCTCGTCGAGTTCCTTCGGCCCGAACGCCGCCGGCAGCAGGTCTTCGAGGGCCCACGTCGCCCGAACCCCCGCGACCGTCTCGGAGACCACGAGGCACTCTGGGCCGAACTCCCAGAGGACCTGCCTGCAGGCCCCGCAGGGGGGCGTCGGCTCGCCCGACGCCGTGACGACGGCAACCAGGTCGATCCTGCGGTCACCCGCGTCGATCATGGCCGCCACGGCGTTCCGCTCCGCGCACACCGACACCGGGTAGCTGGCGTTCTCTATGTTCTGGCCTGTGTGGATCCGTCCGCCGGAAACCACCGCAGCACCAACGCGGAACCGCGAGTAAGGGGCGTAGGCCCTCTCCATG
>CAZHRY010000097.1:0-7490 GCA_964535065.1 uncultured Actinomycetes bacterium
CGGAGAACAGCTCGCCGAGCGGCTGGACGCGCTGCTGGCGTGAAGGTCAGCCCCGGTCTGCGTTCCAGCCCTCGAGGAGTTCGGATTCGCGCTCGTCGGTGAGACCGGCCTCCAGCGGCCAGGGAGCACTCCGTCCGATGTCCCACGCGAGCGTGTCGCGGATGGTGTCCTCGAGCGGCCTCGTGGTCAGGCCGGCTGCTCTGGCCTTGGTCGTGTCGGATAGGTGAGCGCCCGGTTCACGCGGCGTCCACATGGGGAGCGGGTCCTCGTCGCCTGCCGGGTCGAGGAGGCCGGCTCGCTCAGCGAAGCCCTGGTCGATCCACATGAACGACGTGTCGGCGTTGGCGACATCGCGCGCCGTGCGCAGCAGCTCTCCCATGGTGTGCGCGCCGGGCGGGGTCACGACGGAGAACGGGCCCGAGGCCCCGCGCTCGACGAGTGACAGGACGAAGGCCGCGAGATCGCGAGCATCTATCCACTGCATCGCGTAGTCCTCAGGCCCGGGGGCGAGCATCTCCCCGCCGCGCGTGGCGCGCCGAACCCAGTAGGTGAACCGGTCCGTGGGGTCGTATGGACCGACGATGTATCCCGGCCGGATGATGAGGGCTCGATCTCCCATCCGCGAGGTCAGCTCATGCTCACAGGCCACCTTCAGCGGGCCGTAGGTCTCCGAGGTGACATCCTCCGTGTCGGGGAACGGCGGCTGGTGGATGTCGTCCTCCTCCGAAGCGTACGGGCGAACCTCGTCGAGGTGCGCCGAGAGCGAGGAGAAGAAGCAGTAGGTTCCGGCGCCGGGGAACGCGGCGGCCGCCTCACGGATCTCGCGCGGAACGTAGGCGCATGTGTCCACGACCGCGTCGAACCCTCGCTCGGCTAGGGCCGCGAAGCCGTTCCCGCGATCCCCGTGCACGTGCTCCGCATCCGGCCATGGGTCGTCCGGCCCGCTGCCCAAGTGGAACATGGTCACGTCGTGGCCCCGCTCCAGGGCCAGGCCGCTGAGCGCCCTGCCCGAAAAGCGCGCGCCCCCGATGATCAGGAGCCTCATGCCTGGGGCTCCGGTGCTTGCCACGGGTAGTACCAGGTCCCTGCGATCTGCCCCCCGTCCGCCACCAGCGTCGCCCCGTTGACGTACGAGGCTTCATCGCTCGCGAGGAAGAGGATCACTCTGGCCTGCTCCTCGGCGGAGCCGAACCTGCCGAGGGGGACCTGGCGCAGATACTCACGCCGGAACCTCTCGTTCGTGATGTCGGCCTCGGTCATGGCGGTGAGGGTCTCACCGGGCGCGACCGCGTTGATCCTGATCCCGTGAGGCCCCAGCTCCACGGCCATCGTCCGCGTGAGCGAGATCAGGGCGGCCTTCGAGGCGTTGTACGCGGCGAGGGTGCCTTCTGGAACGATGCCATCGATCGAGGCGACGTTGACGATGACGCCGCCGCCCTGATCGATCATGTGCTTTCCAGCCACCTGAGAGGCGAAGAAGGCGGCGTCCAGGTTCGTTGCCATCGTCGTGCGCCAGGTCTCTTCGGTCGTCTCGACGGCCGGCTCTTCGAAGGCGACCCCGGCGTTGTTGAGCAGGACGTCCAGACCGCTCAGCGAGCCGATGGCTTCGGCGGTCGCGCGCTTGGCCTCCCCCGGCTCGGAAAGATCGGCGATCAGCGTGAAGACCCTTTCGGGGGCGAGCGTGGCCGACCGGACGGTCTCGAGCCGCCCTGCGTCGCGCCCGACGGCGGCCACGCTCGCCCCCTCCGCCACGAAAGCCTTCACGCACGCCGATCCGATCCCGCTGGACCCGCCCGTGACCAGCACCTTCCGGCCTTCGAACCTCTTCATCCCGCCGCGAACCCTACAGGGTTGACATCTGCGGCGTGGTGACGTCATACTGACGTCATTCCGACGCCTAGAGATGAAGCACGGAGGCGAAGCGATGGAGACGAACCCTCACCTGGAAGCGATACGAGGGGATCTGGCCGCGCTCGTCGGAGGCGACGAGCAGGCCGAGGCTGTCGCTGACCGCATCGGCCGGGCTTTGGAGTCCTCGATCCAGCTGCGGTTCCTCGATGCGCTCGGTGAAGCCGCGATGGAGCTGTCCTCGCAGCTCCCCGGTGGGCGCGTCGAGGTCAGGCTTGCGGGGCGCGACGCCCAGCTCGTCTACGTGGACGAGTCCGGACCTCAGCCCGCCGCGGGGCCACCGGACGAAGAGGGCGGTACCGCTCGCCTCACGCTGCGCATCCCCGAGGCGATGAAGGCGAGGATCGAGGAGCAGGCCGACGCCGACCGCCTGTCGGTCAACGCCTGGCTCGTCCGGGCCGTCGAAGCCGCGCTGGACCGTCGCTCGCGCCCTGCGGTCCGCGCCTCCCACCGCATCACCGGGTTCGCACAGAGCTAGCGAGGAGACCGACATGGAACGCGCCTACGACACCCCCCGACCGCTCGCGGTGAGCATCCGCGTGCCCGCAGGCTCGGTGCGCGTGAGGACCACGACCGCAAGCATGACCACGATCAAGACCGAAGGCGAGAGGAACCCAGACGACCTGCGGATAGAGCTGGTGCCCTCAGACGGAGGCGACAAGCTGATCGTCGAGCACAGCTGGAAGCGCGCGTGGGGGATCTTCTCCCTCGGCCACGCGCTCTCGATAGACATCGAGGTTCCCGAGGGCGCGCACCTGTCCTGCGACTCGGGGGCAGCCGACATCCGCGCCGACGGCCCGCTCGGCAACCTCACCGTCCGGACGGCGTCGGGCGACGTGATCTTCTCGGAGTTGGCGGGCGACCTCGTCGTGAAGAACGGGAGCGGCGACGTGTCGGGTGGACGCGCCGGCGGAGGCGTGTCCGTCTACAGCGCCTCCGGAGACGTGAGGATCGACTCGGCAGGAGGCGACGTCTCCATCAGAACCGCGTCTGGAGACGTCGAACTCGGCGCAGCCGACTCCGCCGTCCAGGTCACCGCAGTCTCGGGCGACGTCAGGCTCCGGTCACTGGTTGCCGGCAAGGCGAACGTGAGGACGGTGTCCGGAGACATCGAGGTGGGCATCGCCGAGGGAACCGGCGTGTACATGGACGTCGGTTCGACCAGCGGCGACGTCCGGTCGGACCTGGAGCCCGGAGCTGGGGGGCGCGGCGGCGCGCACCTGGAACTGGAAGCCTTCAGCACATCCGGCGACGTGCGCGTCCGCCGCGCCCCCCGCCGTGACAGGGCGAGCGCCTGATGCGCCGCATCCTGCGCGATCGCAACTTCCGGCTGCTGGCCGTGGGCCAGACGCTGTCGGCCTTCGGGGACTACGCGATGTTCCTCGCGCTCGCCGTGTGGGCAAAGGATCTCACCGGCTCCGACGCCGCCGCCGGTCTGACGTTCCTCCCTTTCGTCATCCCGTCGCTGATCGGTCCGGCCCTCGGGGTCTTCGTGGACCGCTCCCCGAGGCGATGGGTGATGATCTGGACCGACGTCGCCGCAGGTCTGAGCATCCTGCTGCTGCTCTTCGTCAACGACGCCTCGGACCTCTGGCTCATCTACGTGGTGTCGTTCCTGGACGGCACGGCTGTGGCCATCTATCAAGCCGCACGCAGTGGACTGCTCGTCTCGATGCTCCCCGAGGACGACCTCGGTGACGCGAACGGCTTCCTGCAGGCAGCGAACCAGGGGATGCGCCTCGTCGCTCCGCTGGCGGGTGCCGGCCTCTTCGCGTTCGCCGGCGGCCACACCGTCGCGCTGCTCGATTCGATCAGCTTCTTCGTGTCTGCGGGTTTCCTGCTGGCCGTCCACTCCGGAGACATCGAACGAAGGACCGACGAGGCCCAGATGTGGAGCTCGATCCGCGAAGGACTGCGGCACATCCTGCGCACCCAGGCGCTCAGGCGGCTCACGCTCGGCACCGCATGCGTGACGCTGCTGATCGGCGTCAGCGAGGTGGTCATCTTCGCCGTGATCGACGAAGGCCTGCACAGGCCGCCGGAGTTCCTGGGGGTCCTTATGACCCTTCAGGGCGTGGGATCGGTCATCGCGGGCCTCGTGGCCGGCACCCTCCTTGCGCGCTTCGGCGAGATGCGGGTCGTTGCGGTCGCGGTCGCGGCGGCAGGGATCGGGGTTGGCATGAAGGGGAGCGCGATGCTCTGGCTCGTCCTGGCGGCCTCGTTCACCTTCGGGGTCGCGAACATCCTGTTCTCGGTCGGGTACGTGACGCTGATGCAGCGGCGAACCCCGCTCGATCTGCAGGGGCGCGTGATGGCAGCCGTCGAGGCCGCGATCTCGGCTCCCTACCTGCTGTCGATCGCCGCAGGGGCGGCCCTGGTCTCGATCGTGGACTTCCGGGTGATCTGCCTTGTGCAGGCCGCCGGGCTGCTGCTCGCCAGCCTCTACTTCACGCGCGCCGCGAGGAAGGACGAGGACGCCGGACCGCGGGAGCCCGCCTATGCGGCGGACTCCATCGACGGGTCGTAGTCGCCGCTGCGCGCGAGCCCGTTCATCTTCGCCCGGTGAGCCAGCGCGGCCTGCGCGGCCGCCACGTTCGCCTGGTCGCCACCCCACGCCTTCAGCGACGGCGCCTGCAGGGCGCGCCCGTAGCTGAACGACAACTGCCACGCAGCGCCGCCGATCTTGTTCATCTCGTTCAGACGGTTCGTGGCTTCCTCGTCCGACATGCCTCCCGACAGGAACACCACGCCCGGCACCTCGGCCGGAACGTGGGCGGACAGGCAGCGGACCGTAGCCTCAGCTATCTCGACGTCGGAGACCTGGTTCGGGCTCTTCTTGCCGGGGACGACCATGTTCACCTTCAGAAGGGTGCCGGCAAGATCGAGGCGATGCGCCGCCATCTGCTCGTAGAGCGCGTCCAGCGTGCGGCCGGTCGCGTCCTCGCAGGCACCGATGTCGTGCCCGCCGTCCATCAGGATCTCTGGCTCCACGATCGGCACGAAGCCGGCCTCCTGGCAGAGCGCGGCGTAACGCGCCATGCCATGCGCGTTCGCATGGATGGCGAAGTCCGTGGGTGTGCCGTCGCCGATGATGATCGTTGCGCGCCACTTGGCGAATCGCGCGCCGAGCCCCACGTACTCGGCCAGTCTCTCCCGCAGGCCGTCCAGTCCCTCGGTGACGGTCTCTGTGGGGAACAGCGCCAGCGGCTTGGCACCGGTGTCCACCTTGATGCCGGGTATGGAGCCTGCGGCTTCCAGAACCTTGACGAACGGAACGCCGTCGTCGGTGGACTGGCGGATCGTCTCGTCGTAGAGGATGACGCCGCTGATGTGGTCGCCGAGACCGGCGGTCGTGAACAGCAGCTGCCGGTACCGGCGGCGGTTCTCCTCGGTTGACTCCACGCCGATGGAGTCGAAGCGCTTCTTGATCGTGCCTGTGGACTCGTCGGCGGCCAGGATGCCCTTCCCTGGGGCTACCAGCTCGCGCGCGGTCGTTCTCGGGTCGGTCATGACTCTCCTCCTACGGGCCCTCGTGTGCCCGGCCCGGTTCCCTGAATGTAGTCCGTCCGGGGGTCACCCGCCCAGCGACGAGAACCCCCCTCAGGGGGAACCGCCCATGCGCCGATGTGAGGAGCATGGAACGCGGGAAGGGGTCATCGAAAGGCACTGCGCTGCAGTTCTCATGGCTCGCCGCGGTGCTGGCCGGCCTCCTCGCGGTCGCGACCCCCGTCACGGCTCGCATGGCCGGCGACCGCGCAGCCGCGTCGGCCTACCGGACGCGCGAGCCGGTTCGCGTCCAGGTCTCACCCGCGGCACCGAAGTCGGCCCCCCATACACGGGTCGCGAAGCCCGGTGACGCGGCGGACCTAGAGGGATACGAAGCGCAGGCCGCGCCCGAGCCGCACCTGCTCGTTCACGCTCGCCCGGGACTGGTCGCGCTTAGGAACCCCTGGGCCGACGCCCCGGCGGTCGGCGCGGTCGCCTCGGTCTCGAAGTACTACGAGGTTCCCCTTGTGCTGTGGGTCGAGGAGGTCAGCTCGAACGGCGAGTGGGGGCGCGTTGAACTCCCCTACGTGTGGCCCCGCACCGAGGGATGGATCCCCCTGAAGGGCTTGGAGCGCGAGACCACGTGGATCACGGTGAAGGTCGACCTGTCCGAGCACTCGGTGCGGGTCTTCAAGCGGAACGAACTCCTGTACCGGGTGGCGGGCGCCACGGGCGCGCCAAGCTCCCCCACGCCACCCGGGGAGTACTTCGTGACCGACAGGGTGGCTTTCTCGAAGGGCAGCTACCTCGGATCCTTCGCCTTCGGCATCAGCGGCATCCAGCCACGGCTCCCCGCGGGGTGGTCGGGTGGCAACCAGCTCGCTATCCACGGAACGAACAACCCCTCCTCCATCGGGAAGAGCGTGTCAGCCGGGTGCGTGCGGGTCTCCGAATGGGCACTCGCGAAGTTCAAGCCCCTGCTGTCGCTCGGGACCCCCGTCTTGGTCCAGCCTTAGCAGGACCCGGCCCGCGCGGACCGGGGTGTTCGGCTCGAGTGCAGCCCAGGAAAGGTCAAAGGGCAGCGACGAAGGCACGCAGGTCGCTCAGGTGGGCGGCGTCGTGACGGAAGTACCCCGCCGGGCCTCCTAGGATCCCGCCTAGCTTGCGGCCCAGCGGTTTCCTGGCGCGACCCGTGGCAGGGGCCTGCCACCTGACCTCGGTGAGGGCGCCGATGGCGCGGATCAGCCGTTCATGGGTAGCGGACGCGCTCGCGAGCGCACGCTGGGGGGTCCTGTCGGCCTTCCGCTTGACCTCGGCGAGGTTCACGCCGTTCAAGCCCGCGGAGCGGAGCGCCCTGTCGATCGGGGCCGGCTCGCCCCTCTCCCATGCTTCCAAGGCCCCCAGAGCGTGCTCCTCCCAGCTCTCCAGGTGGCCGAGGAGATCCACCAAAGACCAGTCGCCTCCGCCGAGGCCGGGAACCCCAAGCGCTCGGCGCGGCAAGGGCTCGATCAGGTCGAGCACGGCGCGCCGGTCGGCCTCCAGGAGCCGGATGGCCCGTCGCCGCGAGGGGAGATCGTCGGGCATGGTGCCCGTGATGCTACCCCGAGCGACCCCATGCGGTGGCCGCGATCAGCTCGGGAACGAGGACCTCGGTCAGCAGCGCGACGTCCGGCTCGTCGTCGTGGCGGTACCTGATCGCCGCGGCCGCGCCGTCCAACCCCCCTCCGACGGCGACGACCTTGGACCCGCGCTCGCGGACCCAGCCCATGACTTCGGGATCGAACCGCGAACCGACGAACAGGAGCGCACGGTAATCCAGCGACTTCGTCAGGTAGACGTCCACGTGGAGCCAGTCGCCCGTCTCGCACGCCGAGGCCGGGATCCGCGGACCTTCACGAAGCATGAGCGCCCCTTGCTCGGCAGAGGAGAACCGCTCGTGAGGTCCGATGACGAAGGCTTGTCCGGCCGACGTGACTATGTCGACGGCGTCGGGGAGCCACCGGCTCCTGCGGTCGAGCAGATCCTCCGTCGCGGTGGCCGCGGGGGGGGCGGGGGGGGCCCGCCGGGCCCCCCCCCCCCCCCCCGCCCCCGCCACC
>CAZHRY010000098.1:0-7444 GCA_964535065.1 uncultured Actinomycetes bacterium
GTCGCGATCGGCCCCGAGGCACCTGCTGCCGATGCGGCCTGGGTTCGCGATCAGGCCAACGCGCTGAGCACCCAAGGCCTACCCCTGCTGGAGGCGCCCGCGGCCAACGGGCCGGGCTACGTCGTCGCGGCGGGATCCAGCGGCGGCTTCGGGTGGCGCCTGGAGGCGGGGTTGAATCCCCCTTCGGACGTCGAGGCGCTCGGGATAGGCGGCGTCCTCATCGTCACCGACGACCACGGCTCCGAGTCGATGAGCTCGGTCCGCCTACCGACCGATGTCCCTGCCGTGACGCAGTCAGACGAGCTGGGCGACGGGTTCATCACCTGGGGGGCCGCCGACCCGACGGTCACCTCGGTGGAGGTCATCCTCGACGACGGGTCGGCGGCCCCCACCACCATGGTCGAGTGGCCCGAGTCGATGGAAGCCTTCCTGGAGGACTCCTCCCCGCTGCACGGTTCGCTGTGGTGGACGGTCGCGCCGACCGCGGGACGGACGGCGAGGCTGACCTCGGGAACCGAGACGGTCACGGTTCCTGTTGAGGATGCGTTCCCCGGCGACGTCTGAACCGGGCGGCTAGACCTGGTTGGCGCCGCCGAAGATCTCCGAGACGCTCGAGTCCTCGAACACGGCTCGCAGCGCCGACGCGATCAAAGGAGCGATAGAGAGCACGCGCAGCTTCGAGAACTGCTTCTCCTCGGAGATCGGAACCGTGTTGGTCACGATCACCTGCTCGATCGGAGCTTCCTCGAGGTTCTGACGCGCCTTTCCGCTGAAGATCGCGTGCGTGGCCCCCGCGTAGATCGGCCCGGCACCCTGAGCGGCCAGCGCCTGGACGCCCTTGGACAGGGTCCCGGCAGTGTCGATCATGTCGTCCACCAGGACGCAGGCTTGGCCCTCAACCTCACCGACCACCGCCATCTCCTCGATCTTGTGCGCCTCCTTGCGCGACCGCCTCTTGTAGAGGAAGGCAAGGTCCGCGTGCAGGTACTCGCGGAGCTTCTCGGCCGTCTTGATGCGGCCCGCGTCAGGCGCCACCACGACCAGGTCGTCGCCATGCAGGCCCAACTGGTCCTTCAGGTACGAGGAGATGAGGGGCAGCGCCGTGAGATGGTCGAACGGAGCGTCAAAGAACCCCTGGATCTGGCCGCTGTGAAGGTCCACCGACACGACCCGGTCGGCCCCGGCCGTCGAGAGGAGGTCCGCCACGAGCTTGGCGCTGATGGGTTCTCGCGACAGAGCCTTCTTGTCCTGGCGCGAGTAGCCGTAGTAGGGAACGACCGCCGTGATGCGCTTGGCGCTCGCGCGCTTCATGGCGTCGATCATCACGAGCTGCTCCATGATCGCTTCGTTCACCGGTTCGTAGTGGGTCTGAACCACGAAGACATCCGCCCCGCGGACCGACTCGTCGGCACGGAAATAGATCTCGCCCGAGGCGAACCGGCGGAGTTCGCCATAGCTGACGGGGATCCCCAGGTTGTCGGCTATCTCGTGCGCGAGGGTCGGGTGGACGGTGCCCGAGTACAGCATCATCCGTTTCTTGGTGATGATCTCCACGGTCAGGCCCCCTTGCCCCGCTTCCCTCGGTGCTCGGCTTCCTTGCGCTTGCGGTACCCGGGAACGACGCGCACGTCGGTGCGCTCGACGGCCAGCGAGCCTGCAGGCACGTCTCGAGTGATCACAGATCCCGCTCCCGTAACCGCTCCCTTGCCCACCTTCACGGGGGCAACAAGCATGGTATCGGAACCGACCGACGCTCCGTCTTCGATCACCGTCCTGTGCTTGCTGTACCCGTCGTAGTTGACGGTCACGGTGCCGGCCCCAACGTTGACCCCTTCCCCCACGACGGCGTCCCCGATGTAGGACAGGTGCGGCACCTTGGAGCCGCGGCCGATCTTGGATCCCTTCACCTCGACGGCCGTGCCGACGTGGACGTCCTCGGCCAGAACGACGCCGGGCCGGAGCCGCGCGAACGGCCCGGCGTCGGAACCGGCTCCCATGCGCGAGCCTTCGATGACCGCGAAGGTCACCCGGCACCGGTCCCCGATCTTCGAATCGGCGATCCTCGCGTTCGGACCGATGTCGCACCCCACTCCGATCTCCGTCTCGCCTTCCAGGAAGGTGCTCGGGCGAATCACGGTGTCCGGGCCGATCTTCACGCCGACGTCGATGTAAGTGGTTCCAGGATCGATCAGGGTCACTCCGCGCGCCATGTGCCCTTCGTTGATCCTGCTACGGACGACCCGCGTTACGGCGGCCAGCCCTCCGCGCGAGTTGAGGCCCATCGCGCCGCCGGTGTCCACCTTCAGCGCCGACAGGCGCCCTCCCCGTTCCGCGAGGATCGGGAAGACGTCGTTCAAGTAGTACTCCTTCTGGCTGTTGTTCCGGCGGATCAGCGGCAGCGCTCCGAAGAGCTCGGCGCGCTCGAACACGAAGGCAAGCAGCGAGACCTCCTTGATCCGGCGCTCGGCTGCCGTGGCATCGGCGTGTTCGACGATGCGGACGAGCCGGTCGCCCTCGCGGATGACGCGGCCGTAGCCGCCGGGGTCGTCAACGTCGGCCGTAAGGATCGCGGCGGCACCTCTCCGGCGCCGGTGGGCTCTGACGAGGGCCCTGACGTCCTCGGAGGTGATCGGGTCGTAGTCGCCCCCGAGGACCAGCACGTCGCTGACTCGCCCCACCGCGCGTTCGGCGGCCGCCACGGCGTGCCCAGTGCCGAGTTGGCGGGCCTGCTCCACGAACACGGGCGCGGGCTGCACCCGCCACGACTTGACGGCGTCGCGGACGGCATCGGCGCCGTGACCGACCACGATCACGATCTTGTCCGGCTTGGCTCCGGCCGCCGCCTGCAGCACGTGCCAGAGAGCCGGCTTGCCGCAGACCGGATGCAGGACCTTGGGAGTGGCCGACGCCAGCCTCTTCCCCTTGCCGGCGGCCAGGATCACGGCGGCCAACGTCCTGGTCTTGGTGGGGTTCTTCTTGGGGGTCTTCGCTGCGCTCAAGGCTCGGGTCCCATCGGAGGGACCATCATGGTCGCGGATGCCGGGGTCATCGGCAACCGCCTCAGAGCCTCATCTCGAACGTGACCATATCGTGGGCCACCACCCCGTCGATGATCACGGGCTCGGGGTAGGCATCGAAGTACCCCTCGATGCGGCCCGCATCTCGGAACCCGACGCGCCGGTAGAAGGCGATCGTGCCCGTGGCGCTGTCGGCGGTGCCGACGAGCAGGCGCGCCAAGCCCGAAGCCCGGGCAAGATCCGCAACGGCCTCGATGGTCGCCCGGCCGAACCCGATCCCCCTGCGGTCCTCTCCGAGGGCAAGGTTCTTGATCTCGAGAGCGTCTCCCTCCCGGATCAACAGCACGGCCCCGATCTCGTCTTCACCCTCGAGGACCCGGTAGAGGTCCCCATCGTTCAGGTAGGAGCGAAGGACGGGTTCCGACTCGTCGGCTTCGAGCAGAGGGGGAACGAGGCGCTCGCGATCGACCACCTTCTCCGATCGAACGCGCTGCATGGTGAGCCCCTTGCCGAGCGTGCATTCCGGGCAGAGCAGGTTCGAAGTAGGCGACACGCGTTCTCACGCTGTCAAGCTCCACCGTGAGCACTCCTGGGACGCGCGCTGTGATCGCGATCGAACCGAGCCAGGTCTCCCGCAGCGATCTCCCCTGACCCGTCCCTGGCGATATCCCATCGGTTCCGGGGGGAGGAGTCGAACCTCCATTCCAGGCTCCAAAGGCCCGTGTCTTGCCGTTAGACGACCCCGGAGGGCATCCCGATAGTACGGGGCGGACCGCTCACCACGAACGAACCGGCTACGGCCGATGCGAGCGAGTCGGCGTGGCCCATGTGACGAGCGAGAGCCACGACCGTGGGGCCGCTTCCGGTCATGACCGCTCCGAGCGAGCCGAGTTCGACGAAGGCCTCGAGGGCCCGCGCCACGGGCGGGTGCTTGTGGGCGACCGCGCTCTGGAGATCGTTGTAGAGGGCCGAGCCGAGCAGCTCCACGTTGCCGGTCTCCAGCGCTGCGACCAGGGCGCCGGGATCTGGCCCAGTGCGCGGATCCTCGTCCCACCACGAGTAGGCGTCCGCGGTGGACACCGTGAAGGGGAAGGGCTTCACGACCCAGTAGGTGGTGACCGCGTGGACGGGATGGACCACTTCGCCGCGGCCGGCCGAGAAGCACGGCTCCGGGTCGAGGAGTGCAGGGATGTCCGAGCCCAGCCCGGCGGCGATCCGCAGGAGAGCCGTGCGATCGAGGCCGGCCGCGCGCCCCATCGCGCGAAGCACGGCCGCCGCGTCGGCGCTGCCGCCCCCCATGCCCGCCGCCACGGGGATGCGCTTGTCGATCCGGATGGCGACCTTCGGCTCCTGTCCGGTGTGCTCGGCGACCGCCCCGGCGGTGCGGGCGGCGAGTCCCTCGCCGCCCGCACCGCGCAGCTCGTCCGCCCGCTCCCCCGTCACCTCGACGCTCAGGCCATCGGCAGGCTCCAAGGTGACGACGTCGTGCAGGTCCAAGGGAAGGATGAGGGTCTCGATGTCGTGGAACCCGTCCGCTCGTCGCCCCAGCACGCGAAGGAACACGTTCAACTTCGCGTGCGCCCTTTCGGCGATCGGGCCGGAGATCACGGCATGGCTCCCGCGATCCGTGCGAAGTCCTCGAGCCCCAGCTCCTCGGCTCTGGCCGCCGGATCCAGGCTGCACGATCGCAAGACGCCGTCCGCCCGTGAAGCCTCGAGCCCCAGCCGCCGCAGCGCGTTGCGCACCGTCTTGCGTCTCTGTGCGAAGGCCTCCTCGACAACCGTCCACAGGCGCTCCTCGTCCGCATCCACGGCCGGGGTGCCCAGCCGCTCCAGGCGCACCACGACCGACCCCACGGAAGGCCGCGGCCAGAACACCTCGGGAGGCACGTTCCTGACGAGCCGGGCACGGGCGCGGTAGGCAACCTTCACGCTCGGCGCTCCGTACGGCTCCTGCCCGGGCCCGGCCACCAAGCGCTCGCCCACCTCCCGCTGCAGCATCACAAGCAAGCGAGCGATCTGAGGAGCGTTCTCGAGGACGTCCAGCACGATCGTGGTGCCCACGTTGTACGGGAGGTTCGCGCAGAGCACCCACGTGCCGCCGTTCAGCAGATCCCGCCAGTCGAGCTTGGTCGCGTCCGCGTGCACGACCCGCACGGACGCGAGGTCCGCGACCGCTTCTTCGAGCGCCGGCAGGAGCGAGCGGTCGAACTCGATCGCGAGCACCTCTTCGGGGCCGGCCTCGGCGATCGCTCTCGTGAGCGAGCCGAGGCCGGCCCCGATCTCCACCACCCTGTCGCCCGAGCCCACGCCTGCATCGGAGACGATGGCGCGCGCCATGTTGGGGTCCAGCAGGAAGTTCTGACCCAGCGATTTGGATGGACGGATGCCGTGTCGCGCGGCGAGTTCTCGCACCGGGACCGATGGCGGGCTCACGCACTTACGGTAGCGGGAGCGAGCCGGAGGGAGTAGGTTCCGGGTGGCGGAGCGACACGATCATCGCCGGGAATCCCCATGGCCGAGAGGAGCGCTCCGGCCGGGTTCTGCGGGTCGTCGTGCACCTTCCCCGACACAACGGCCCTGCAGTCCCGACCGGAGAACACCGGACCGATCGCGGAGGCCGGGGCCTCCTCGAACCGGCGAACCGCCTTCCCAAACGGCTCCAGGTCCGCTCGCTCCACCACCCGGAGCGGCCACGCTAGCAAACCCTCAACCCTCACTGCAACCTTGAGACCGAACATAGGTTCGGGCGCTATCTGAGCCCCGGAAACGCACTGCGAGCGTTCTCGGAGGTCCTTCGAACGACGTCCGCAACTGCCTCACCGCGCACGCGCGCCAACTCCTCGATGGTTGCGATCACGTTCGAGGGCTCGTTGTCGGTCCCGCGGAGCTTCTGAGGCGCAAGGAAGGGACTGTCGGTCTCGGCGAGCAGCCGGTCCGGACGCACGACCGCCGCCGCCTCCCGCAGATGCTCGTTCTTCGGATACGTGACGTTACCGGCGAACGAGACCCAGTAGCCACGGTCGCAGCACTCTTTCGCGATGCCGGCGTCGCCGCTGAAGCAGTGGATCACCACGCGTTCGGCGCCCTCGGATCCCAATAGGTTCAAGACGTCGTCCCATGCGTCCCGGACGTGGACGACCATCGGCTTGCCGGATTCGTTCGACATGGCCACGTGAGCCGCGAGGGTTCGGAGCTGATCCTCCTTTGGCGAGTGCATCCGGAAGTAGTCCAGGCCGCACTCCCCCACGGCAACGACCCTCGGGTCGTGCAGGAGCTCCTCGATCCGAGCGGAAGCGGTCGCGTCGAAAGTGGCTGCGTCGTGTGGGTGCATGCCGGCCGTGGCGAACACCCCCTCGAGCGTGTCGGCCAGCTCGAGCGACTGCCGGCTGCTCGCCACGTCCACCCCGACGCAGATCAGACGGTCCACCCCCGCGGCCCTGGCAGCCTTCACCACGACTGTAGGTTCGCGGTCGCCGAGGAACAGGTGGCAGTGGGTATCGACCGCTCCGGCATCCACCGGCAGTTCAGGGTTCGAGAGACTCATCCGCGGCGGACGATAGCGGGTCTCGACGTCCGGTGCACAGGGGGAGCTTCACGTGAAACATGATCCTGCGAACCCTCACCCGCCACTGCAAGGGCCGGGTTCGATCAGGCGTCCAGGCGTGGGAAGAGCGGCTCCCCCTTCGTGGTGCCGGTGCCGGGTTCGAGCCGCCCCCAGGCGACCGATTCGGGAACCCGCTGTTCCGACAGGGACTGCCGGATGCCGAGCTGCGACCAGAGCCTCTCGGCTGCCGAGGGCATGATGGGCTGGATGAGCACGGCCAGGATCCGAAGAACCTCTGTGGCCGCGTAGAGGACCCCGGCGAGTTCGGCGCCTCGCCCCGTCTCCTTCGCCAGGTTCCAAGGGGCCTTCTCGACCAGGTAGCCGTTCGCCCGCCCGACGATGTTCCAGACCGCGCCCAGCGCGGGCTGAAGCTCAACCGCGAGCATATGGCGGTCGTAAGCAGCCACGGCTTCGCCCACCACGGCAGGCAGGTCCTCTTCGGCTCCCGGGGATCCCGGCTCGGGCACGACACCGTCGTAGTTGGAGGCCAGCATCGCCAGGACCCGCGCCGCCAGGTTCCCCAGACCGTTGGCCAGATCGGCGTTGTGGCGTTCGATCATCGATTCCCAGGAGAAGGATCCGTCCTCGCCGAACCGCATCTCCCGCATGAAGTAATAACGATACGAATCCGTTCCGAAATGGTCGATCAACTCGAAGGGGTGGATCCCGGTCGCGTTGGTCTTCGACATCTTCTTGCCGCCCACGGTCAGGAACCCGTGCGCCCACACCTGGGCGGGCGGCTCGACCCCGGCCGCCATCAGCATGGCCGGCCAGTAGACGGCGTGGAACCGCAGGATGTCCTTCCCGATCGAGTGGATGTT
>CAZHRY010000099.1:0-7115 GCA_964535065.1 uncultured Actinomycetes bacterium
GCTCAATGGTAGAGCTCCAGCCTTCCAAGCTGGTGGTGCGGGTTCGATTCCCGTCACCCGCTCTCAGCCCAGAGCCTCCGCGGCGGTACGCTCCACTTGGCGCCGGTAGCTCAGCCCGGACAGAGCAGGGGACTTCTAATCCTCAGGTCGCAGGTTCGAATCCTGCCCGGCGCGCCGTAGGCGAGAGCGCGCCTCGCAAGCCGCTACAAGGGAACCGGCACCGGGCGTGCGCCATCGAACCGGATCCGGCGAGTGGTGAGCGTTGGGAAGTGCCTCTCGACGGTCTCGGAGGCGGTCGTCAGTATGGCGTCGAGGGCGACTATCTCCGCCTCACGCCCGCAGCCGGAAGTCGATGCAGGTGATCGCCACAGCCCTGCATCGCAGTGGACCCTCGACCGAGCTCACTAGATCCTCTCGCGGTCCCGGCCTCAGAGCTTCGGGTACACGTACCCGTACCCCTCGACGCCGTCGGCACGCGTGCTCGTCGAGTAGAGACGCTGACGAGGGATGTCGCACTTGGCTCCGCATCGGCCACACGTGAAGGCCGCCTGCCACCGTGCCGGGATCGACTGCTTGTACCCGCACTCTCCGCAGGTCTCGAAAACGATCTGTGCGGCGCACGTGAAGCACGTGTACTTGCGAGCGTCGTCTGCCACGTGATTGGGCATCATGCAGTCGGGACACGTGAGGTAGGCCATCGCAGTGGCATGGTACCCGGCCCGCCGCGCCGCAGCTGATTCAGACCGGATCGGGGTTGTCCAGCACGGCTTGCGTCTGGGCTCGGCGGAAGGCGAGCAACCTCTCCCGCAGGTCCGCATCTCCCAGCGCCAGGATGGCGGCCGCCAAGAGCGCCGCGTTCACGGCGCCTGCCCTGCCCACGGCCAGAGTGCCTACGGGGATCCCCGCAGGCATCTGGGATATCGAAAGCAGCGAGTCCAGCCCGTTCAGCTTCGATTCCATCGGCACGCCGAGCACCGGCAGGTGCGTGAAGGCCGCCATGACCCCCGCCAGGTGGGCCGCCCCCCCGGCCCCGGCGATCACAACCTTCAGTCCTCGCTCTTCGGCCGAGCGTGCGTACTCGGCCGCGGCGTCGGGCGTCCGGTGAGCCGACAGCACCCTCGCTTCGAACCCGATCTCAAGCTCATCCAACGTATTGCAGGCGTTCTTCATGACGTCCCAGTCGGACTTCGACCCCATGACGACCGCAACCCGTGGCTCAGACATGGCCGGGAGTGTATCCGCACGAGGTGGCCCGGGACACCGGGATGCACGCCGGGCGGAACCCGCGTACGATGCGCCCCATGGCCTACTACTTCGCGTACGGAGACCGCATGAACTCCGAGAAGATGACCTCCAGCGTGCCGGGTGCCAAGATGATCGGTCCGGCCAGGCTGGACGGCTACCGACTCGCCTTCAACGTGATCAGCCGGGCCTGGGGAGGCGGCGCCGCCAACGCCGTGCCCGACCCCCGCTCGAGCCTGTGGGGCGTCCTGTGGGAGATGACCGACGACGAGTTGGACCACCTAGAGCCCATCAACCGTGCCGGCGACCTGGGAGATGCCTCGGACCGCGTGATCGACGTCGAAGTGGTCGGACCGCACGGTCCGGTGACGGCCCGATCGTTCGCCGTCGAGTCACACGAGTCCTTCGTGCGCCCAAACGAACGATACTTCGGCATGCTCAGAGCCACAGCCGCAGCTCAGGGCCTGCCCCAGGAAGCGCTTGAAGAGCTGGATCGAGCCCGGCTAGGGCCGCAGACCCCGGCCCCCCATATCTGACGCCGGCTACCGCGTGATGGCCTCGGCCATCTCTTCGAAGTTCTCGACGTAGCGCTTGACATCCTCGTCGCTGTGAACGATGGAGGACGTCCAGCTCTCCCACTTCGAGCCGGGGCTCTTGAAGACGCCGCGGTTGAGCTGCCACAGCCATGCGAGCTGGGGGATGCGGTCGTCGATCTCCCAAAGGTCGCGGTACTCGCGGATCGGCTCCTTGCGCCAGTCGATCGAGCCCTTGGCGCCGAGCAGCTTCATGGATGCTGGCAGCCGGTACTTCTCGATGACGTCGTCGCATCCGGCGAATATCGCGTTGACGCGGTCTATCTCTTTGTAGGCGTCCTTGGTCAACACCTCGGTCAGGTTCACCTTGGCCGCAGCCATGGTCAGGGGGTTCCCGTTGAAGGTTCCGACCTGCTCCAGCTTGCCCTCGATGACCATCGACAGCGCCTCTTCGGTCCCGCCGATGGCGCCGCACGGCAACCCGGCCCCCATGGCCTTGGCGAAGGCGACCAGGTCGGGCTGCACGCCGAAGGCCTCTATCGCGCCTCCCCATGCCACCGTGAACCCGGTCTTGACCTCGTCGTACGCGAACATGGCGCCGTGGGTGTGGCAGACCTCCTTGAGGCCGTCCAGGTAGCCAGGTTCGGGCAGCACGACACCGCAGTTGGTCATAACCGGCTCGATTATCATCCCCGCAAGTTCGTCGCCGCGCTCGGCGAAGACCTGCTGCGCCGCCTCCAGGTCGTTGAACGGCACGTTGATGGTCCAGTCGGTGGTCCCGGGAATCATGCCGGCGGTCTGCGGCACCGAGTTGGGGTGTTCACGAGGTCCTGCCTTATCCCGGGGAGGGAACACGGAAACCATCAACGCGTCGTGGTGCCCGTGATACGTGCCCTCGATCTTCAGGATCAGGTCTCGGCCGGTCGTGGCTCGCATGATGCGAACCAGATCCAATGTGGCCTCGGTGCCGGAGTTGCCGAACCGCCAGTAGGGCAGGCCGGTACGCTCGTAGAGCTGCTCCGCCACGACCAGAGCGTCCTCGGTGGGCTGAGCGAAGTGCGTGCCGAGCGCCACCCTCTTCTGCACGGCCTCGACGATCTTCGGGTGGGCGTGACCCATCACCATCACGCCGTATCCGTTGTGGTAATCGATGTACTCGTTGCCGTCGATGTCCCACACTTTGGAGCCCTCGCCGCGATCCACGTAGATGGGATGCGGGGGCCACATCTGCCAGCTCGAGGACACACCTCCCGGCAGATGGACCTTCGCCTCTTCTCTATAGCTGAGGGAGCGAGCGTGCTTCTTGTCGAGCGCCTCCGTCTCGCGCTTCGTCAGTTCCTCGACGAGGCCGAGGTCGATCTCTACCAGGTCGGTCGCACTCATCGTCTGCGTCTCCTCCGGGGCGGGCTGGGGGCGAGAAACGTTTCGAATGACGGTTCAAAGCCTACCGCGCTGCCCGTCCCTTCAGGAGGTCACGGCCTGGGCGAACGCCTCGAAGTTCTCGGCGAATCGGTCCAGGTCGGAGGCCGTGTGAGCCACCGAGAAGGTCCAGGGGTCCCCCGCGGGGGGGAACACGCCCCCGTTGAGCTGGTAGAGCCATGCCAGATGAGAGAGCTCCTCGTCCACCCGGACGGCTTCCTGGAAGTTGCGCACCGGACCCTCCCGGAAGAAGACCGACCCCCGGCACGAGACCGTGGAGACCATCGCCGGGATCCCGTATCGGGCCGCGATCTCCTCCAGGCGCCCTGTGAGGCCGGCGTTCAGCTCGTCGAATAGCGGGTACACCTCCGGCGTCAGGACCTCGGTCAGCGTGGCGCGGGCGGCGGCCATGGAGAGGGGGTTGCCGTTGAACGTCCCCTCCTGCTCCATCGTCCCATCCACGACGACGCGCATGACCTCCTCGGTCCCGCCGACCGCGCCGATCGGGAGTCCGCCTCCTATGGCCTTCGCCAAGGCCACGAGGTCCGGCTTGACCCCTTCGCGTTCCGTGACTCCTCCACTAGCGATTGTGGCACCGGTCTTGACCTCGTCGAAGATGAGCATCGCGCCGTGCCGGCGGGTGATCTCTCGAAGGCCCTGCAGGTAGACGGGCTCGGGCATCACGACGCCGCCCATGTTCATCGGTATCGCCTCGAGGATCATCGCAGCGACCCTGTCGCCCTCCGAGGCGAAGACCTCCTCGACCGCGGGCAGGTCGTTGTAAGGAACCACCCGAAGCACCTGCCCGTAGGCGCCGGGGATGCCGGTCGTGTTCGGGGTTGGCTCCGGCCGTCCCCCCTCGCGGGCGTCCATCCAGTACGAGAAGGCGAGACCGTCGGCGCTCCCGTGGTAGCACCCCTCGACCTTGATCAGAAGTTCGCGGCCGGTGGCGGCTCTGGCTATCCGCACCGCATCCTGCGTGGCCAAGGATCCCGCGTTCTCGAAACGCCACAGAGGGAGACCGAAGCGGTCGGCGAGGAGCTCGGCGACCGTGACCGTTTCCTCCACCAGCATGGCGAAGTGGGTCCCCAGGGCCACACGCTCGCGCACCGCGGCCGTGATCGCGGGGTGCGCATGACCGGTGACCATGACCCCGTACCCGCAGTGCATGTCCACGTACTCGTTCCCGTCCAGATCCCAGACCCGCGAACCCTCCCCTCGCGTGGCGTAGATCGCGTTTGGCGAGAGTGCGTGCCAGCTGCACGCCACACCATCGGCCAGCGGCTCGCCGACTTGCGGAACCCGATCGATCGGCTCAGGCGCTCCGCGAGAAGGCTTTCCTGCCGCGCGGTCAGCTCGGATATGCGAGCGCGGTCGATCTCAGTCACGGGTGATCACCTCCGCGCGGAGGATATGCCCGCGAAGCCCCCGTGCGCGAGCCCCCTACGAGGTAACGGCCTCCGCGAACTCCTCGAAGTTGGCGATGTAGCGCTGAGCGTCCTCTTCGGTGTGCCAGACCGAGAGGGTCCAGGTCTCTTGCTTGGTCCAGGGGGACTTGAACACGCCCCGGTTCTGCTGGAAGAGCCAGGCCAGGTACGAGATCCGCTCGTCGATCCCGACGGCGTCCCGGTACTCGCGGACCGGCTGCCCCGAGTAGATGACCGAGCCCTTGGCGCCCACGCCCGTCACGTAGCAAGGGAGCCCGTACCGCTCCACCACGGCCGACAGCCCGTCCTGCATGACCTTGTGAACCTGGTTGAAGCGGTCATAAGCGTCGTGGGTGAGAACCTCCGTCAGCGCAGCCCTGCTGGCGGCCATCGTCAGGAGGTTACCGTTGAAGGTGCCGGCCATGTCGTACTCACCTCTTACGACCGGGCCGAACAGGTCCTCGGTAGCGCCTACCGCGCCGCAGGGCGTGCCGCCCCCGATCGCCTTGGCCAGGCAGGTGACGTCCGGGACCACGCCGAAGACCTCCGTCGCACCCCCGTACGCGAGGGTGGCGCCGGTCTTGACCTCGTCGAAGGCCAGGTACGCGCCATTCTCGTGGCAGAGGTCCTTGAGGCCCTGCAGGTAGCCGGTCTCGGGCATGATGACGCCGCAGTTCATCATCGCGGGCTCCACGATCATGCCCGCGATCTTGCCCGGGTTCTCGTCGAAAGCCCGGCGCGCCTCGTCAAGGTCGTTGAAGGGCACGACGCGAACCAGGTCGCCGAACGCCTGCGGGATACCCATCGCCTGGGGAACCGCGACCGGGTGCTCCCTCGGCCCGATCTCTGAGCGGTCCGGACCGACAGAGAACATGATCGAGTCGTGGTGGCCGTGATATGAGCCCTCGATCTTCACCACCATGTCGCGGCCGGTGTTCGCCCTCATCAGGCGGATGGCCTCGAGGGTGGCCTCGGTGCCCGAGTTCGCGAACCGCCAGAGGGGTAGCTCGAAACGGTCGGCCAGGTTCGCGCCCACGACGTCAAGATCCTTCGTCGGCTGGGCGAAGTGGGTTCCGCGGGAGGCCGCCTTCTCGATGGCTTCGACGATCTTGGGGTGGGCATGGCCAACGACCATGGCGCCGTAGCCGAGGTGGAAGTCGATGTACTCGTTCCCATCGATGTCGTAGAGCCTGCTGCCTTTGCCGTGATCCACGAAGATCGCGTGAGGAGGTGAGTCCTGCCAGCTGGAGGCCACTCCTCCGGCTACGTGACGCTCCGCCGTCTTCCTGTACTCGATCGATGCGCGGTGCCTGGGTTCCAGCGCAGCCTCTTCACGGGCGATCAGCTCGTCGACCTTCTGCAGGTCGAACTCGGTCGTCTCACGTACTACCAAGGGTCTCGCCTCCTGTCGTTCGGCCGCTCCGGTCTTTGGAGTTTGAACGACCGTTCAACCATTGTGCCCGACTTGGGCATCCGGATGCAACCGTCGGCTCCCATGTCGGCCGTTGGTATCGTTGCATCGGCAAGTCGTGGCGGCCGTAGCTCAGCTGGTTAGAGCGCCAGGTTGTGGTCCTGGAGGTCGCGGGTTCGAGCCCCGTCGGTCGCCCCCTCTACGGGACCATCACGATGAAGGCCACGTCATCGCTGTGGTCCCAACCCGACGCCTCATCGAACGTCATGACCTCGATCCAAGGCCCGGCGGGGGCAGTCGTCCGCCGTCCTGAGCACGTGCGCAAGCAGGTCGGACCCGAACGAGGTCCCCCACTCAACCGTCACCTGCGGCACGAGCTTCCCGGGCTTGAGCGTGGTGTCCTTCAGCTTCAGGCAATACACACCCACCGCAGGATGCGTGAGCTTCGTGAACCCCTTCTTGGTGACGAACCTCACGGGGTCGTTGGCGACGACCGCGGCGGCCCGCGCATAGCGAGCGTCCGCGGTAGGAACCGCCCTCGTGGTTCGGATGGCGGGATCACCGCCGTTGGGGCCGGAACGACCGCCCGCGACGATCGTCCCGGCAGCGAAGAACACAACGGCCACGCCGATCATCAAGACCAGTCTGTTCCGCATCGTTCGCTCCTCGTCGGTCCGTCTTCAGGGGTTATGCCACAAGTGACGCCGACGCGCCAGCCGAGGGAGGCCGCAAGCAGCGAGACAGCGGCAACCGAATCCCGGTAAGCTGCGGCGGGCCTCTAGCTCAATCTGGCAGAGCAACGGACTCTTAATCCGCAGGTTCGGGGTTCGAGTCCCCGGGGGCCCACGAACGAAACGGCAGGTAGGTGGCCGGTTCTGTGGTGTACGAGCAACGGTCGCGCGAAGCTCCTCCCGTCTACCTCCCGTCGCTCGGCGGGAGGTCCCCCCGAGCGGTCCGCAACGCTGATCGCAGAAATGACAGCGCCCCTCCGCAGGTTCGGAACGGCCCCACGCAAGCAGAGGATGCTCATGGACCTCGATGACGTGACGCTCGAGCTGAGGACAAGGGAACAGGTGCACGTTG
>CAZHRY010000100.1:0-7020 GCA_964535065.1 uncultured Actinomycetes bacterium
TCCACACCGTCGGTCCGGTTCTTCTTCGATCGGTGGTGGCGCAGCCCGATCTCCTGCGCGTAAGCGAGCCAGTCCCGCTCGTGGGGTCGTGTGCACGTGTCGAGGATCCAGCGTCCGAACCGCGCGCGCACCGCCGCCAGGTAGTCGGCGTCGGGTTGGCCGTCGGGGCCGCTGAAGTAGTGGACGAGGTGGGGGTGCGAGCCGACGAACTCGTACCACAGGTCGAGCACGTCCTCCACCTGATCCGCGAGGATCGCCCCGGCCATGCGGAGGTACCGCTCGTCCTCCTCCGTGAACAGCACCGATGCCTCGAGCTGCTTCAGCTCCTCGTCCGTGATCGGAGCGGGTGCGAGGTCCGGAGACGCGTACGCGTAGCCGCGGATGTCGGAACCACCGATGCTCATCACGTCACCTCCCATCGCAATCATTTCGGAGTCCGAACTTATACCCCTCGGATCCCCTCCGCGTCAAGCGAGCGAAGCCACCTTCGCGGAGGCGAAGGAACTGTAAGAGCCCGAATGCGGTGGCTTGATGCACGCCTGTCGGGCCCGATCACGATCGCCGGGGCCCCCGGCCTGGATGGTGAGGCAGGTTCGTTACCGGGACCGCGGGTGCCGGTTCCCAGGCTGCGGCCGCAAGGCGTTCACCGAGGCCCATCACGTCCGCTGGTGGCGCTTCGGGGGAAAGAGCGAGCTGGAGAACCTGATCGTTCTCTGCTCGTTCCACCATGAGTTGGTCCACGAGCTCGGGTGGAGCCTCGAGCGCCGTCCAGACGGCCAGGTCCACTGGTTCGATCCCGAAGGGGCCAGGTATCGGGTCGGGCCCTCTCCCGGGCCCCGGAAGGACGTTGCTGATGACGATGCTGGTGGGCAGCGACTTGTCTTCGAGGTCGCGGGCTGAGCTGCGGCTCGCGCCTCAGCCCGCGAGGCTGGTCGCGCGCGTGGCCGGCGCCTCCTGAGCGGGTCTATCCCACCACCCTCTGGCAGTCCGGCATATGGAGAGTGAGGCATTCGTCCCTGCTGGCCCGCGCCAGGCGGCAAGAAGCTTGCAGGTGAGAGGCGTTCACGAAGGCAGGGGGCATGGGAGCGCCATACGGGAGGATGCCGGTCCACCGGCCGCGGCGGGTGAGCGCCTCCTTTACCTCGACAACCTCAAGACGCTGCTGATCGCCGGGATCATCGCGTCGCACGCGATCATGGGGTACGCGACCTTTCCTACATCGCGGCTTCTGGGATCCGGTCAGCGACACCGGTCTGCTGCTCGACAATGGGCCGATGTGGTTCGTCGGTGTCCTCCTCCTTTACTCGGTGGCCTTGGCCGCATGGCGGACCCGGTTCCTCCCGCCTCCCCTCACCGAGAGGCTCCTCGTGGGACAACACCTGGCCGTACTGTCGCTTGTGGTGGGGGCGGCCCTGTTCGCCGTGCGGGTTGCGGCCCGTGCCGATAGCCCTCGCTCGGGGTTGTGGGATCGCGACGATCGTCGCGACGCTGCTGGTCGTCATCGTCGCCGTTTCCACGGATCTGCGGGGCCTGGAGCAAGAGGTGTACCTGGGAGGGTGGCGTCTGGAGGCGCTCGGCTGAGCTGTGGCTGGGGGAGTGCTCGCGGTCTCCGGGTCGATCTGGGTCCTCTAGTTCGTTCAGCGGCACCTGGACGGCACGGGCAGGATCCGGCAGGCGGCGGCCCGTAGCTCCTACGCGGCGTTCATGCTGCAGGGGCCGGTGCTCATAGCGCTGGCGCTCGCCTTCCGGCCCGCGGGCCTGCCCGGCGACGTCAAGGCCCTCCTGGTGGCAGCGCTCGGCATCCTGTGCTCGTTCTAGCTCGCATGGCGACTCGTCACGCGGACCCCCATCGGACGGGTCCTGCAACGAACCGGCACGAGCGAGCGGGGCGAAGCAGAGCGAGAGAGGAGCCGCACGTGCGGCTCCTCTCTCTTCGATCCGACCGCGCTCTGGCTAGGCGAACGCCACCGTCTTCGCGCCGGCGATGACCTCCTCGACGACCTTGGCGGCCCCGACGATCGTGGCGCCCTTCGCGAGCTGCTCTTCGGTGATCCCGCGGGGCTTGGTGCACGCGCCACACAGCCAGACCTGGCCGCCGTTGTCGATGAACTCGCGGTACAGGTCGCTGAGTACCGGCAAACCGGGCTGTGCGATGCCGTCCCTCCCGCCCTCGGTGCCCAGCCAGACCGCTTCGATCGTGCACAGCACGATCGACTCCTGCCCCGCGGTCGCCGCGATGTTTGCCGCTACGAACGGCAGCGTCGCGCGCTCGGAGTCCTCCTTGCCGTGTGTGCAGTTGAAGATCAGCTTGTCACTCATCTCATCGTCCCCTTTCCACGCTTACCAGGAGGCGTCCGTCGTCGGGCGCCTCGATCGAACGAACGATGTGGCCCATCATGCGTGCCAACGGAGGAAGGTCCTCTTTCGCCGCCGGATCGCGCGTGCTGACCACGAGCACGTCGCCGACGGGGATCTGCCCGATGCGCCGGCGGAACTCCCCGGCGAGACCATCGGCGCACCCGAGGTCTCCGGCGTCGAAGCGGTGCTCGCGGTCGGTCTCATGCTCGGCGATCGGGCGGAACCCCGAGCAGAGCAGGTCGATCGCCTCCACGCGTCCATCGGCATCCACGTCGAGCATCAGGTGCTGCTCGATGACCTGCCACCCGCCGGCGTCGCGAAGGTGGAAGCGATAGGTGACCGTGGCGCGGCCTTCGATCTCTCCCACGCTCGACGACTCGACCTTGAGGTGACTAGTGTCCGAGAACCAGCCGATGAAGCGGCCGATCGCGGCGTCGGCGTCCTCTTCGGTTAAGAGGCCTCCCGGCAGGAGCATCCGGAACCGAACGTGGTCGGCCAAGAGCGACCTTGCCTTGGTGAACGCACGGGCCGCCAGGGCATCGAGCAACGCGGCTCCCACCTCTCGCACCTCTATCGAGGCGGCAGCACGCATCTCGCTCATGCTCATCCCTGCGAGACCGGGTAGATCTCGTCGGCGACCAGGCCGTGTGCCTCTCGATGCACCGCGTGCGCGGCGTCCGCGTTCGGTGCTTCTACCAGGCAGAAGGCCTTGCCGCCGTCCTCGTCCACCCAATACTGGAGATAGCGCACGCTGTGGCGCTCCTGAACCCGAAGGTCCGCCGCGTGCGCTCCCGCCACATCGGCGGCGGTCGTGCCGTCAGGCAGGCTGTGCACATCCATGTACAGAGACATCCATCCCTCACCCCCTTCTGGTGCATCAGGCTAGAGAGGGGACCGTTCCCCAACCGTTCCGCGAGACCGGATGGCTGTAGCTGGGACGCGTCGTACGATGCCCTCACAGTGAGGGAGGTTGCGATCCAGCTCCTCGAGGGGTTCTCCGTCGTGGTGGACGACGTCCCGGTGCCTGGCGATGCCTGGCGCAGCCGTCGCGCGGCCGACGTCGTCAAGCTGCTCTCGTTAGCTCCCGACCACCGGACGCATCGAGCGCAGGTGATGGAAGCGCTCTGGCCTGAGAGCGATCCCCACGCCTCCGGCTCCAACCTCCGCAAGGCCCTGCACTTCGCCAGGCTGGCGACCGGGGATGAGCGAGCGATCGTGAACGAGCGGGGCGTGCTCGTGCTGTGGCCCGACGCCCGAGTAGAGACGGACGTCGAGCGCTTCGAGGTCGCCGCGCAACGGGCGATCGGCGGCGGAGGGGAGGCGTCTTGTCGCGAAGCGGCGGACCTGTATCGCGGCGAGCTCCTGCCCGACGATCTGTACGAGCCCTGGTCGGCGGAGCCGCGCGGCCGCTTGCGCCGGGGTTACCTGGATGTGTTGCGTGCCGGAGGGATGTGGGATCGGCTGGCAGAAGAGGACCCCACCAACGAACAGGCCGCGCGCGAACTGATGCGCGCGCATCTCGACGCGGGGGAGCGCCGGGAGGCGATCAGGCGTTTCGAGCGGCTGCGCGAGGCGCTACGCGACGACCTGGGTGTGGGTCCGGACCCGGCCACGGTCGCCCTCTACGAAGAGGTGCTCGCGACCGAGGGCGCCCCCCAGCCCACCGAGGCTGAGCGCGCGCACGCGCTTCTCGCTTGGGCCCTGGTGCACATGAACCGGGGCGACATGTCGGAGGCGGAGCGAGCGGCGGAGGAGGCACGCGCGATCGCCCTCGAGGCAGGTTTGGGCCGCGAGCTCGGAGAAGCGGCGACGATCCTCGCCAAGGTCGCGATGGCCCAGGGGAGATGGCACGAGCGCTTCGCGGAGGAACTCGCGGAGTCCATGCGGATGCGGGCCGATATGGAGCCCATCGTCTACGACGCCCACCTCTGTCTGGCTGAGTACTACCTGAATGGTCCGGACGGTCACGACATCGCTGCGGAGTTCGCGCGACAGATGATGCAGATCGCCGAAGAGGCGGGCTCGGCGACCGGCGTGGCGCTCGCATTGCTGATGCTGGGCGAGGCCGAGTTGCTCGCCGGGAACGCCGTTGAGGCCGAGGAGCACTTGCGCCTGGCGGCGGAGGCGAACAACCGAGCGGGGTGCATCTCAGGCTCGGCGCTCGCACGACAACGTCTGGCTGAGGCGGCGGTCGGTCACGGCCGCAGGTACGACGCCAACCGGCTGCTCGGGCGAGCTCGCTCCCTCGCGCTTCGCTCCGATCTCGTGACGCACCTGTTGGTGCGCGTGTTCGGCACGATGATCTTGGCGGCGGCGGACAGCGAGAAGGCCATCAAGATCGTGCGCGTGACGGAGCGTGAGCTGAGCCCGATGCATCCATGTGAACCGTGCTCGATGGGGTACCTCACGAGCGCCGCGACGACCAGCGCCCGAGCCGGCGAGCTGGATCGTGCGCGTTCGTTCCTGGCGGAGGCGGAGCGCATCGCGGGCATGTGGCAGGGGGGCCTCTGGAGCGGCGCCGTGTGGGAAGTCCGCGGGATCCTCCGCCAGGCTGAGGGGGAGGGGGAGCAGGCGCGCGCGATGTTCCGCGAAGCAGCGCAGGCGTTCGCAAGCGCGGGCCGTCAGTTCGACGCTGCGCGCTGCCGTGATGCTGCTGCCGGGCTCCGCGAGGAGGGCGCCCGGCCCGAGGCGCAGCAGGCCTAGACGAGTCGTTCTACGGCTCGCGAACGAGAGCTTGAGCGGCTTGGGGTTCCTGCACCGTTCCCCTTGCTCACCGTTCCCTTCGCCGGAGGCCGTCCGGCAGCCCCCGGCTTGGGAGGCGCTCGCCGAGTCCGGAGCCGCCAGAGGGGGCCAAGGTCGCGAACAGGGTCGCCGCCAAGGCGTGGAGGACGGGCTGAGCGGTTTCTCGGGCGTGCGGGGGGTGACATACCGACTGGTCGGTATTATCCTTACGACATGGTCAGTCGGCGGGAGCGGTCGGAACGGACCCGGGAGCAGATCCTGGGAACGGCGGCACAGGAGTTCGCGACGAGGGGGTACGCGGGGACGTCACTCAACGGCATCGTGCGTGCCAGTGGGCTGACGAAGGGGGCCCTCTATCACCACTTCGCCTCCAAGCTGGAGCTTGCGCTCGCGACGTTCCGCCATGAGCAACTTCGCCTCCTCGGGGCGATCGCCTCGGCGGCGGAGGGCCGACCAGATGCCCTGTCTGCCCTGCGCGAGATCTTCCGTGCGCGCGCGCGCGTCCTCCGGGACGATCCCAACACCAGGGCGGTACTCACGCTGGGAGCTGAGTTCCGGGCCAACCCCGACCCAACGTTCGTGAAGCAACAGGAGGCCGCCCTCGAGATGCTCGAAAGGTTCCTGCACCGGGGGCAGGTCGAGGGCTCGGTCCGGTCCGACATCGACACCCGACGAGCGGCAGAGCTGCTGTTCGCCGCAGTGGTCGGTTTGGACGACGTCTCCCGGTTCCTGTCGGGGCTCGAAGACCTCGAGTCCAGGAGCGAGCTCCTGCTGGAACTGTTGATCAACGGGCTCCGTGCGGACGGGGCACCCGGACCGAAGGAGGAACGATGATCGGGTCCGCCTACTCCCTCTACACCATCATGCTCATCGGACACGTGCTGTCGGCCGTCGTATGGGTCGGTGGTGGCCTGAGCATGAGCTTCCTGGCGCTTCAGGCGCTGCGCGCGAACGATCCGTCGGCCATCGCCTCGGCGGCGCGCACCGGCGGCTGGCTGGGGCACAGGATCTTCACTCCGGCGTCGTTGCTGGTCCTCGTCTTCGGAGTCGGCATGATGCTCGAGGGCGGGCTGGCGTGGGACCAGGGGTGGGTGCTCCTTGCCATCGGGGCGTGGTCGGTGGCCTTCCTGCTCGGGGCGGCGTACTTCGGGCCGGAGGGAGCGCGCATCGGCCGGGCCGCCGCCGAGCGTGGGATCACGGATCCGAGCGTACAGGCACGGATCCGCAGGGTATTCCTCGTCTCGCGGCTGGATGGGGTGCTGCTGGCCGTCGTCCTCTTGGACATGAGCCTCAAGCCGCGTGGCGTCGATCTCGTGTGGCTGCTCGCGGCCGGCCTCGTCCTCGGAGTGCTCGCCGCATCCGCTGAGCGCCTCCTGGGGTCCCCTGCCTCCGACCCCCTCGATGTGCGGGCCGACGCAGCTCACGTGACGGCGGCCACGGAGCCGTGACGGATCTCGGGTCTCGATCCGTGCCTTCGCGAGCGATTGGAATGGATGGGGGACGGATCCCGGCGCTCTTTGCCACAGCGCTCGCTCCAGCGCTGTGGGGGACGACGTATTGGGTCACCCGCGAACTGCTGCCACCCGGTCGCCCGTTGTTCGCCGCGGCGGTACGGTCGCTGCCCGTGGGATTGGCACTCGTTGCGATCTCGCGGTCGCTCCCGCGGGGGCCGTGGTGGTGGCGGGCGGCGACACTCGGTGCCCTCAACATCGGCCTGTTCTTCGCCCTCCTGTTCACCGCGGCATACCGGCTCCCAGGAGGGGTCGCGGCCACGGTCGGAGGGCTCCAGCCCCTCGTGGTGGTGGCGCTCTCCTGGCCACTCCTCGGCGAGCGTCCGCGGTTGCTCCGGGCTGGCGCGGCTCTGCTCGGGGCGGGTGGCGTCTGGCTGTTGGTCGGTCGGGCGCCTGGGGCCCTCGATCC
>CAZHRY010000101.1:0-6745 GCA_964535065.1 uncultured Actinomycetes bacterium
CTGGGGCGAGCACACGGGCGACCGGGCGTGGGTCGGCCAGATCGGCTACCAGGTCTGGCACTTGGGCATGCTGGGCTACGGGGGCCGGAAGCGGGGCGGCGGTCAGAAACCCGTCGGCGTCTACTGGAACGAAGACGGGGGCGGAGGCTGGGCCCCTCACGACCCGGAGTTGTATTCGCTTCCCGCAGACGTTCCCGGGCCCAACGTGTACGAGGCGCGGCTCGCGGACTTCCAAACCCCGGACTGGGACGCCCAGTTCACTCCCGTCGGCCGGCAGGCCCCGTGTTGCTCTCCACCGATCGTCCAGTACCAAGGCGACCTGATCGAAGCGACCTTCGATTCCGAGCGCATCGGGGAAGGACCCAACGCCAGCCTGCTCTACATCAACTTCAAGGCTCCCGACTACACAGGACACATCTACGGGATGTTCTCCGAGTGGGAAGGCCTGATGCTGAGGGCCGTGGACACCGAGCTCGGCCGGGTCGTCGATCTGCTCGAAAGACGCTTCCCCGGCGAGTACGCGCTGATCGTGACGGCCGACCACGGACAGTGCCCGCTGCCCGACGCCGCTGGCGGCGTCCGGCTCGACCCGATCCAGCTCGAGCGCATCATCGAGGAGGAGTTCGGTGCCGGCCCTACCAAGGTGGTCCAGAGCGTGGTCCCTTCGGAGATCTACCTGAACGAGGGAGCGCTCTGGGATGCCGGGGCGACCTCTGCCGATGTCGCCGCCTTCCTGAGCACGCTCACCTACCGCCGCAACATCGGCCCCTACGTTCCGCGCGACGCCATCGAGCAGGACCTGCTGGACCGGGAGGAGTTCGCCGCCGTCTTCACCACGGGCTGGCTGGAGAACCTCGATGCTGCGAAGCACGGGCAGACCGCCTACACGGGCGAAGACATAGACCCAGGCATCCCGCCGCTTTCGGTGTTGGAGTAGGCCGCGTCCACGTCGCGAAGGCGACCTGGTTCCTGACGCCCGGTCACCATGTCCGACGGTGGCGCGTCGACGCCCGGCCTCGGAGGTGGATACCCTGCGAGCGTCGGCGACAGGAAGGCATGAGGTGGCCCTGAGGATCCCCTGTCCGCATTGCGGGCTGCGCCCATACACGGAGTTTTCCTTCGGAGGCGAGCTGCGGCCGATCGATGCCTCCGGCGCCGAGGGCGACTTCGCGCGGGTCTTCCTGCCCGAGAACGCCGCCGGACCACAGCAGGAGCGCTGGTTCCACGCGATGGGCTGCCGGCGCTGGCTGACGATCACCCGCGACACCACCAGGAACGAGGTCACCTAGTGGGCTCGCTTCACGTGGACGGCCGCGAGATCCCTCTGCATGAGGGCGACACCGTCGCTTCCGCGATGTACCGCGCCCAGATCAGGGTGTTCAACCGGTCGTTGAAGCACCACCGTCCGCGCGGCCTCTACTGTGGAACCGGGGACTGCCCCAACTGCCTTGTGACCGTGGACGGCGTTCCCGGGATCAGGTCCTGCACCGAGCCCGCGCACGACGGCATGCACATCAGGCGCGAGCAAGGGTGGCCTTCCACGGAGTTCGACCTGCTGCGGATCACCGACCGTATGCAGGAACTGATGCCGGTCGGCTTCTACTACAAGACGTTCATCAAGCCTCGGTTCGCCTGGGAAACAGCAGAGAAGGTCATCAGGCGTGCGACCGGCGTGGGGACGCTGCCGCGAGACCCGACCACGAGCGACGAGAAGCCCGAGGCCCTGCACATGCACACGGACGTGCTCGTGATCGGGGCTGGGGTGGCCGGGCTGGCAGCGGGCGCCGCGGCCGCTGGCCGCGGCGCCCGCGTGGTCGTCTGCGACGAGGGCTCCATCGGCGCCGCCGTCGCCCCCGGGCCGACGCTCGACCGCATCCGCGAGCTGGAGGCCGACCTTCGCGCCCTGCCCGGCGTCACCGTCCTGGAGAACCACGCCGCCGTCGGCGTGTACGAAGGGCCGATGGTTCCACTGGTGAGCCGGGAGCGACTCGTCCAGGTTCATCCCGGGAGTGTGATCGTCGCGACCGGCGCTGCCGAGGCCCACGGCGTCTTCTCCGGCAACGACATCCCCGGCGTTTGGCTGGGCCGCGGCGCGGCACGCATGGCAGGCGTGCACCGGGTCGCGCCCGGCCGGCGCGCAGTGGTCGTCGTGCGAACCGAAGAAGGCCTCGGTCACGCCCGAACCCTGGCCGGCTCAGGCGTACAGGTCATGGTCCTTGCCGACCCCCCGCTCGCGGGCGGACTCCCCGATGGGGTTAAGGTACTCGAGAACGCCGAACTCGTGCGCGCCGAGGGTGGCAAGGCCCTGACGGGAGTCGTGGTCCGGCAGGGTGGCAGGGAAAGACGCATCCGGTGTGACGCGCTGGTGCTGTCCCTGGGCCACGCTCCACGCGACTCCCTCCTTCGCATGGCGCCGACCGAACCGGTCGTCGGCGCGGGCGACGTGATCCTGCCTGGCTGTTCGCTCGAAGAGGCCGAGGCATCCGGGAAGGCAGCGGGACTCGGCGAGGCTTCTACGACGGAGCCACGCGCGGCCGGAACTCCCCATCCCCACGACGACGGCTACGTCTGCCTGTGCGAGGACGTCGGGGTCAAGGATCTGGAGAAGGCCTGGCAGGAGGGCTACCGCAGCTCAGAGATCCTGAAGCGCTACACGACGGCCACGATGGGCCCATGCCAGGGAGCGATGTGCGGGCAGCACCTGTCGTGCTTCGCCCGGGACCACGCGGACGTCGAAGACGTACCTCGGGCCGCCGCCCGCACCACGGCGCGGCCGCCGGCCCGTCCCGCCACCCTGGAGACCCTAGCGGCCGCGGTGCACGAGGTGATCGAGAAGCACACGGCCCTGCATCGGATCCACCTGGCATCCGGCGCGCAGATGGGCCGGTCGGGCTCGTGGGTTCGCCCCTTCAACTACGGAGACTGGCGCGAGGAGTACAGGGCCGTCCGCGAGCGCGTCAGCGTCATGGACGTGGGCACGCTCGGCAAGTTCCTCGTGGCCGGACGCGACGGGGGGGCGCTGCTGGACCGCATCTTCCCCGTCCGCATGAAGGATCTCGCGCCCCCCCACTCCCGCTACATGCTTGCGCTCGACGAAGCCGGCTACGTGATGGACGACGGCCTGATCTGCGCCCTGGACGACGGGACCCACTACCTGACCTCCACTTCGGGTGGCGCCGACCGGATGGAAGCCTGGCTCAGGAACTGGGCGGACCGCCTGGAACTGCACGCGCACATAGTCAACCGCACGTCCGAACTGGGCTCGGTCTTGGTCGCGGGCCCGTTCGCGCGCGAACTGCTCTCCCTGCTTTGCGACGACGACATCTCGAACGAAGCCTTCCCATACGCGACCAGCGCAAGGATCACGGTGTCCGGCATCCCTTGCCTCGCGCTTCGCGTCGGTTTCGTCGGCGAGCTGGCATTCGAGCTTCACCATCGCCGTTCGCAAGGCCCCGAGTTATGGAACGCCCTGACCGAGGCCGGCGCACCGTTCGGGCTGATGCCCCACGGCTTGGATGCCCTCGAGCTTCTTCGCCTGGAGAAAGGTCACATCTATCTGGGGCAAGACACGCTCCCCGACGATACGCCGTACAAGCTCGGACTCGGGTTCGCGGTGGCGATGGACAAGCCCGACTTCGTGGGCAGGACGGCCCTCGAGCGCATCTCGGAGCTGCCGCTCGAACGCAAGCTCGTGGGATTGGAGTTCGCCTTCGGGGACTCTTCTCTGCGTGGCGAGCCGCTCCAGGTCGGTGACCGTGTCGTCGGACGCGTAACGTCTTGTGAGCGTTCGGACTCCCTGAACAAGGTGATCGGGCTGGGGTGGCTCAGGGCCATAGACGGCGCGTTCCCCGACCGGCTGACCGCACGCGGGGTCGCCGCCGATGTCGTGCCCGTGCCCTTCTACGACCCCGAGGGGGTGAGCCTCCGTGCTTGAGCTGAGCCGCGCTCATCCGGTCATCTGGACGATCCACGCTTCGGAGGAAGGGTGCGATCTGGTCATGAGGGCGCCCGGCGCATGCCGGGTGGCACCGGACGAGGCCATGGTCCTCGGCGAGCTTCCCGACGACATCCTCGAAGCGGTCCTGAAGGTCGACGAGGACGCCGTGATGCTCGAGGTCACGGACGGGTGGGCCAGCTGGGTCCTCGAAGGCGAACCGCTGGATGAGGCCTTCGCCAGGCTCTCCGAGCTGGAACTGCCCGAGCGCGGATACATCCAGGGAGACGTGGCGCACGTCCCCACCCGGATCCTCTCGGAGCCCGGCAAGATCGCGTTCCTCGTGCCCTCGATGTGGGACGACCACCTGCGCGAGAGGATCCTCGCCGACTGCCGGCACGTGGGGATCGTGGAGGCCGCGCCATGACCGGGCTGCTGAAGGACCGCGCCTACCTGATCCCCGCGGAGATGAAGCCGCGCTACGACGTCGTGATCGTCGGGGGAGGCGTGAACGGCCTCGCGCTCGCCTATTACCTGGCCGCCCGGCACGGCATCCGCGACGTGGCGGTCCTGGAGCGCGCCTACATCGGTTCGGGAGGCTCGGGCCGCAACACACAGGTCATCCGCGCCAACTACAACACGCCCGAGACCGTGCCTCTCTACAAGGCAAGCCTGTCCATGTACCGGACGCTCTCGCAGGAGCTGGACTTCAACGTCATGTTCTCCAACCAAGGAGAGTTGGACCTGTGCCACACGCGTGACTCGCTCCAGGTCGAGACGGAGAAGTCGCTACTCAACCGCGCGTACGGCGTCCAGACCGACATCCTCACGCCCGACGAGATCGTGAAGGAGTGCCCTCTGATCGACCTGTCGGGAGGAGGTGAATGGCCGGTCGTCGGCGCTTCGTTCCACCCTCCGGGCTCGTTCGCCAGGCACGACTCGGTCGTCTGGGCGTTCGCATCGGCCGCGCAGCGCCTCGGGGTCCACGTTCACGAAGGGGTCGAGGTCACGGGAGTGGACGTGACCGACGGGCGCTGCACCGGCGTGCAGACCTCCCGAGGTCCCATCTCGGCGGGCCGCGTCGTGTCGGCTGTGGCCGGCTGGTCCTCGCTCCTGGCCGGCATGGCGGGCGTGCGTCTGCCGATCGTCACGACCACCCTCCAGGCCTTCGTAACGGAGCCGGTCCGGCCGGTGTTGACCGGGTTGATCTCATCGATGGACCTGTACATCTACGTCTCGCAGACGGCCCGCGGTGAGCTGCTCGCCGGCGCCGAGGTCGTTCCCTACAACACCTACTCCACGCGTTCGACCTTCGAGTTCCTGTCGGAGGCGTCCAAGCGCTCGATCCAGATCCTTCCGTTCATGGCCAAGGCGAAGGTCATGAGGCAGTGGGGAGGGCTCTGCGACATGACGCCCGACTCCTCGCCCATCCTGGGGGCTAGTGGTGTCGAAGGATTCGAACTGATGGCAGGCATGGGCACGTGGGGCTTCAAGGGGGCGCCCATCTTCGGCGCGTCGATGGCGGAGCGGATAGCGACGGGCCACACTCCTGAGCTGATAGCGCCGTTCGTCCTGTCACGGTTCAGGGAAGACAGGATGGTGCCCGACGCCGCGAGCGCGGGCACGCACTAGTCCTCGGGGCCGACCAGGATCCGCTCGAGTTCGGCGCCCACCGATAGCCACACCGCGCCACAGCAGTCGCAGTTCACCAGCGTGACATCGGTTGTCCGTACCTGAAGGTCAACCTTGCAGCCGCAAACGGGGCACTCCATGGAGACCTCCTCGTGTCGAAGACTTCCACGCCCACGCCGCCATACGCAGGGCCGAAAGCCCCCTTTCAGGAGGTCTTGACGGCCAGGAGTTCGCCCCGGCCGATGGGAACCACGAGGCCCGAAAGCTGCTCGTGACCAAGCGCCGCGGCCCTGAAGCCGGCCAGCTCCTTCTCGTGCGAGATGAGGTTGTCGGCAACCAGCGCTCCACCGACACGCAACGACCCGATGGCCGGTTCAAGCAGCCGCTCGTACGCGTCCTTCTCGGCGTCGATGAAGATCAGGTCCACGCCTCCTGCTCCGAGAGAAAGCCCCGCGATGCCGTCCTCGTGGCGAAGACCGACGATGTCGGTCACGCCCGCCTCCGAGAACGTCTGAGAGGCCAGTATGACCTTGTCCCCGTCCTTCTCGAAGGTCACGACACGGCCGTTCGTTCGACGAGCGGCGGAAGCGAGCCAGAGAGTGGAGTACCCGGCGGAGGTCCCCACCTCCACGATGGTGCGCGCCCCCATCGCAAGCACGATGGTGGCCAGGAACCCGCCAACTTCCGGAGGGATCTGGCGGAGGCGCTTCTCCTGGGGAGTGCCGTCCGTGCGGTCGCGCGCGTCCTGCTCTTCGAGGCGCGCCATGACGTCGCGCACCTGCTGTGGGATCAACTCCATCGGCGACCAAGGCTACTACGCACCGGGCGGTCGGTACCGGACCTGTTCCGCCTTGCTCAGAGCGTCCAGGGTCTCCTCGACCGTCGAAGGACCGTGGTTTCGAGCGAACTGAGGGCGCCGCCGGCCGCAATGGCAAGGGCGACGGCCGCCATGGACACGTTGTCGGGTGCCTCCCACAGGGTGAAGCCGTCCTTCGTGCCGAACGCGTACCAGAACCCGTGGAGCTTGCCGCCGACCGAACCTATGTAGGCCTCGGCTGCCTTCCGCCGGTCCTCCGGGTTCTCGATCAGCCTCGCCCAAGGGCCGAGTCCCGTCAAGTGGTGGAGATTGAGCACCGCCATCCTCGCTCCTCACGCGATCTGAGCGAGTAGCTCCTTCGG
>CAZHRY010000102.1:0-6312 GCA_964535065.1 uncultured Actinomycetes bacterium
AGCGGTAGTGCGCGAAGGCCCTGTTGGCCTCGGCCATCTTGTGCATGTCCTCGCGACGCTTGACCGCAGCGCCGGCGCCGTTGGCGGCGTCCATGATCTCGGCTACGAGTCGCTCGGACATGGAGTTCTCTTTCCGCGCGCGGCTGAAGTTGACCAGCCATCGCATGGCAAGCGTGGTTCCGCGCTGCGGCTTGACCTCTATGGGCACCTGGTAGGACGCGCCTCCGACCCTGCGCGACTTGACCTCCAGGAGCGGGCGGACGTTCTCGACGGCCTTCTTCAGCGTGATGACCGGGTCGTTGGCCGTCTTCTGGCTGATCTGCTCGAGGGCGTCGTAGACGATGCGCTCGGCGGTGGTCTTCTTGCCGTGGAGCAGGATCTTGTTGATCAGCTGCGTCACCAAGGGGTTCTGGTAGACGGGGTCGGGCTGGATCTCCCTTCGCGAAGCTGGTCCCTTGCGCGGCATCTCTACTCGCCGCCCTTCTTCGCGCCGTAGCGGGAGCGGGCCCTGCGGCGGCCCTTGACGCCGCTCGTGTCGAGGGTTCCGCGGACGATCTTGTATCGAACGCCCGGCAGGTCCCTGACCCGGCCTCCGCGGACGAGCACGATCGAGTGCTCCTGGAGGTTGTGGCCGACGCCGGGGATGTAGCAGGTGACCTCGACGCCGCTGGAGAGCCGTACTCGGGCGACCTTGCGGAGCGCCGAGTTGGGCTTCTTGGGGGTCATCGTGTAGACGCGGGTGCACACGCCACGGCGTTGCGGAGACCCCTTGAGGGCGGGGGCCTTCGTCTTGGATCGGCGGGTCTCGCGACCCGCCCGCACGAGCTGTTCGATCGTGGGCATGGCTCTCTCGTCTGCACTCTTCCCTTGTCAAGCGCCAGGGCTCCCGCACATGCTGCGCGGATGCCTTGCGGCGGAGGCTCTTTCGGGCGCACTCGGACGACTGCCGAACCGAGGCGCGACCGCTAAGGCTAGCGGCGCGCTCGCAGGGGCGTCAACCGCGCGCGCGTGGGCCGGATATGTGCCTGTCCCCGGCCAGAGGTGCCTCCCGAGTGTACCCGAACCCGCGGCTGGTAGCCTCGCGCGCCGTGAGCCTCGAGGCGGTTGGCGGACTGGAGCGGTTGCGCGAGATCGCAAGGGAGGCGGCCCTCGTGGGCGGCAGGGTCGTCCTCGCAGGCCGGGCCCCCCGAGAGGGCGAAGGCAAGGGTCTGCCGGGTGACTGGGTCACCTCGGTGGACATGGCCAGCGAAAAGGCGATCGACGAGTTCCTGGCGGGCGCCGCTCCCGCCATCCCGTTCCACGGTGAGGAGACCGGCGGTGTGGAGTCGGGCCTTCGCTGGGTGGTTGATCCCCTGGACGGAACCACCAACTTCGTGCACGGCTTCTTCGCCGTTGGCGTATCGGTTGCCCTGGTCGAGGACGAGTCCGTCCTCGCGGGCGCCGTTCACGCCCCCTACCTGGGAGACGTGTGGCATGCGGCTTCGGGCATGGGCGCGATCTGGGAGCGCCCGGGCAGGGCCCCCGAAGCGTGTCGCGTGGGCGCCCGGCCGGCGGAGGAGGCTGTGGTTGCGACCGGGTTCCCCTTCCGCAGGAAGGAGAACCTGCCGCGCTACCTGAGCGCCATGGCCTCAGCTCTGGACAGGTTCGAGGATCTCCGCCGGCCGGGCGCCGCGTGCCTGGATCTGGCCTGGACCGCGTGCGGTGTCTTCGACGGGTTCTTCGAGCTTGGGCTCTCCGCCTGGGACGTGGCCGCGGGCGGACTCATCGTCTCCGAAGCCGGCGGGGTCGTCAGCGACTGGTCGGGCGGAGATTCCTGGTTGTCCGGCGACATCCTGGCGGGCTCGCCGACGGTGCACGGCGAACTACGCAGCGTGTGCGGTAGCGAATCCCGCTAGCCGGCGAGCCGCAGCCGCCTAGGTCGCCTCGCAGTCCAGGCCCAGATAGTCCTCGGTGTCGTTGTCGGTGGCGTCGTCCACGCCGTTCCCACAGGACACGTAGTCGTACGCGCCGCCGTCGTCGGAGTGCATGGTGTCGACGTCGTCTCCACCGTAGAGCTCGTCCTCCCCCTCCCCGCCTGTCACGTCGTCGGCGCCGGCCCCCGCATACACATCGTCCTGACCGCCCCTGCCGTTGATGGCATCGGCTCCGTCGCCACCGAAGATGTCTTCGTCACCGCCGGAGCCGGTCAGCACATCGGCCCCGGATCCCCCGTAGACCCGTTCGATGTCGCTGCCGACGTTGTCGCCCTCGCCTCCTTCTCCGTCGTCAGCCGTGTCGTTCAGCGAGACGTCCAGCGCTCCGGAGCGGGAGTCGTAGTAGACGCTGTCGACCCCCGAGCCGCCTCGGATCCTGTCGGCGCCGTTGGTCGAGGAGTCCTCGTCGAACTGGTCGTTCCCGGCTCCTCCGTCGACACGGTCGTCGCCGCCTCCCCCGTAAACGCCGTCGTATCCATCGCCACCCTTCAGCAGGTCCGCTCCCTCATCGCCGTACACGCCGTCGTCGTCGCGCCCTCCCGACACGTCGTCGGCGCCCATTCCGCCACGCATGTAGTCGTCGCCGTCACCGCCGATCAGCTCGTCCGGCCCTTCGTACCCCACCAGGTCGTTGCCCACCGAGTTGCCGGTCAGGCGGTCGCCCAGGAGCCCTCCGGAGAGGTTCTCCACGTCCGAGCCGATCCGGTCGTTCTCGCCCGCCGAGCCATCATCGGCATCTCCCTGCAGATCGGCGGTCACCCGTGATGTGCGACCTTGGTAGCTCACCTCGTCTTCGTCACCCGGTCCACCGTTGTACGTGTCTGCGCCGTCGGGGACGGTCAGTGACTCCACCAAGTCGTCGTCCGGGCCTCCGTCCACGGAGTCGTTGCCCATGGCCGGATAGAAGTAGTCGCGGCCGCCACCACCGGAAAGATCGTCGTTGCCCTCGTCACCTGCGATGGTGTCTGCGCCCGAGCCGCCTCTCACGACGTCGTTGCCCTCAGCAGCGTCCAGGTAGTCGTCCCCGCCACCCCCCACGAGCAGGTCAGATCCTTCCTCGCCGTAGAAGGTGACCGTTGCGGGGATCCCCATGGTCATCGTGTCGGCACCATCGTTCCCGTAGGCCGTCCGCTTGTCGATCCCCGTTGCCAGGACGTCGTCGTCCGAGTCGCCGTTCAACCTCGCGCCTCCCGATGTGAATCGAAGGACGTCGTCCCCGTCGGAGCCCTCGACGACGAAGGTGTCGGTGCCGCTCTTCATCTGGACCTTGATCTCGATCTCGGAAGCGCCCGCGCCCTCGGGCGTGGCTCCCGGGGCCAGGGGACCGTTCGAGAGGTAGATCCACAGTTCGTCGTTCACGTCCGTGCCGGTGAACCGGATGGTGTCGGTGTTCAGGACGGTCGCCCGAGTGCCGCTGGAAGTGTCGATGCACGGGTCGTAGATCCCGTCGCTGTTGCGGAAGAGGATCTTCTTCGTCCCCAACTCGCGGCTGATCCCGTACGGGTACGAGGGGTCGCCGCCCCTGGCGGTCAGGACCCCACTCGTGTCCTCGAACTCACACGAGTCTGAAGCCACCGCCGCCGCGGGTGCGACCCCGACTACGAGCACGGACAGGGCGGCCAGCGAGCAGGCGAACAGCGATGCGAGGGCACGGCGCATCCGGAACCTCCGTTCCTACGTATGGACCTGGAGTATCGGCCCCGAGCCTAGGACAACTTCACACCCGCATCGGGGAACGCGAGGCGCTACTACTCGTCGCCGCCGCCTCCGAGCATCCGCTCGGCCTGTTCCCTGGTGAGCCCCACCAACGCCGGCTCGGCCTCACGCTCGCTCTCGGCGGCGAACTCCGCCAGCTCGCGCTGGCGCTGGAGCCAGTACTCGGGGATCGCGTCGGGCTTGATCTTGACCGCCACGTTGCGGTACCGGGCCATGCCGGTGCCGGCCGGGATCAGCTTGCCGATGATGACGTTCTCCTTCAAGCCCAGCAGCGGGTCGGACCTTCCGGCGATGGCCGCGTCGGTCAACACCCGGGTGGTCTCCTGGAAGGAGGCAGCCGACAACCACGAGTCCGTAGCCAGGGACGCCTTCGTGATGCCCAGGAGCACCGGGCGGGCGCTGGCTGGCGAGCCGCCGCTCTCGAGCAGGTCGCTGTTGCGGTCCTCGAACGCACGACGGTTCACCAGATCGCCCGGAAGGAATCCGCTGTCACCGGGCTCCAGGATGTGGACCTTGCGCAGCATCTGGCGAGCTATCAGCTCGATGTGCTTGTCGTGGATGGTGACGCCCTGGGACCGGTAGACCTGCTGAACCTCTTCGACCAAGTGCCGCTGCAGAGCCAGGGGGCCCTTGACCCGAAGGATGTCGTGCGGGTTGACCGAACCCTCGGTGAGCTGCTGGCCGACCTCGACGCGGTCGCCGCTGGCGACGGTCAGACGGGCGCGGAACGAGACCGGGTACTCCACCATGTCCCCGTCGTCCGAAGTGACCGTGATCCGGCGGACGTGCTTCTCCTCGTCGTCCTCGACCTTGACCTCGCCGCTCAGCTCGGTGATCTGCGCTTCACCCTTGGGCTTGCGCGCCTCGAACAGCTCGACCACACGTGGAAGGCCGTGCGTGATGTCCTCTCCGGCTATGCCGCCGGTGTGGAACGTGCGCATGGTCAGCTGCGTGCCCGGCTCTCCGATCGACTGTGCGGCGATGATCCCGACGGCCTCCCCGATGTCCACCGTGCGGCCGGTCGCCAGCGACCGTCCGTAGCACATGGCGCAGACGCCGACCTCTGCCTCACACGTGATGACGGAGCGCGTCCGGACCTCTTCGACCCCGGACTCGACGACCTTCTCAGCCAGCTCGTCGCTCAGCTCGTCGCCGGCCGACGCGATCTTCTTGCCGTCGACCTTCACGTCCTCGGCAAGGACCCGCCCGAACAGGGAGGTGTCCACGTGGGCGTACCTCACCACGCTGCCGTCGGGGCGCCTGACGTTGGCGGCGGTGGGGACCGACCGGTCCGTCCCGCAGTCGTCCTCGCGGATGATGACCTCCTGCGCCACGTCCACCAGTCGGCGGGTCAGGTAACCCGAGTCGGCCGTGCGGAGGGCGGTGTCGGCCAATCCCTTGCGGGCGCCGTGAGTGGAGATGAAGTACTCCAGCACGGAAAGCCCCTCGCGGAAGTTCGACTTGATCGGCCTGGGGATGATCTCTCCCTTGGGGTTGGCCACCAGCCCGCGCATGCCCGCCAGCTGGCGGATCTGCATGATGTTCCCTCGGGCTCCGGAGTGGGCCATCATGAAGATCGGGTTGGTCACCGTGAACTGGCTCTCCATGGCGTCCTTGACCTCGTCGGTGGCCTGCGTCCAGATCTCGATCAGCTCCTGGAGCCGCTCGTCGTTCGTGATGATGCCCTTCTTGTACTGGCTCTCGACCTTCTGAGCGCGCTTCTCGTGCTCGTCGAGGATCGCGCCCTTGGTTGTGGGGGTCGTGACGTCCTCGATGCCGATCGTCACGCCCGCACGGGTCGCGTAGTGGAACCCGTTGTTCTTGAGCGAGTCCAACGTCTGCTCCACCGTTGCGCGGTCGTAGCGGTGCACGACCTCGTCAACCAGACGAGCCACGTCAGCCTTCATCACCGGGTAGTTGCGGTACTCGAAGTCGCTGGGGAAGGACGAGTTGAAGATGACACGGCCGATCGTCGTGCGGATGACGGGTGTCCGCCCGGCCCACTCCTCCGACTCGGGGTCGTAGCCATCGGGCCGCAGGTCGCCAAGCTCCTTGTCCACCAAGCGGATGCGGATCGGGTCGTGGATCGGGTACCCGCGGTCCAGGGCCAGCAGCGCTTCTGCCTCGGACCCTAGGGTGGGTGTCTGCTCGTCCGGAAGGTCCTCGTTCTGAGCGAGGGTCAGGTAGTAGAGGCCGAGCACCATGTCCTGGGTCGGCGTGGCGATCGGACGACCGTGCGCCGGCGACAGGATGTTGTTGGTGGACAGCATCAGGACGCGGGCCTCGGCCTGCGCCTCGGCCGACAGCGGCACGTGCACGGCCATCTGGTCACCGTCGAAGTCGGCGTTGAAAGCGGTGCACACCAGCGGGTGGATCTTGATGGCCTTGCCCTCGACGAGGACCGGCTCGAACGCCTGGATGCCCAGGCGGTGAAGCGTCGGAGCGCGGTTGAGAAGGACCGGGTGCTCCTTGATGACCTCTTCGAGCACGTCCCAGACCTGCGGGCGCGCGCGCTCGACCATGCGCTTGGCGCTCTTGATGTTCTGCGCCAGCGCCTGGTCCACCAGCCGCTTCATCACGAAGGGCTTGAACAACTCGAGCGCCATCTGCTTGGGAAGCCCGC
>CAZHRY010000103.1:0-5994 GCA_964535065.1 uncultured Actinomycetes bacterium
CATGTGCTGAATCATGCCGCAATGGCCTCCATAACAGCTAGTTCCACCCCGGCGCATCCCTCGCGGGCATCGGACAGTACCCTTGCCGTCGTGGACGCGGGCGACGTGGACGTGGGCAGTGTGGAGGTGGACGTTGCGGCCGTGATCCCGGACCCGGTCCACCGCTGGCGAGAGCAGCTCCAGGCCAGAGCCATCCCGCCCGCGATCCTAGAGGCCGCTCCGGAAGACCCCTGGACCTATCCGGCGGAGACCTTCCGCCGCCGCGGCGAGGCCGCCCTGGAGCCGGTGGAGCCGACGCCCACGACGGCGCGAGCACTCGAGGCCCTCCCGCAGGGCGGCCTGGTGCTGGATGTGGGCTGCGGAGGTGGGGCGACGTCGTTGCCCCTGGCGAGGATGGCTGGGCTCCTTGTGGGGGTGGACGGCCAGGCCGAGATCCTCGAGGCGTTCGGGGCGACGGCGGCTCAGGCCGGGGTCGTGGCCGAGGCCATCCTGGGGTCTTGGCCCGAAGTCGCCGCCGCCCCAGCCTGTGGCGTCTACGACGTCGTCGTATGCGGGCACGTCCTGTACAACGTCCAAGACCTGGCCCCGTTCGCGATGGCCCTCGATGAGCACGCTTCGAGGCGCGTGGTGCTCGAGCTATCCGAACGCCACCCGCTCCACTGGATGAACCCGCTGTGGCTCCACTTCCACGGCGTGCGGTTCCCCGACGGACCCACGGCGGACGACGCACGGGAAGCGCTCGCCTCCCTGGGCTTGGGCGTGCAGCGCGACGAATGCAGCGGCCGGCGGCACCGCGGGGGGTTCGAACGACGGGAGGAGGCGGTCGCGCTCCTTCGCCGCCGCCTATGCCTTACGCCGGACCAGGACGAGGAACTCGCCGCACAGGTGGGCGACCTGCTGCGCCCCGACGCAGACGGCCTCTGGTCGGCGGGTCCGCTCGAGCAAACGGTCGTGACGCTCTGGTGGGACGTCGAGACAGCCTGAGCGGGCGAGATCAGCAGCCGTCGGTGCAGGACGCCTGGAACCAGGTCTTCGAGATGAAGCGCCCAAGTTCGCCGTCGGGCTTCACGACGCCTACCTTCTGTCGCTCGCCGCTGGCAACCGACGTGACCATCCGCGAGAGCGTGTCCGCCAAACCCCCGAGATCCTTGGACCCGACGGGGTCGCGACCGGCTTCCCGGAACGTCAGCTCCAGGCGTTCTCCGGACAACCTCCCGGTGGCGGTCAGCCGGATCTCCCTGGCCTGCACCTGCGCCACCTCAAAGTCGCACTTCGCTTCCTTCACGAGCCCGATGAACCCCGTTCCCTCGGCGGAGCCGTCGGGCGCGATCGTCACTTGAACGGCGCCCTCCCACCGGGTCATGCATCGGCCGCCCACGTGGAAGTCGTGCCGGGTGACACTGTCGATCTCGATGACCCACATCTGGGGCTCCGGCCCGGGCTCAGGCTCAGGCGAAGTGGTCCGGCTCGCAGGGGACGAAGAGCGCGCGCCCGGGTCCTCGACCCCGGGAGGGAACGGGTCCGTCCGCGACGCAACGAACGCGCCCGCTCCGGCGCAAGCCCCGAACACGAGAGTCCAGACGGCGATCTTGGCCGGGCGTCGCATGTCGAGGGAGCCTACCCGGTTCGGGGCGCTTGCCCTGCCCGATAGCAGGCGCTTGGCCCGTGCCGGTCAGGCGCACCCTCAGGCTCGACATGAGCCCGATCAACCCAGGTTCAGCCCGGTCATGAGCGCCCTGCCCGTCAAGCCGAAACAGATGAAGGAGGCCAGCGCGAATACCGCCCAGGGTTGGATCAGGCGCTCGTTCTCGAGGGTTCTCTGCATCTCCCTGGCCATCGCGTGCCCGAGCAGGAAGATGACCAACGGCCCGAACCCGTACACGTAGTGGAGCCACGTGGACGAGCGCAGCCCCGTGAGCCACAGGTATCCGCCGATGACGGCCTGGAGCGCCGCCACGATCTGGGCCACAGCCAGCCACGCCCAGAAAAGCCGTCCCGGGTCGCGCCGGATCACCGCGGCGCCGGCCCCCCATACCCAGCCCACGGTGAATACACCGACCACGACGAAGCCCGCGATGCGATGGACGCCGGACATCGGCGCTGAAGTCTACGCGGGCTGGGGTCCGCGCCGGGCCAGCCAGGAGGGCACGTCGGCGAGCGAGTCCAGCACGACGTCGGGTTCCCCCTTCGCTAGGTCTCCATCCTTGAACTTGCCCGTCCTCACGAGGATGCCGGTCAGACCCGAGTCCATGGCGCCCAGCACGTCGTTCGAGATGTCGTCCCCGACCATCGCGGCGCTGGCGGCCGGAACCTCGAGCAGATCCAGCGCCGCCTGGAAGTACTCGGGCGACGGCTTGCCGCAGATCGTGGCTTCGATGCCGGCAGCCTGCTCCAGTCCGGCGATGTATGCGCCGGAGTCAAGCTCCCAGCCTCGCTCCGTTCTCCAGTACAGGTTCCGATGCATGCCCACCAGCCGGGCTCCGTCCATCAGCCGCCGGAACACGCGAGTGACCAGGTCGTAAGTGAAGTCGTCACACGCCCCTCCCAGAACCATGACGCCGGCGTCCTCGGGTGCGTCCACCCGATCGACCCCCTCGAGATCCTCTCCAGGGTCGCCGTCGGTCAGCACGAACACGGCTTCGCCCGCGTGATGCGCCCTCAGGTACGACGCGGTGGCAGTCACGGCCGTCACGATCCGGTCGGCGGGCACATCGAAACCGGCGCCCCCGAGGATGGCTGCCAGGTCCGCACGCGTGTGCGTCGTCGTGTTCGTTATCAGGACGAAGGGCACGCCGTCCGCTCGCAGTCGTTCCAGGGCTTCCACCGATCCGGGCAGGGCTTCCCAGGAGATGACCAGTACACCGTCGATGTCCAGCAGAAGTCCTTCGATCACCGCTCCGAAGACTAGCGTGGCAGGGCCCGACGCTCCCTACGGGGACGCCACCCGGGCCCTGCGCCTGATCTCGGCCGCGACCGGCTTCGTCGCAAGCACGATCAGGTGGTTCCTCGCCCTGCTGCACCCGACCCGGATGAATCGGTCCACGTCGTCGGCGTGCCGCTCTCCCAGCTCGGCGAGGATCACGACGGCCCGCTCCAGCCCTTTGAAGGAGTGCACCGTAGACCAGAGGATCGTGCCGGGCTCGGCTTCGTCCGACAGCGTGAAAGGCCCGATCCGGTGCTTCTCCCAGACAAGGCTCTTGCCGCGTCCTCCTGGGGTCAAGATCACGATGTCTTCGGGCGATAGCTCCTCCTGCTCCGTGAGGTTCGTCAGGACCACCTCGACCAGCCGGAAGAGCTGCTCTTCGCCCTCGTAGTCCAGGACCTCCACGTCGCGCCCTGCCGGTCCCTTGGGGGCGCCGGGCAGCTGGCCGGCATCGAAGAAAACCGACACGAACTCCCCGATCGCCCTGGTGTTCCTGAGGTTCTCGTGCAGTTGGATCGAGTGCGCACCCACGTCTTCCGGGAACCCGCCACCTTCGTAGAGGTTCTGGGACTCGTCCGAGAACAGGTACAGCGTGCCCCTGTCGGGATCCTTGTGGAGGGCGAGCAGCGCAGGCCACCACCACCCGCGGAAGTCCTGTGCCTCGTCCACCACGATCGCATCGAAGCGTGGCCCGAGCTTGCGGCCAGCCTCCTCGAGCAGCCCCGGCAGCGTCTCGTCGAAGAACACCCGCTGGTCCTCACCCGGGTCAGGAGGCACCTCAAGCCCTGCCTCGCGGGCCAGGCCCATGCACAGGCCGTGGAAGTGGCTCACCTCAAGGTGCAGCACACCTTCGGTGCTTTCCTTCAGGTGAGCCGCGAGGAGCTTGTTGAAGCAGGTGAGGAGGGTCCGGCGGCCGCCTTCGGCGATGTGGCGAGCCACCGACACGGCGAGCAGCGTCTTGCCCGAGCCCGGCGGCCCCGAGACCACCGCGCGGGTCCGGTTCAGCACGAACGACCGTACGTAGGCCTGCTCCTCGCTCAACTCGACGATCCTGCGATCCTCTTCGCGGAACATCATCCTCATGGGCGTGCGAACCTCGACCGCGAAGCCCAGCACACGTTGCAGCTCGCGCATCCCCCTTTCGCCGAACGTTCGCCCCGGGTGCCTCCACTCGCGCTGCAACTCGACGATGCGCCCGGGCAGGTGCTCCATGTCGTCGCGGTCCAGTGCCAGGCGAGCGGGGGCACCTGGGTGGGCGTCGTGCTCGTAGTCGCCGTGCGGGAACGCGACGGCGAATCCGAAGCTGGGCCGCCACTCACGCCACCCCGGCTGGCCTTCTAGGATCCTCACGAGCGAGTGCATCTCCTGGGCAGCCTGATCGAAGGGATCCTTCTCCAGATCGTGGGAACCGGAGCGACCGCCCTGCGTCCATCGCCGGCGGGACGGGTCGTAGCGCAGCTCGCCTCCCTTAACCTCCATGACGAGGAGCCCGTCGACCGGGTGCGCGATCACGAAGTCGGCTTCGCCCTGCTCGGCCCGGCCATCGTTGCCCGCCAGCACCCAATCCACCGAGTGGAAGACGACGTAGTCATCGGCGAGCTGTTCCATGAAGGCCTCGTAGAGAAGCCGTTCGGCCGAGCTGTCGGTTTCGAGCATCGGGAAGGGGACCATCCGCGCCATCGGTTCCCAGGATGCTAGTGGCCGAGGTTGGTGGACCCGGGCATCCGGGCGAGGCATCATCCGAGCGATGTCCCCCATCCTCGCCGTGCTCGTGCTTGCCGTGGGTGCGGCCTATGCGCTAGGCGGGCGCCTCAAGAACCTCGAGCGCGTCCGCATCCACTGGTGGGCTCTGGCTCTCATAGGTGTTGCGATGCAGTCACTGCCGGTTCCACGCCTACGCGGTGTGGATCCGCACCTGCTGGGCTCTGGCGCGCTTCTCCTCTCCTACGTGGCCTTGCTCGCGTTCCTGACCGTGAACCGGTGGGTGCCCGCGGCCAGGGTCATGGCCCTTGGGCTGCTGATGAACTTGGCGGTTGTGGGCGTGAACGGCGGCATGCCGGTCAGTCCGTGGGCTATCGAGGTGGCCGGTGGGTCGCCGAAGGTGCTAGTGGCCGACGCGGGTCCCAAGCATCACCTGATGAACGAGCGAGACATCCTGGGATGGCTGGGAGATGTGATCCCCCTCCCGAGGCCCGCGGGTATCGTGCTTTCGCCGGGCGACGTCCTTCTCTACGCCGGGATGGCCTGGTTCGTCGTGCAGGTCATGCGGGGACGGAGTCGCGAGAATCCCCGTCCTCTGGCGATGTGGTTCCTGACGTATCGGGGGAAGCACTCGCCTGATCATTGGCGGATGCCTGCCCGGTATCGCTCTCCTGATCAAGCGACAGCAGCGCGATCGGGAACCGCGCGGTGATCGTCGTTCCCTTGCCGGGCTGACTCTCGACGTCGAACGAGCCACCACCCACCTTGGCACGCTCTCGCATCATCGCCATCCCGAAGTGACCTTCGGGCCCGGGAGCCGACGTGTCGAAACCAGCGCCGTTGTCGGCGAGCCTTAGCACGATGTCGTCCTCTTGCTCGTGAACCGTGATCCACATGTCGGTGGCACTCGCGTGCTTCAAGGCGTTCATCACACCCTCGCGAGCGATGTGGAAGATCAGGAGCGCGATCGGCGCGGGCAGGTCGATGTCGTCTACGTCGCGATGGAACGTGACGCCCGAGTCCCTCCCGACCTCGTCCGTGAAGGACTCCAGCGAATCAGCGAGTCCCTTGGCCCCCAAGGGGCTCCGATGCAGGTCGCGGATGAGCGCGCGAACCCGGTCGGAGGTCTCCTGCTTGGAGTCCCTGAGCTTGTCTAGGTGTTCGCCGAGTTGTCCTAGCTCTCCCCTCTCGAGCAGCTTACGGGCGATGTCTATCTGCAGCGACATGCGGAATAGCACCTGCGCGAGATCGTCGTGGAGGTAGGCGGCGATCTGCAGGCGCTCGTCCGCTCGCTCCTGGGCCATCGCGTTGGAGAGTCTGCGAAGGATCTCCTCACGCTCTTGGAGTTCTGCGTGCGCCTCCTCTAGCGC
>CAZHRY010000104.1:0-2058 GCA_964535065.1 uncultured Actinomycetes bacterium
GGCAACGTCCACCGTCGCCTGCTCGACGCGCCGGGCGTCGGCCTCGCGCAGGCGCCGAACCTGCAGTCGATGCAAGGCCGGCGACAGCCCCGGCCGGGCGAGGAGCAGTTCCAGGAAGGCCTCCCGGGGGATGGACACCAGCCGAGCTTCGGACACGGCCCTCACGGTCTGACCGTGTGGCAGCCCGTCGAGCGCAGCCTGCTCGCCGAGGATGTCGCCGGGACCCCGGAAACCGAGCAGCACCTCGTCGCCGTCTCGCCTCGCCACGCTCACCCGCACTGTCCCCGGCTCCACGAACATGACCCGACCGGAACAGTCGCCCTCCAGGAGCACGGCCTCCCCGGCCGCCACGCCGAGGGCGTGTCCGCTCGCACGCAGAGCCTCCTGATCGGCGACCTCGAGTTCGTCCGGCAGGCTCCGCTCCGCGCCGCTCATGTGCAGCGCAGTCTGCCCGCGTCCGCGCTCCCAGTCAAAGGGATCTCAACAACTGACCTGGAGGTCGCCGGGGTCTGCGCGGCAGAGGTCGGAACCCTTTCCACCGTCGGCCAGGTCGCCGGCCCACCCATCCTTCGTGACGAGAACGTCATCGCCCCCGCCTCCGTAGACCATGTCGTCGGGAGCCTTGCCGCCATCCAGGTAGTCGTTGCCACCCAGACCCCGAAGCTCGTCCACGCCTCCCATCCCGCAGAGGAAGTCCTGCCCGATCGTCCCGGTCAGGAGGTCGTCACCGCTGGTGCCGACGAGCGCCACGCCCCCGGTGTAAGCCACGGAACCACGCTCGTAGGCCCCGATGTCCACCTCAGCTCCCGCGATGCGGCCGCCCCCGGACACATCGAGGACCCCGAGGCCACCTGGGGCGCAGGCGATCCCTTCGTCGATCAGCGGCGAGTCGGCTCGCAGCCGGAAGTTGCGGGAGTCGACGTCCACGAAGCGTGGATCCACGGACAGGTGGTCGCTGTGATCGACGCCGCTCCACTCGTTCGGCTCGGTGTTCCCCCACGTGACGTTCCGACCCAGAGAGACCGTTGGCGGCTTGTCGCTGGGTCCGATCGTGATGCCGGGGCCCTGGCCCAGCGCCGCGATGTTGTCGTACAGGTTCGCGCGCAGCCTCGAATGCGTGTACCGGTACAGGTCGATGCCCGCACCGGGACCCTGCCCCCCGCGAGCGGTCCGGACGACGGTGTTGTGCCATACGTCGGCGAAAGCCAGCCCCGGCGGTCCGCCGATGCTGTCGGACGAGATCTCCAGTCCCGAGGCTCCGCCGCAGTTGCACCCGGCGAGCCCGCTGATCAGGTTGTCGTAGATGCGGACGTGCGAGATGGAGCCCTCGACGGGCCGCATCACAACCTCGATGCCTGTTGCGGATCCCTCCGGGTCGGGCGTCGTGATCACGTTGCGTTCGATCCATGCCTCGAAGCTTCCTGGGGTAGCCGAACCGAAACCCGCCGTTCCCCCGGTGACGGTCATCACGGTGATCGGACTCCCATCCGAGTCGATCACGTTGTCGGACACGAGCAGGGTGATCGGTGCGTACGCCGTGATGTAGATAGGGTTCTGCCCGCTCGATGCGTCGTTCCGGATCTCGAGGTCACTGGCTTCTAACGTGCTGCCCGATCCCTTCGGGTAGTAGGCGTTGATCGCCGCCTGGCGCAGCCTGAGTTGCGGATGGTGACATCCACCTGCGTGGCGTCGAGCGGGTCGTCCGAATCGATGTTGATATCGGTGAGTGTCGATGCGTTCCCCAGCCTCGGCGGCGGATCCAACGCAGGGTCCCCCTCTATGGTGATGCTCGCGTCGATGTTCACCGACCCTGGATCCGCGACGTTCGCCACGATCCTGATGACGTCGCCTTCTGCGGTCGCGTCGAAGCAGGCCTGCAGGGACGTGTCGCATGGCGCGGCCCCCGGATAGGACCAGACCGCCGGCGCCCGGACAACGCCATCGGCGGGAACCGCCAGCATCCCGGCCGACACCGCTAGAGATGTCACCAACAGCGAACGGAGCTTCATGCGAGCTTCCTCCTTGGCACCCAGGCCGCCTAGCATGAGCGGTGGCCCC
>CAZHRY010000104.1:2068-5750 GCA_964535065.1 uncultured Actinomycetes bacterium
GAAGGGCAACCCGTAGACTTGGGCCATGGCCCGCAAGAAGGTCACGTTCCGTCCGCCCGGACTGAAGCCCACTACGAAGGTGGGGACGCTCGGCCCCTACCGAGGTCGGCTGGGCCTGGCGTGGGTTATAGCATCTCTTGCTGCAGGTCTAGTGATCCTGATCGCCGGCTACTTCGCCGTTTTCCGCTGAGGAGGTCCACGGTGCTCGAGGCGTACTGCTGGCCACTCTCCGTCGCTCCGGGCGAACCCGTCCAACTCCACGTGTCCACCGATCGCCGGGCGTTCGACGTCGAGGTGACGCGCGATGGCGCCGAGCCAGTCACGTTGTGGACGGCCAAGGGAGCGTCCGCCGGCCTGCACCCGACCCCCCAGAACGCCTCATCGCAAGGCTGTGGCTGGCCTGCGGCTACAGAGATCCCGGTCGGCGCCGACTGGCCATCCGGCTACTACGCCGTGACGCTGACCGCGGGCGATGAACGAGCCGACGCCTTCCTCGTAGTCAGGCCCGGCCCTGCCTCGGAAAGAGCGCCGGCGATCTTGGTCCTGACCACAACCACCTACAACGCATACAACGACTGGGGAGGTCCGTCGCTCTACACCGGCGGGACACGGGTCTCCTTCGAACGCCCCATGGCCAAGGGATTCCTTGTCAAGCCCGAGCCCGTCGGCCGGATGATGCAGAGCACGCCCGACAAGGAGGCCATGGGATACCGCGAGTGGGCCCGGCCGCTGGGCCTTTCCGACTGGAGCGGCTCGAGCGGGTGGTGGAACTGGGAACGCTCCTTCGTCAGGTGGGCGGAGTCAAGCGGCTACCGGCTGGACTTCGCCATCAGTCAGGACCTGGAGCTTCACCCCGACGTTCTCGACGGCCACGAGTTGTTCCTGTCGGCCGGCCACGACGAGTACTGGTCGTGGAAGATGCGCGACGCTCTCGACACGTTCACACTCTCCGGTGGCAACGCCGCGATCTTCAGCGGGAACACCTGCTTCTGGCAGGTCAGGTTCGAGGACGAATACCGTGCGATGACCTGCTTCAAGTACAGGGCGCACGAGGACCCGGTGGCGGGCACTCCCAACGAGCGGTTCCTGACCGGGATCTGGTCCGACAGGCGGATCGGCAGGCCGGAGACGGAGACCATCGGACTCTCATTCACGCGCGGGGGCTACTCCAGGTACGGGCTGGGCGCCCCCCGCGCGTCCGGCGGCTATACCGTCTGGCGGCCCGACCACTGGGTCTTCGAAGGGACGGACCTGCGCTACGGCGACCATTTCGGGGAGAGGGACGCCATCGTGGCCTACGAGGTGGACGGGTGCGAACTCCGGATGCGATGCGGCATCCCGATCCCGACCCGCCGCGACGGCGCCCCCGAGTCGCTGCAGATCCTCGCAAGCGCGCCCGCGCGGCTGTGGGCCCAGGAGGAGCAACCATCTAGGTACGCACACGAGCCCGGCGAGCAGGAGCACGTGGCTGGAGCCGTCTTCGGGCGCGTGGACGCCGAGACGCTGGAGCAGGTGGCCAACAACCACGCCACGATGGCCATCTTCGAAAGGGAAGGCGGCGGAACCGTCTTCAACGCCGGCGTGACGGACTGGGCGTTCGGCCTGAAGCACGGCGATCCCGACGTGACCCGCATCACTCGGAACGTGCTCGACCGCCTCGGCGAGAGGGTTGCATCGAACGAACCCGTCGTGATTGGATAGAGCCGCCCGCAAGGAGGTCTAGGACATGCGGCGCCTGGCATTGCTACTCGCCATGGCCGGATTGCTCCTGCCGGCAACGGCCACTTCGGCCTCGCCTCCAGAGAGGCGCACCATCGTCGACGACTTCGCCATCCGATGGACATGCCCCGGACCCAACCCGCTGAGGAGGTCGTGCGGACCACGAAGAAGACCACGTACTTCCTCGACGGCAACCGCAGGAAGATCATCTACCACACCCACTGGGAGGGACGGATCCACGATCCGGAGACCGGTGAGCTGATCCGCGACGACGCCGTTTGGACGGACGTCGAGTACCGAGAGGGCAACCGGCTCGTTCGCTCGGTGTTGACGGGTGTCGTATGGCGTTTGGTGATCCCCGGGCACGGGATCGTCGTTCACCAGTCTGGCCGAAGTGTCTATACCCCGGACGAGGATCCGATCGAGACGCCCTTCGCCGCCGCCCCCGACCTGGAAGAGACGCTCTGCCGCTACGTCTGATCCCTACTCCACCTTGGTCAGGGGCGCGTACGCGAGCAGCAGGTTCTTCTCCCCGGCGTCGGCGAAGACCACGCGGGCCTCGGCGTCCTCGCCCTCCCCGCTGGTGGCGATGACGATCCCTTCACCCCAGCGCTCGTGCACGACCGTGTCTCCTTCCTTGATCGCCAGGGGCGTGTGCCTGGCTATGCCGGAGGGCTTGGGAGGGGTCCACGTGGGCTGAACCTGGACCGCCTGCAACCGCCCCGGGAGGCCGATGACCGTGTAGCCGCCGTCACCGCGGCTGCCTTCTTGCGGTCGTCTCCTGGTCATCGAGCGCGTCGCGTGCGTCGTCTCGGACTCTCGGGCAAGCAGGAGATGCTCGGGAAGTTCCCCAAGGAACCTGGAGGGCGGGTTGTACCGGGTCTCCCCGAACAGCGTCCTGCTCCATGCGTGCGTCAGGTACAGACGCTGCTGGGCCCGCGTGATGCCCACGTAGGCCAGCCTGCGCTCCTCTTCCAGCTCGTCCTGGTTCGTCATCGACCTGAAATGCGGGAAGATCCCCTCCTCCAGCCCCACGATGAACACCACCGGGAACTCCAAGCCCTTGGCGATGTGCAGGGTCATCAAGGTGACGGTCGAGTCCTCATCCTCGTACTCGTCCTGCTCACCCACCAGCGAGACCTGTTCGAGGAACTCTGCCAAGCCCCCCTCCGGATCGCGCGCCTGCATCTCCAGAGCCACTCCGGCGATCTCCCGGATGTTCTCGATGCGCCCCTCGGCCTCGATGGTCCGCTCCTCTTCAAGTTCGGCCATGTACCCGGACTCGTGCGCGGCCAGCTCGACCATCCGCGCCGGGCCGGCGCCTTCTTCCATGTGGGCCCTCAAGGACGTCATCACCTGGCTGAAGCCGGCCACGGCCCCCTTCGCCCGGCGCTGCAATGCAGCGATCTCGTCCACGCGCCGGCAGGCTTCGAGGATGTCGATGGCCTCGGCTCGCGCGAAAGCCTCCAGTGCGTTGACCGTGGCGTCCCCGATCCCCCTCTTGGGCATGTTCACGACGCGCCTGAACGACACGAGGTCGCGCGGGTTGAGAAGCAGACGGAGGTAGCCGAGCACGTCCTTGATCTCGCGGCGCTGGTAGAACCTGACACCGCCGAACACGCGGTAGGGCATGTTGGCGCGCATCGCGATGTCCTCGAGCACGCGCGATTGAGCGTTCGTCCTGTAGAAGACGGCCATGTCGCGGTAGCGGAAGCCCTCCTCCTCACGCAGGCGTTCGATCTCGCCGGCGACGAAGAGCGCCTCCTCGTGCTCGTCGTTCGCCCTGAAGCTGACAACGAGCTCGCCTGCGGCGGCATCGGTCCAGAGCAGCTTGGGTTTGCGCTGGTCGTTGTGCTCGATCAGAGCGTTGGCGACCGCGAGGATGTTGCCCGTGGAGCGGTAGTTCTGCTCCATCAGGAAAACCTGGGCATCGGGGTAGTCGCGTTCGAAGTCCAGGATGTTC
>CAZHRY010000105.1:0-5718 GCA_964535065.1 uncultured Actinomycetes bacterium
TTCAGATCCGGGTGGGTCTTACCACTCGGACTGGTCACACTCCGCGAGCGTGTCCACGTTGGCGTACGTGGTGCTCGAGTCGTAGAACGTCCCGCCGCTGGACGCCGAGTTGTCGGCGATGCAGAAGTACGTCCCGGACTCGCTCACGGCAGTCAGCACCACGTTCGTGTCCGCCACGACCGCGACCACGACCTGGCCCTCGGTCGGCGTGCCGGCAGCAGCCCACGTGAGGGACGGCTCGATGGTCTCTCCGTTGGTCGCGGAGAACCCCGTGAAGGTGTCGTCGTCCGTGAAGTACACCTTCGCCGCGGCGAGACCGTTGCGGAGGTTCGACTGTGCAGCGCGGTCCTGCGCCTTGGTACGAGCGCCGAGGAACGTCGGCAGAGCGATGGCGACCAGGATGCCGATGATCAGAACTACCACCATCAGCTCGATGAGGGTGAAGCCTTCGTCCTCACGGACCCGCTTCATCAAACCCTTGAGCATCCGCCTTCGCCTCCTTCCTGTGTGTGCGTGCGCACCCCCGCGGTGCGCGTTCGTACTTGGTTTCGGCTACCCGAGGCTGCAACTGAAGGCTCACCCGCGCGATCGATGCCAGATACCCGCTTCGGGGTACCCGCGAAGCGGAAACGTTCATCCACGGTTCCTACTTGATGTAGTTGATGATGTTGAACATGGGCATGTAGAGAGCGACGACGGACGCCCCGACCGCCCCCCCGATAACTGCGATCAGGAGCGGTTCGATGAGGGACGTCAGGGCGTCCACGGCTGCCTCGACCTCCTGCTCGTAGAAGGCAGCGACCTTCTCGAGCATCACGTCCACCTGCCCCGTCTCCTCCCCCACTGCCAGCATCTGCACCACCATCGGGGGGAAGACGCTGTGCTTGGCAAGCGGTTTGGCCATCGACTCGCCCTCCCGGACACTCCCCTGAACATCGATGACGGCCTTGGAGATGACCTTGTTGTTGACGGTGTCGCTGACGATCTCGAGGGCTTGGAGGATCGGGACGCCCGAGCGGAGCAGCATGGCGAGCGTGGACGCGAAGCGAGTGAGGGCCGTCTTGTGGAACAGCGGCCCGAACACGGGCGCGCGTAGCTTGACCGCGTCTACCGTCTCGCGCCCCTTCGGGGTCTTCTTCCACCGCTTGAAAGCGAACCGTCCTCCGACGAGGACCAGCAGCATCATCCACCAGAACTGCTTGATGCCGTCCGAGATGGCGAGGAGCGCTCGCGTGGGCAGCGGCAGGTCGCCGCCGAGCTGGCCGTAGATGTTCTTGAACTGCGGGACGACGAACAGCATCATCGCTCCGAGGATCAGCACGACCAGGGCGACAACGGCCACCGGGTAGGTCATCGCCGACTTGATCTTGCCGCGCAGCTTGACCTCGCCTTCGAGCATCGAGGCCAGCCTGAGGAGCACGTCGTCCAGCGAACCGCCCGTTTCTCCAGCCTTCACCATGGACACGTACAGGTCGTTGAACACCCTGCCGTGCTTACCCATGGCGACGGACAGGGATGCGCCCTGCTCCACGTCGGATCGGACGATCCTGAGGATCCTCGCCAGCTCGGGGTTGCTGGCCTGCTCGGCCAGGATGGCCAGGGCTCTCAGGATCGGCAACCCCGAGTTCACCATCGTGGCGAACTGGCGGGAGAACACCGCGACCTCTTTGAGCTTGACCTTCTTGGGCGTCAGCTCGATATTGAGCCCGCGGCTCTGCTTGCCGACCTCCAGGGGCGTGTAGCCCTGCTCCCGCAGGCGCTGCAGAACCAACGCCTCGTTGTCGGCCACGAGGGTGCCGGAGAGAACCTTCCCCCCGCGATCGCGCGCCTTGTACGTATAGGTATCGGGCATCCTGGCCTCCCTACATGCCGCCCATCGAGCTTCCGCCGAACGAGCCGCTCATGTCGCTGCCCATGCCGAAGTCCATCCCGGACGTGCCGCCGGAGGAGTCGGCGGAGTATGCGGACAGGCCGCCCGCCGACCCCACGAGCCTCTGCAGCTCCTCGGGGTCGTGGCACCGCTCGTAGGCCATCTGCTGCGTGATCCTGCCTGCCTTGACGTGCGCGGCGAGTGACATGTCCATCGTCTGCATGCCGAACCGCCCCCCGGCCTGCATAGCCGAGTACACCTGGTGCACCTTCCCCTCTCGGATCAGGTTCCGGATGCCCGGCGTCGCCACCATGACCTCGCAAGCGACGGCGCGCCCCTGGCCGTCGGACGTGGGGATCAGCTGCTGCGTCACCACGCCCTGGAGCGTGGTGGACAGCTGGACCCTCACCTGCTGCTGCTGGTGAGGCGGAAAGACGTCGATGATGCGGTCGATCGTCTGAGGAGCATCCTGCGTGTGAAGCGTCGCGAACACCAGGTGGCCGGTCTCGGCCGCGGTGATCGCGGTTGCGATCGTCTCGAGGTCACGCATCTCTCCCACCAGGATCACGTCGGGGTCCTGGCGCAGGACGTGCTTGAGGGCGGGCCCGAAACCGTGCGTGTCGGCGCCGATCTCACGCTGGTTCACGATGCACTTCTTATGCTTGTGCAGGAACTCGATCGGGTCCTCGACGGTCATGATGTGGCCAGCCCGCTCGTTGTTGACGACGTCCACCATCGAGGCGAGCGTCGTCGACTTGCCCGAACCCGTCGGTCCGGTCACGACCACGAATCCCCTCGGGAAACGAGCCAGGTCGGCCACCACCGGGGGCAGTCCCAGCTCATCAAGGGTCTTGATCTCGAACGGGATCACTCGGAAGACCGCGCCGACCGCGTCGCGCTGCATGAAGACGTTGACCCTGAACCGCGCCCGCCCGGGAAGCGAGTAGGACATGTCCAGCTCGAGCTCCTGCTCGAACCGCTCCCTCATCTTCTGCGGCAGGATCGCGTAGATCATGCCCTGAAGGTTCCTGGGGGTAAGCGCCGGGTACTCCTCCAGGCGCTGCAGGTCGCCATGTATGCGCACCACGGGCGGAGCGCCCGCGGTCAGGTGCAGGTCGGATCCCTTCAGATCCAGCAGCCTGCCCAGCAGTTCCGGAACCGGTACCTGGACCTCTTCCTCTTGCGATGCAACCATGCTCACGGCTACTTCACCACCCTTGCGACCTCGTCGAGCGACGTGATGCCCATACGGGCCTTCTCCAGACCGTCGTCGCGGAGCGTCATCATCCCTTGCTGCACGGCGACGTTCCGTATGGCATCGGCAGAGGCACGCTCCACCGTTAGCCTCTCTATCTCCTCGCTCATCGGCATGACCTCGTACAGCCCGATCCGCCCCCGATACCCCGTGTTGGAGCAGGCCTGGCAACCGACCGGTTTGAACAGCTCGACGACTTCCGGCCAGAGCCACTCGGGATAGCCGGCAGCCGCCAGCTCAGCGGCTTCAGGCTGGTAGGCCTGCTTGCACCTCTGGCAGAGGTTCCGCGCCAGCCGCTGGGCAACCACGCAGTCGATGGCGGAGGCCACGAGGAACGTCTCGACGTCCATCTCGACCAGTCGCGTGATCGCCGAGGGCGCGTCGTTGGTGTGCAGCGACGAGAGGACCAGGTGACCGGTAAGGGCCGCCTCGATCGCGATGGTCGCCGTCTCGCGGTCGCGGATCTCACCGATGAGCACGATGTCGGGGTCGGCACGGAGGATCGACCGCAACGCGGCCGCGAATGTCAGTCCCGCCTTCGGGTTTACCTGTACCTGGTTCACGCCGGCAAGCCTGTACTCGACCGGGTCCTCGACCGTGATGATGTTCTTGTCGATCTCGTTCAGGATGTTGAGTGTCGAGTACATGGTCGTGGACTTGCCCGACCCGGTGGGCCCGGTGACCAGGATCGCGCCGTACGGCTTCTTGAACGAGACCGAGAACCTCTTGTAGGCGTCTTCGAGGAACCCGAGGTCTTCCAGCTTGAGCAGCGCGTTCGACTTGTCCAGAACGCGGATGACCACCTTCTCCCCCCAAACGGCGGGTAGGGTCGCGACACGGAGGTCGAGTTGCTTGCCACCCACCTTCATCGAGATGCGCCCGTCCTGAGGCACGCGCTTCTCCGCGATGTTCATGTCCGCCATCACCTTGAGTCGGCTGATCAGCCCGCCCTGGATGTTCTTCGGCGCGGCCGGCATGGGTTCGTGCAGAACGCCGTCCACCCGGAAGCGGATGCGGACGTTCTTCTCGCCGGGCTCGATGTGGACGTCGGAGGCCCGGTCCCCGACCGCTTGGGTCATGATCGCGTTGACCAGCTTGACGATGGGGGCATCCTCGAGAGCCGCCTCCATCTCCGCCTCGTCGCCCTCGACCGCTTCTGCTGCGACGCTCGCCAGGGCTTCGACCTGGGTATCCATGCCGGCGAACTTCTGGATGGCCTGCTCGACGTCGTTAGCCGTCGCGACGACAGGCTGGACGTCGCGGCCCGTGATCGTCCGGATGTCGTCCAGCGCATAGACGTTGGCGGGGTCGGACATCGCCACGAGGAGCTTCCCCTCGCGATCGCCGATGGGCAGCGCCCTGTATCGGCGCGCCAGCGCCTCGGGCAGGAGAACCGTGGCGGTCGGATCGATCGGGTAGTCGGTCAGGTCTACGAACTCGAGGCCGACCTGCTCGGCCAGGGCGCGAACGAGGTCCGCTTCCTTGATCATGTTCAGGTCGATCAGCACCCGCCCCAGGGACTTGGGCGTCTTCCGATGCTCCTCCAGAGCGGTCTCGAGCTGCTCCTGGGTGATGTAGCCAAGCTCGATCAGGATCTGACCGAGCTGCTTCGACTTCCTTTTGACGGTGGTCACCGGGTCTCCCAAGGGCCCGTTCGGGCTAGGCCATCATTCACCTTCGTCACCGTCCGTATCGAGCTGAAGCAGTCCGGAGAACTCCTTCGCAAGCATGACGCGGTCGATCTCGCCGACCTCTTCCATCTCGGCCTGTGCCGTGTCCCCCTCGCCTTGGTCCTCCCCCGTGGCCCAGCCCGACCCGACCAACTTCTGGGGCTCCCGGCGTAGGCCGGTGACCGGCTGGTCCGACGCCGCATCCTCGCCCGCCGGAGCGGGCGGCGGGGCTTCGGGGGGAGCCGCTGAGGGGGCCTCGACCGGCGGAGCGGCGGTTCCGGCCTCCGCGTGGACGGTCTCTGCTGCCTCGACGGGCGCAGGTGTTGCCGCCGCAACGGGGGGTGCTGCAGCCGCTTCGGCGGGCTTCGGCGCCGCGGCCGCCACGTCCGGAGGCTGTATCGGCTCCTGCCCGCCTCCGGCAGAGGCAGCGGGCGGCTGCGATCCACCGCTCCTCACGATGCCACGGCTCCATGGACGCTGGTCGGGTGCGGAAGCGACGTCGGCGGTCTGCTGCTTCTCCGCAGCGGGATGCAGCGAGGTGCGCGGCTTGCCCGATGGGGCGGCGGCCGCGTCCGGGACCTTCAGCGTGTCGCGCTTCGCGCGAGTCTCCTCCGCCAGGAGCAGCGCCTGCTCTAGCTGGTCGAGCAGCACACCCGGTCTCACCGCGGTGCCGGCTACGACGAACGCGGAGTACGGCCCCCTGTGGACGAAGGCCCAGATCTGGTCACCGAACTCCACGAAGCTCCGCCTGGCGTCTCCCACGTGAACGAACTTGAGCCACGAAGGCTTGACCGACGCTTCTTCGTCTTCGGGGAACGCGCCAAGCACTAGGCCGTCCCTGGAGAGCACCAGGCAGCCTCGGACGTCGTCCATGGTCAGGACGACCCGTTGCGCTAGGGTCGCGTATTCGTCCATCCCGTATC
>CAZHRY010000106.1:0-5424 GCA_964535065.1 uncultured Actinomycetes bacterium
GCCATCGCTCATCGGATAAAAGGTACGCCGGGGATAACAGGCTGATCTCCCCCAAGAGTTCACATCGACGGGGAGGTTTGGCACCTCGATGTCGGCTCGTCACATCCTGGGGCTGAAGCAGGTCCCAAGGGTTCGGCTGTTCGCCGATTAAAGTGGCACGCGAGCTGGGTTTAGAACGTCGTGAGACAGTTCGGTCCCTATCCGCCGTGGGCGCAGGAGATTTGAGGGGTGCTGTCCCTAGTACGAGAGGACCGGGATGGACGAACCTCTGGTGTACCGGTTGTGGCGCCAGCCGCACCGCCGGGTAGCCAAGTTCGGATGGGATAACCGCTGAAAGCATCTAAGTGGGAAGCCCACCCCAAGATGAGATCTCCCCGGGACTTCGGTCCCCTGAAGGGCCGTCCGAGACGAGGACGTCGATAGGCCGGAGGTGGAAGCGCGGCAACGCGTGGAGCTGACCGGTACTAATCGCCCGTGAGGCTTGACCACCTTGCTCCGCTGGGCGGAGATGGGTCGAGCTCGCGCTCGATGCACTGCTCCGCTGGACCCAGAAAACTATTCGGTTGGCAAGGACCGAATCGGATCTAGATCGATTCATCCCACCGTCCATAGAGCGGGGGCCACACCCGTTCCCATTCCGAACACGGAAGTTAAGCCCCGCATCGGCGATGGTACTGCCAGGCTTCCTGGTGGGAGAGTAGCTCGACGGTGGGACCTCTCGATGCGACGCCGGCCCGTGAGCATCACGGGCCGGCGTCGTGCATCCGAGTCAACGACTCGCCGCGGCCTGCCAATGCTCCCACGTCCAGAAGAGCTGTGGGGGTGCGGCGGTCGGAGCATGGGGCGCGTCCGGATCGATGCTCTGGCTCCGTGCGAAGTCCCAGGCAGTCGCGCCGCGGACCCCGCGGAGGGCGATCACGTAGGGGCGCGCGAGTGGCCCCGCGTACTGGAACAGGCGCCGCGTCGGCTCCTCGACGAAGCGCGCTCGGCCCGGCGCAGCGAACAGGTGGGCGAGCACGAGCCCGCGCAGGTCCGCCATCCCGATCGGCTCGGGCCAGGTGCCGCCGATTCCTACGACGATGAGCGGGACGCGGGATTGCAGCTCGTCGACGGCCTGGCCATGGCCCAGCATGCCGTGCTCGTAGAAGGCCTGCCCGTGGTCGCCGGTCACGAGGATCGGCTGCGCTCCCAGCCGTTCGTTCCAGAGCGAGACCAGCTCGCCGACGGCGCGATCGACGTTCGCCGACGCCTGCAGGTACGTCTCGAACACGCGCTGCGCGTTCTCCGGCCGAATCTCGGGTCGCGTGACGGGCTCGACGCCGAGGAGCCGGTGCAGGCCCTCGTGGTGATAGGGGTAGTGGTTGTCGACCAGATTGACGTACAGGAAGAGGGGCCTCGCGTCACCGGATGTCTCGTCCAGATAGGCCCTCACCCTCGCCAGCACGGTATCCGCCGACACCTGGAGACTGACGGGCAGCGCCGTGCGCGAGGTCCGCTGGTCGCGGTCGGCACGGGCGTCGAAGAATGCGTCGGCCCGTTCGAAGCCGACCAACGGGGCGCTGCCGCCGTGCTGATCGTTCTGACCCGAGAAGTAGGCGACCCGGTAGCCGAGGTCCCGGAAGTCGTCGATCAGCGTGCGGGCACCGTTGCGGGGCACGATGCTGCCCTGGAACAACTGCGCCCGTGACGGCCAGGTGAGCGGCGCGTGCGCATACGCGCGTCGCGAGGCTGCCCCGCGGCGCGCGAGGTCGTTGAGTACCGGCGTCACCTCCTGGTCTCGGAAGCGCAGACCCACCAGGTCCCCACGGAAGCTCTCGAGGTACACGAGCAGGAAGGAGGGCCGCCTTGGTCCGCTCGGGTCCGGGCGGGCAGAGGGCAGCTCCGGACGGAAGTCCGCGGGCAGGTCGCCACCGACGCCGTTCTCGTCGACGCCGTTGCCCGCCAGCTCGAGCGCAAAGGGGTGCCGGCTCGAGTCGAAAGGCGCCCCGTCGCGGGGGCCCGAGACGAGCCCGAAGCCGTCTCGATCGAAGTCTGTGGCCAGGCGCGCCAAGTAGCCGAGCACCTGTGCGCTCGGCTTGTGGCCGAAGCCGTAGGTCAGCACGGGATCTCGGCGGCTGGTGAACCCGAGGATCACCACACCTGCGAGACCGCTCGTGAAGAGCAACGTGCTCAGCACCGTGCGCGAGGGCGGGGTGCTCCAGGCAGCGCCCTCGATCCGACGCGACAGGCGGATCGCGGCGCCCGCTCCGACCAGGCCGATGCTCAGCATCGCGGCAAGCCAGGGGGCTTCGCTGAGCGCCTCGAGCGCCGCATTGCTGAAGCGGCCGCCGGCCAGATGGACCAAGGCGTCGAGTCCGAGGATCGCGCCGAAGACACGATGCAGGCGATGGGTGACGACGTCGGACGCGATGGGGACGAAGACGCCGAGGAAAGCGGCGAAGGCGACGCGTGCGGCTGACGGGAATCGCAGGACGCGTCCGATCAGCAATGCGACACCGAATACGCCGACCACCAAGAACGCGTCGAGTACGGCGCCCGCGACGATGAAGGCGGCGATCGCACCCGCCCCCTGCAGGATCGGGGAGTTGTAGCCCCCACCGAAGTAACCCGTCGTCAGCGCGATGACCACCGCATCCGAGGCGCCGACCACGACCAGAGCGGCCGCGAGCAGGCCGGCGCCGCGCGGCGCGCGCGGGCGCTCGTGCAGCCGAGGACGTTGCTGGCTCACGGGGCCCTTCCGGAGCCGGTCTCGGGCAGGCACATGATGCGGTAGTGCTGCCAGGCGGAGGTGATCCACCGCAACGCAAGCTCCCGGAGCGGGCCCGCGGTCTCGGGCGTGGCCGGTCCGCCCGCGAGGATCACGGTCAGCGGGCGCTGGCCCCGGAACGGATCCTGCCAGGCTTTCCGGAGCTGGTGTGGGAGGGGATGCGAGACGGGCTCGTTGCCGTAGAGGAACGAATACGCAACGACCTGGAACGCGCCCACGCCCGTCGTGCGCACGACGTGAACGGGCAGCGGCCCGCCCGGCGCGTCGACGAGCGCGAGCTCAAGGCTCTCCGGCTCGACCTCGTGGGGCATGAGGTGGAGCGGCTTCTCGGCCACCTTGAGCACGTTGTAGGAACGCACGATCCGGAAGGTGAGCAGCGGCTGGTCCGGCCGACCCTCTGCCACCACGGTGCCTTCGCTCCACTGGATCACGTCCTCGCTCAGCCGATCCCGTCGTTCACCGGTCGGGCGGGATCCCGGGATGAGCCCGGTCACCGACAGCACGTCGGGATGGGCGCAGGGATCGGGCCGCTCCGGAGCCAACCAGGTCCGCCAGACCGCCGCGCCGATCCCGAGCGCGAGCAGCACGATGTGGGGTACATAGCGAGTCGAGACCCTCATCCATCCGGCCCCACGCGGCGGACGTTGGCGATCAGCATCAGCGGGGCCAGCACGCCGAAGAAGGTCGCGACGCCGGTCGCCTCGTGGATCGGCGTGTCGAGAAGGTCCTGACCGAACCAGATCGTCAGCAGAACCAGCAGCGTCACCCGCACCACGTTGGCCGAAACCGCCAGCACGGGGGCGGCCGCCACCAACGCGAGGCGCCGCAGGTTCGAGCGCGCGCCTGCGGCGAGGAACAGCGCCATGGCCAGAGCCGCCCACAGGGTGTTCACGCCGCTGCAGGCGTCCGCCACGATGAAGTTCTGCGCGGGCGGGATGTGGATCAGCGTGCCTTCGCGAGAGGCCGGATAGCCGAGCAGGTTCAGGAGCGGGGCGACGCTCGAAGCGGTGATCGTACGCAGCCCGAGCGGAGTCGCGACGGTGAAGGGAACCGGGACGAGCAGCAGCCCGAGGCAGAGCGCGCCCCGGATCGCCCAGGTTCGTCTCGCCCCGAGCAAGAGCAGGGAGAGACCCAGCAGAACCAGCAGCAGGCCCGCCGCTCCGACGTACCGGCTCTGCGCGTTCGCGTCCAGCACCGACAGGCCGAGGCCGGCGGCCAGCGGGAGGAGGCCCCACGCCGACGGCTCGGCGGGGCTGCGCTCGAGCCGCAGCTTCCTTCCGACCAGCCAGGCCATCGCGAAGGGCACGAAGAGGCCATGCTGGTTCATCCAGATGCTGGAGGTCCATTCGCGGTACATCCAGCCTAGGGTGGGCGCGAAGGCCGCCAGGCAGATCGCGACGGTTCCGATGGCCAGGAGGCGCTCGCGCGCGAAGCGGAGGTCGGGGGCCGCCTCGCTCCAGACCGGGGAGTCGCGGCGCAGGCGCCAGGCGAACAGCCCGGCGGCGGCCACGGCGCCGGCGGCGATCGACGGCGGGAGTTCGTTCGGCGTGAACGGGCTCACGGTGATCACGACGCCGGCCGTCGCGGCCAGCAGGAGCTCGCGCAGCAGCAACCATCGGGGTACGTCGGTCTTGATCGGACTCACGGCCGCTTCCGTTCCTGTCCGCTCCGGAGGATCGAGGATCATCGCAGCCGCGGGCACCCTTTCCAAGTTCGGCTAGGGGAACCGCTGGAGCAGGTGGATCGCGAGGTCGCGCCGTCCGGCGTCGTTCAACGCGACCGCTGGCATCGGCGGCGTCGGCGTGCTCAGGAAGCTCGTCAGCCCCTGGATGTCGTAGCGCCGGCCGAGCTCGCGCAGCGCCACGGGCACGACGCCGGGCTCCGCCTGCTCGGGGACGTGACAGCCCGCGCAGCCGAGCGTGTTCCAGTGCCGCTCTCCCCGCGCGGCCGCGGCCTCGCGTTCCTCGGCGCCGAGCGCCGCAAGGGGGTCGGCGAGCCGGGCGCGGACGGTCGGCGGCGCGGTCGCCGCGGCGCCCGCGTCGGCGGGCACGACGCGGTAGATCGCGCCGGCGTAATCGTCGGAAACGAAGATGGTTCCGTCTCCCGCCTCGGCGACGTCGACGGGCCGCCCGATCACGTCCTCGTCGGACAGGAAACCGCTGAGGAAGTCTTCTTCCCGGATGGACCCGTCGTCGGCCCAGGCGAGCGAGACGACCTTGTAGCCATCCTTGCGCGTCCGGTTCCACGAACCGTGCAGCGCGACGAGCGCACGCCCGCGATAGCCCGCGGGATGTCGATCGCTGCGCAGGAACACGATGCCGAGCGGCGCGTTGTGCGCACGAAACGCATGCGCCGGGGGCAGCGACGCGGCGGCGCGGGCCTCGTTGCCGGGGCCGAGGTCGGGATCGAGCCGGCGCTCGCCGTTCGCGAAGGGCCAGCCGTAGTCGCCGCCGCGGACGACGCGGTTGAGTTCGCAGGGCGGCTCGTCGTCGCCGAGCAGGTCTCGTCCGTTGTCCGTCGCGTAAAGGTCACCGCTTTCCGGCCGCCAGTCGAAGCCAACGGCGTTGCGCAGGCCGCGCGCATAGATCTCGGGGTCGCCGCCGTCGAGCGAAAAGCGCAGCATCGCGGCCCGCCGCTCGTCCTCCTCGAGGCAGACG
>CAZHRY010000107.1:0-5096 GCA_964535065.1 uncultured Actinomycetes bacterium
CTGAACCGGCTGAGCGACCTCCTGTTCGTGCTGGCGCGGTGGCAGGCCGGCGAGGCGGAGCCGGCCAGTCACTGACGCTACTCCTCGATCACCGGAGAGAAAGCTCCCCAGTTCTCCTCGCCGAATAGGATCGCTATCAGCCCCGCGTCCGCTGCATCCAGGGAATCGGGGAAGCTCACTTCCAGGGTCACGCTCTGGCCATCCGGGATGGGTGCCGCGTCGGGTATCTCGGCGGGCACTTCGGTCTGCTCGCGCGTGACCGCGTACAGGCCCGGGGTCCCGAGTTCGTGTCCCGAAGCGTTCTCGATGGTCATCTCTCCCGTTCCGCCCTCCCAGGACAGGCTCACCTTCACGTCGTTGTTCACGTACACGAACTCGCCCGGCACGAAGTCCACCGGGACGTCGACGGTTGGCAGGGGGCTGCCCGTGGGACTGGCGTCCGTGGTCGTGGTGGTCGTCTCCCCCGTGCAGGAAGCGCCGGCCGCAGCCAAGGAGAGGGCGGCCAGGAAAAGGGTGAAGGAGCGGGTTGGGGCTCTCACGGATGCGGCATGATACGCGAGCCGCTCCGGCGCCGACCCGCGGAGCGGACGAGGTCATGAAGCAGCTCGAACTGATCAGGCATGCCACGCGCGACCCCTCCGAAGACAAGCTCTCCCCTGCCGGCCGAGCGATGGCCGAGGACCACGGGCGGGGCGCGGGCACGCAGTATGTGGCTGTGTTCGTATCGCCTGCGCAGCGCGCCGCCGAGACGGCCGCGTGGATCCTGCGGGGGGCCGGCCAGCGGCTGCCCGACCACTCGGTGATCCCGGGCCTTGCCGGGCAGGACGCGAGCGGCGGGTCGCCGGAAGGTATGGCGGCCGGCATCCGAAACCTTCTCGATCAGATACCCGAAGGCGGGCGGGCCCTCGCGGTCAGTCACACGCCGCTGGTGGAGCGGGCTGCCCTAGGTCTTGCGGGCGAGGAGGTCGAGCCGATGCGCGAGTGCGAGGGCCTGCTCGTGACCCTGCACGATGACGGACGCCTGCAGGTCGAGCAGATCAGGGACCCCTCACGTTGACGGGGATCTGGTCCCACGCCGGACCCGCCTTCGCCCTCGGCTTCGCGCTCGGAGCGGCACCCGGACCGGTGCAGGTCCTGATCCTCTCCGAGACCGCCAGGCGGGGGTTCTCGGGAGGCCTGCGCGTGATGCTCGGCGCCAACCTGACGCTCCTGGCGATACTGGTGGTGCTGGCGTTCGGGTTCTCGCTTCTCGCGCCTAACGACGGGGTCGTCCGCGCCCTCCGCATCACCGGCGGCGCCTTCTTGATCTTCCTCGCGGTCCAGGAGCTGAGAACGCTGGCCGCCGAGTCGCGGGGTCGCGACCCGCGAGCCCGCAAGCGAGCCATGGGGCCGGCCCTGCTGGGGATCGTCTCGGTGATCCTCAACCCGGGTGCGTGGATCTTCTTCGCCACCACCGCATCCGCGGTCGTGGCCGACGCGACGACCGATGCGGGCCGGGACGCCGCCCTGCTGGCCGCCGTCGCCATGGCCGCCGGTGTGTCGCTCTCGGACGCGAGTTTCACCGTCCTGGGCAGCGGGGGCAGGCGAGTCCTGGGGGAACGTGCGCTCCTGTGGATCCGAGTGATCCTGGGTGTCCTGCTCGGCGCCATCGGCGTGATGTTCGCCTGGCAGGGCGCCTCGGGCTAGTGCGTCAGAAGGTGAACGAAGCCCAGGGGGCCGGATAAGAGGTGAACATCCCGTCGGCGACCGCAAGCGCCCCTGGGGTCCTTTCGGTGACCATCCCCGCTGCGGCAAGTGATCGCCAGGAGGTGCCGCCGAAGTACGCCGCGCCCACCGCGTTGACGGGACACACCACGTCGGGCTCGGCATCATCCTTCACGCACGACCCCTTGCCCGAGGCGGCCGTCAGCTCGTAGGTCCCGTCGTTGGCCGGGAGGGCGGCATCGTGAACCTGAAAGATGACGTGACCATCCGCGCCGTAGGTACGGGCTTCGAGCGCGGCGGCGACGTCGATCGGCCGTGCCCACATCTCGTCGTAGAGCTTCGCCCTCATCACCCGAGGCTCTTGGAGCAGATACTGGAGGGGATCGTCAACGGGCCGCGTCCATGTGACGACGTGGTGCACCAGGTCCACGTCCAAGAGGAACCGCCACATGTTGGCGGCGCCTTCGGGGGTACTCGCGATCATCTGGGTGACCTTTAGCTCCACCTGAGGCAGGCCCTGTGGCCATTCGTGCTTCCCCCTGTAGGTGGCGAAGGCGTCGGGCTTGCCGTCGTCGTCGTAGCGAACGGCATAGAAGGGCTTCTCCTCGTTCTTCGTCGGTTCCGTCATCAGCCACGCCACATCACCGTCGGACAGCTGGATCATGCCGGGGCGGCGGAGAGCCTCGGCCCGATACACCTGCGTGATCGGCTCCAGGGCTTCGTCGTGGCTGAGCAGCCGCACCGTCCCCGAGCGTTCGAACCAGGGCCCGAAGCCAGAGCCTTGCGTAACCACGTCGAACTCCAACCCTCGCGTCGCCAGGCCGAACCCGAACCGGTGATAGATGGCCCCCTGCGACGCGAACAGCGTGGACAGAGACTCCCCGCGCTCGGCCGACTGATCCAGCGCGCGCTTCATCAACTCGCGCAGGATCCCTCGGCGCCGATGCGTGGGCAGAACGCCAACCGTGGTCACTCCCGACGTGGGCACCCCCATCCCTCCGGGAACCGTCGTGAGCCACGAGTACACGCCGGTGCAGCCGACGATCTTGCCGCCGTCGATCGCGGCGAAGCATCTGTCCGCCTCGAGGCGCTGCTTGTCGCGCAGGACGTCGAAGTCGTCCGGGGTCGATTCGCTGAACGCATGGGCGACGGACAGAAGGAACTCGTCCAACTCACCGGGTTCGATCGTTCTGAATTCCACGGCGAGTCAGCCTACCGGCCGGCGCCGGCACCGACTCAGTCCGCGAGCAGGGACTCAAGACCGAACGTGAGGCCCGGCCGAGACGCGACCGCGCGGATGGCCATCAGAACGCCGGGCATGAACGAAGCGCGATCGGTCGAGTCGTGGCGGATCGACAGCGTCTGGCCCGGCCCCCCGAAGATGACCTCCTGGTGGGCGAGCAGCCCCGGCAACCTCACCGCGTGAACATGCACGCCCTCGACGTCGGCGCCGCGTGCTCCCGGATGCTCGTCGTCTCCGCCCGGAGCCACCCACTCGCCGCTGCGTGCGGCAGCTATCTCTCGGGCCGTGGCAAGCGCGGTGCCGCTGGGGGCGTCCACCTTCTGGTCGTGATGAAGCTCGATCACCTCGGCAGCGTCGAAGTGGCGCGCCGCCTCCTTTGCGAACCTCATCATGAGCACAGCTCCCAGGGCGAAGTTGGGAGCGACGAACGCGTTGGCCGCCCCGGCCTCCGCCAGCGCGCGCAGTTCCTCCAAGCCCTCCAGCGTCCAGCCCGTGGTCCCGATCACCACATGGACCCCGTTCGCCAGGCACGAGCGAGCGTTGTCCATGACGGCGGAGGGGTGGGTGAAGTCGACGGCCACCTCCGAGGCTGCGATCGCGTCGACGGAACCCGCGACGTGCACCCCCTCGAGCACCAGACCCTCGTGCGCGGGATCGACGGCCGCGACGAGCTGGAGGTCTTCGGCAGCCGCCACGGCCGCGCAGACCTCGCGGCCCATGCGTCCCCCCGCGCCGAGCACCCCCACGCGGGTCATGACATGGAACCGTCAAGCGCCGAGGGTCCGGACGGACCCAGAACGGTCAGGGTCATCGGTTGCGACAGTACCCGCTCGGCCACCCGCCGCGCATCCTCCAGGGTCACGCGCTGGATCCTCTTGAGCGACTCGCCCACGGTCAGGATCTCGCCGTGCGCGATCTCGGACTTGCCCAGGCGGGACATACGGCCGCCCGGGTCCTCCAGCGCCAGCACTGTGGCTCCCTTGACGTGACCCTTCGCACGCTCGAACTCCTCTTCCGTAAGGCCGCCATCGCGCACGGCCTTCAGCTCGTCCTTCATCAGACCGAGCACCTGCTCGGCACGGGCGGGTGCCGTTCCCGCATAGGCCGCGAACAGCCCGGCCTCCGTGTACTGGCCGTGATAGCTGTACACGCTGTAAGCGAGGCCCCTCTTCTCTCTGATCTCTTGGAACAGCCGCGCCGACATCCCTCCCCCCAGCGCGGCATTCACGATCAAGAAAGCGAAGCGGTCGGGGTCGCTCCGCGACAGACCGTTCGTCCCGAGCAGGATGTGGGTCTGCTCGGTCTTGCGCCGCTTGACCAGGGAGGCTCCCGACGGCTTGGGGGGCCTCTGCGCAGCCCGCACCTTCCAGACGGAGACGGCACGCGGTCCCAGCTCCCTTCCGACGTCCATGCGCTGGCGGAGCATCCGGACCAGGACCTCGTGGTTCACGTTGCCGGCCGCGGCTACGACGAGGTGGCCCGGAACGTAGTGGCGCCGGTAGAAGCCCTTGACGGAGCCACGCGTCGCCGCCCGGATACTGTCGCGGGTGCCCAGGATCGGCCTTCCGAGCGTATGACCCGGCCAGAGGGTCTCGGTGAACAGGTCGTAGGCGACCTCTTCGGGCGCATCCTCGTGCATGTCGATCTCGGAGAGGATGACCTGCCTTTCCGCCTCCAGGTCCTCGCCGCGGACCGTGGAGCTGGAGAACATGTCGGTCAGGTGATCCACCGCCATCTCCAGATCGCGATCGAGGACCCGCGCGTGGTAGCAGGTGTACTCCTTGCCGGTGAAGGCGTTGACGTCGCCGCCGGCGGCGTCGAACGCCTCGGCTATCTGCCGGGCGGTGCGGGTCGTCGTCCCTTTGAACAGCAGGTGCTCCAGGAAGTGGCAGTGTCCGCTGATCGCCGGGCGCTCGTCGCGCGAGCCGGCCAGGACCCAGAAGCCGATCGCGACGGAGCGGGCACCGGGCATCCGCTCCGTCACGACCCGCAGGCCTGAGGAGAACTCCGACCGCTGGATCGGCATGGCTGCCCTACTGGTTGCCGGACGGGCGATCGCCGGCGCGGAACCGGCGGCCGCTGCGCTCCCTGGCACGGCCGCCCCGGCTTCCGCGCTCCCCGCCACCGTCGCGGCGTTCGCCTCCGCCGC
>CAZHRY010000108.1:0-2651 GCA_964535065.1 uncultured Actinomycetes bacterium
TCCTCCATCATTCCTTCGTCTATATGGAGACGTCCGGCGGTATCCACGAGCACCACGTCCGCCCGAGTGGCGGCCTCTCGCAGCGCCTCGACGATCCTTCCCTGGTTGTCCCCCACCACCTGGTGGTGCAAGACGTCCACGCCTATCGCGGCCAGATGCTCGGACATCCATCTGGCGTTGGTGTTCGAGATCTGTCCGAGCAACAGCTCGGTGCCGACCGCGACTATCTCGGCCCTCACCCTGCCTCCACGCGGTACCGCGTGGTCAGGAAGTACTCCGCGCCGCTGTAGACGGTCAACGCGACGGCCAGGGCGGCGAGCGCCAGCTCGGATCCGTCGAAGGAGGCCGGGAGCGGCGCGATCGCCACACCCACCGCAGACAGCTGCGACACGGTCTTGAGCTTCGCCGTCCAGGAGGCCGGCATCGAGACCCCACCACGCGCATCCAGCCTCCACCTCAGAACGGCAACGGCCACCTCCCGGGCGACGATCACCGCAGCTGCCCACCACGGGAACCTCGCCTGGTACGCCAGAACCACCGCCGGAACCGAAACGAACAGCTTGTCCGAGAGCGGATCGAGCCAGGCTCCGGTCGGGGTCTTCATCGCGTGCCGGCGCGCGAGGTACCCGTCCACGAAGTCGGTCGCCGCGCCGACCGCGAACACGCCGAAAGCCGCCCACAGGGCGTCGTCGGTCCTGCGCAGCAGCAGCGCCACGACGACCGGGATCAGGGCCACACGGAACCCCGAGATCACGTTCGGCCACCCCAGGCCGAACGGATGCAGGCGCTCCCTCAGCTTCTCCTTCAGTTCTGGGATGCGACCACCTCGTTCGCCACGTACGTCTGGCTCCACGGCCGTCCCGTCGGCCCGGGTGCACCCAGAGCCTCGCCCGAGACGGTCACGTCTATCTTGCCCCCATCGCTGGCGTTGACGGTGAGCTCCTCCACGGCCGTGAACGAAACGACCTCGCCGGCGCGCAGCATCCTCGGTTCGACCAGCTCGCCGTCCACCACCGCCGACACTTCTACCTCGGCGGTCGCCTCGATCGCCACGTCGATCTTCGGCTCCCCGCTCGCCGACACCGGATCGGCGGCGACCAGGTCGGTCGGCAGGGCCGCCGGCTCGGGAGCCCCCTTCCTGGAGACCAAACCGACAGACACCAGTGCCACCAGCACCACCGCAGCGGCAACCAGCAGGAACCTCTGGTTGTCACGCACCCGAGAAGCCGCGATGGCTCGGTCCACGCGGCTGAGCTTGCCCGGTGGAGGGGGCGGCTCCGGCTCCTCGGCGTGACGCGCGTACGCCCCGACCACCTTCTCCGGGTTCAACCCCAGGTACTGCGAGTAGGTCCGGAGCTGGGCCCGGACGAAGACCTCTCCTCCCTGGGATTCGAACTCCTCTTCCTCGAGGGCTTCCAGCTGCTCGGTGCGCAGCTTCGTGTCCCGGGAAGCCTCGTCCAGGGAGATGCCGCGGATCTGACGCGCGCGGCGGAGAGCCGACCCCACACCTATGAGGTCGGAGCGCAACCCCTTCTCGGCCATGTTCGGGGCATGGTAGCGCGCCCCGTCTACACTCCGCAGGATGGACGCTCCGGTGCTGACGGTGGTCGTCGAGATCCCGAAGGGCTCGCGGAACAAGTACGAGATGGACCACGAGACCGGCGAGGTGTTCCTGGACCGCATGCTCTTCACCTCCATGCAGTACCCCGCCGACTACGGGTTCATCCAGGGCACCATCGGAGGCGACGGAGACCCGCTGGACGCGCTCGTCTTCGTCGGCGAGCCGACCTTCCCCGGGTGCCGTATCAAGGCGCGCCCCATCGGCCTGTTCCGCATGACCGACGAGAAGGGCGAGGACGAGAAGATCCTGTGCGTGCCGCTGCGCGATCCGCTCTGGTCGCACGTCGAGGACCTGGACGGCATGCCGCCGTCCCTGCTGAACGAGATCGAACACTTCTTCCAGGTCTACAAGGACCTGGAAGGGCACAAGGTCTCCACCGAGGGGTTCGAGGGTCTGGACTCGGCCCTGCGGGTGATCGAGGCGGGCCGCGGCCGCAGATCCGGTCGGTGAGCGAGCACATCGTCGGCCGTGGCCCTCGCGTATACCTGCGCCCACTCGCCCTTTCCGACATGGACGAGTACCTCGAGCGCGTCCGCGCATCCCGCGCGCTCCACGAGCCGTGGGTCTATCCCGTGGCCGAACCGGCCGCTTTCGAGAAGTGGATCGTGGACGGGCAGGCGGAGAACGTCGCGCGCTTCGCGCTCTGCGGGAACGGCGACGGCGCGATCATCGGTGTCTTCAACCTCAGCGAGATCGTCCGCGGCAGCTTCCAGTGCGCCTACCTCGGCTACTGGGTGCTCTCCCCCTTCGAGAGGAAGGGTTACATGCGCGAGGGACTCGAGCTCCTGCTCCAGCATGCCTTCGGTGAGATGGGGCTTCATCGCATCGAGGCGAACATCCAGCCGGGCAACGAGGCATCCCTTGCCCTCGTCCGCGCCGCCGGGTTCAGGCGCGAGGGCTTCTCTCCCCGCTACCTCAAGATCGGGGGCGAGTGGCGCGATCACGAGCGGTGGGCCATCACGGTCGAGGACCGCACGGCCTAGGCCCTACGGCCGCGGCACCCGGCGCACGAAGTAGCCCTCTGCCTGCT
>CAZHRY010000108.1:2661-4882 GCA_964535065.1 uncultured Actinomycetes bacterium
GGAACGTGGAGAAGGACGCGCCGATCGTCGAGGACTCGCCGCTCGCCAGCCTTCGTGAGCTCATAGCGACGCCAGAAGCCCTCGCCGAAGGCCCCGTGCGCTTCCTGCTGGTCTCGGGTCGCCGCGACGACGCGAGCTGGGGCCTCGTCGGTGCGTTCTGGCTCTCCATCGACGGCCAGCGCGGCGGGTTCATGGTTGCCCCAGAGGCGATATGGCTCGGCTCGGAGATGGTCAGGAGCCTGAAGAGCGCGCTCGCGAGAGGGTGGAACCGGGAGCGTGTGTACCGCTGGTGGGCGTCGCAGGTCGGGGTCGCCGGCAACGTCATGGTCGATCCGCAGCAGCACGCGGACACGCTGTTCCAGGTCGCTCGTCGCGTCGGCGCTCTCTAGCCGCGGTGCGCTGGTGACGCGCCACTTCACCGGCTACGAATCAGCCAGCGACACGCTACCGGCCATGGTGAACACCTGGTCCCTCAGTGCCCGTCCCCACCCGTTATCGCTCGATCAGCTCGAGGTCGCGTGCGAGCTTGGGGTTGCGCTTGTTGCCCCACGGGAGCCTCGACAGCAACCAGAGGTCGGTGCGCTCGCCATCGTGCGTCTCGATGTAAGGGAGTTCCCTGACGCCGAAGCGGCGCGTTCCCACATCGACAACGTCGGACCAGGGGATGAACCGAGTCCTCATGTCTGCCACAACGATGCCGTCCGCGCGGATATCGACGCGCTGACGGGCCGAGCGCCAGGAATGCCAGGCCGCGGCGCCGCAAGGCCAAACGAGCACAAGGCCGAGCGGCCCGCCACCGAGTTCTAGCGTCTGCCATGGAAGGATGAGGCACAGGGCACTGAACAACGTGGCCAAGAGGAAGTCGACTCCCCTCTGGAGAGTCGTCGGACGGAACTTAACCGTCCTAGTCAAGTCCGCGACTCCGTCGAGCCCTACCCTTCCAGGTCGTCCAATACCCGGCGGATGCACCGGGCGAGCTGAGCCAGCGATCAACTCCTCTTCCGGCGTCTTGGCATCGCGGTCTCGCGCTCGGCCGCGGTTGGAGACTCCCCAAACGACGCTGTAGATGAAGTCCAAGAACTCTGCGAGCACGCTCATCGGCACGCAGGCTCCCGACGCACCGTGATCGGGCGCCGCCGAGGGATCGATGGTCCGTGCCGCAACTGATATCCCCGTAGGGATCGGAGATGAAGAGCTCGGTCGAAGATTCCTTCTGGGCGAGCGGCGTGCCGGAGCGCGACCTTCACGGCTACCAGTTCTCCATGATCATCACCACTCCGAAGATGAACCCTAACGTGCCCATGACACGCGCGAGACCAACGCATAACGGGTAGGCGAAGTCGCCAAGCTCTATCCCCATCCGCCGGTTGGCTCGGATCACGGAGCGGGCAAAGGGTCTAGCGAATAGGGCGCTTCCTCCGAACGCAGCTGCGATGACCACTTCAAGAAGCATCTCGCTCACGGAAGGATATCCACGTGGGGGTCAGGGATGAAGAACCGCCCCCGAAGCCCCTTCTGGGAGTGTCTCCGAGCCTTGCGGCGCTGCCGGATCCCGTCACCCACGCAGTACGTATTCCCGCTGCGAGGAGCTCAACGGAGCGCAGGATCAGCGGAATACCGTGTAGTAGAAGCCCATGAGGGCCACCATGGCACCCGCAAAGAAATCCCCGTGATACCTCATCAGGCGGAGCGCCGCTCCTCCCACTCGTCCCAGGTGACCAGGACGTCTCGCGCCTTCGAGCCCTGGGACGGCCCCACGATGCCCTTGTCCTCGAGCAGGTCCATCAAGCGCCCCGCGCGGGCGAAGCCCACCTTCAACTTCCGCTGAAGCATCGAGGTGGACCCGAGCTGCGACCTGATCACCAGCTCGGCGGCCTGCTCCAGCAGGTCGTCGTCGCTACCCAGTCCCCCATCGTCGGAGCCCTCGGCCGGGGGACGCCCGAGGCCCTCGACCGTGTTCTCGTAAACGGCCTCGCGCTGCGTGCGGATGAAGTCCACGATCGAGCGGATCTCTTGCTCCGTCACCCATGCGGCCTGCAGCCTGATCGGCTTGGACAGGTTCGAAGGCGCGAACAGCATGTCGCCGTGGCCGACCAGCTTCTCGGCCCCGTTCATGTCGAGCACGACCCGTGAGTCCGCCTGCGACGAAGTCATCAGCGCGATGCGGCTGGGGATGTTCGCCTTGATCAGGCCCGTCACGACGTCCACGCTGGGACGCTGG
>CAZHRY010000109.1:0-4740 GCA_964535065.1 uncultured Actinomycetes bacterium
CAGCACCTCGCAGGCTGCCGGAGCGCACCCGAGATCCTGGCCCTGAGGTTCGAGACCCGCGACCCTACGCCGGAAGAAGAGGCGACGCTGCCGCGGTCCGTGATGGAGCAGGACTGAATGCTGCGTATCGAGCGCGTGTTGGCGCCCAACCCCAGCGAGTACACGCTGGAGGGAACGAACACGTGGGTCGTCGGCCAGGGTCCGGCCATCGTGATCGATCCGGGACCGCCGGACCCGGCTCACCTCGAAGAGGTGCTTCGCACCGCCGGGGGGCCTATCGCGCACGTGCTGGTTACGCACGATCATGAGGATCACGCGGAGGGCGCAGCAGACCTGGCGCGCCTCGCCGGTGCTGGATTGAGGGCAGCCCGGCTGGACGACGCTGAGCGCCTGAGGGACGGAGAGACCCTTTGCGCGGGCTCTCTGGAGTTGGTCGCCGTCCACACGCCCGGACATTCGGCCGACCACTTCGTCTTCTTCGCGCCGGAGGAGGGTGCGCTCTTCACCGGCGATGCCGTCCTCGGGCGGGGCACGAGCTTCATCGATCCACCCGACGGGGACCTGGCCAGGTACCTGGCCTCGCTGCACCACATGCTCGACCTGGAACCGAAGACCATCTACCCGGGGCACGGGCCCGTCGTGCTGGATGCGAGAGCGAAGCTCCGCGAGTACATCGTTCACCGGTCGGAAAGGGAGAGCCAGGTGCTCGAAGCCCTGGCTGCCGGCTCCAGGACGGTTCACGAACTGGTCGCCTCCATCTACGTTGACCATCCGCCCGAGGTGCACCCGCTCGCGGCGCGCTCGGTGACGGCGCACCTGCTGAAGCTGGAGGCCGAGGGCAGGGCGGCGAAGGCAGGCCGTGGCGACGACGCTGTCTGGTCCGCCGTGGGGCCCCGGGCGTGCAGGCGCTGCGGGCGCCCGGTGAAGGGCCGCGGCAGCTACTGCTCGTCCTGCAGCCTGGTACTGCTGCAGGAGGGCGCCGCCGCTCCGCCGGATCGAGACGGCTGAAGTCACGCTGTGACCAGCCTCAGGGGGGACCTGACGACGTACCTGCCGCGCTTCTCGACGGACAGCGCTCCCATGGCACGCAGGCGCCGGAGAGCCCTGTTCACGCGTTCACGCGAGATGCCCGTCATGAGGCCCAGTTCTCCCTGGGTCAGCTGGATGGGGATCACAGAACCGCCCGGGACCGGCTTGCCGAAGCGGGTCGCGAGGTCGTGCAGCCTCGAGTAGACGCGCTCCTGGGAGTCGAGCCAGGCAAGTTCGCACATGGTCGCGTGGGCGCGGCGCGCCCGTGACGCGAGCAAGTGGGCAACCTCGTCTGGGCACGCCGCGCGGAGCCTGGAGGGTCGCACCGCCCGGACCGTGCACGCGGATGGCTCCTGTCCGGGCTCTCCGACAGCATCACCGGGGCCGAGCACGTCGAGCACGATCTCTCGCCCCTCCGAAGAGATGGCCGCTGCCCGGAGCATGCCGGACTGGACCACCCACAAGCCTGGGGACGGCTGGCCCTGGCGTACGGGCTCCTGTCCCGCACGCACGACCATGAGGGGGAGTGGTTCGAGAGCACCCGCGGGGCGCTGGACCATCGACACCACCCTGGAGGAAGGCTATAGGGGAGGTATGACATCCGGGCCTCCCCGCCGGTCGCGAGACCCGTTAGGCTTCGGGCGACCGTCGGGAACCCGGAGGGGTCGTTCCGACGAAGTAGGGATCAGCCCCGAGGGAGCGGGACCGTAGGAGGACTCGTGGCCAAGCCGAAGCTAGAGAACGTACTGCAGCACGTGCCCATGTTCAGGGGGCTATCGAAGAGGCAGCTCAAACACCTGGCCGGCTTCTGCGAAGTCGCCGACTACATGGCGGGGCACTCCATCGTTCGCGAAGGCGAGCCTGGCGATGCCTTCTACGTCGTGTTGTCGGGGCAGGCGAAGGTCACGTCAGGCAAGAGGACCCTCACTCGGATGATGCCCGGTGATCACTTCGGGGAGATAGCCGTTCTCGACGGTGGCGAGCGCACCGCCACCGTCTGGAGCGAGACCCCCATGACCTTGTTGATCCTGCGGCGCCAGCAGCTCAAGAAGGCTCTTGCCGACGACCCAGACCTGGCGCACCACATGATGGTCGAGCTGGCCCGCATGTTCCGGCGCGTCAGCAAGAGCGTCACCCAGTAGTCAGTCAGGGCGTCACCGGGGAGCCGCCTCGCGCGGACCTCCCTCGATCGCCGGCTGTAACCTTGCTGGTGATGAAGATCGAGTTCTACAGGGCCGAAGACGACGTGGACAAGAACGTCGTCGCTACGGCTTCATGGGACGGGCGCGACGCGACCGTGGCGTCGGCCGATGCCAAACTGGCTGGCGGTCTCGAGCGCGTGTTCCGCAAGACGCCGGTGGTCGTTCACGATCCATCGCTCCTTCCGGCCGGCGCCACCGGGGACGTCACGCTGCACCCGGGTGACACCGTTTGGTTCCAGGCCGTGGCCAGGGTACGTGCGGCGCACGAGCTTGACCTGGTCGCGCGAGTCGTGTCCGAGGTGCCGGAGGGCGGCTACGACCCGGCTTCCAACTACCGGTCATTCGAGGAGCAGGTCGAAAGGCTCAGCTACCCGAACCGCTCGTGAGCCACTCCTGCCCGGCGTCGCAGAAAGCGTTGAAGTCGCAGTAAGTGCAGATCGGCCCGTGCCTCGGCGAGAGGTCCCCGGAAGCGATCGACGCGAGTGAGCCTGCCAGGCGTTCGCGCAACTCGGCCGGGTCGGTCATGGGCTGGGAGACGATCTCGCCGCGGCGCAGGTAGCAGTAGGTGAGCGTCAGGTCCTCGGCACGCTTGCCCCAGATCTCCACACAGGCCAGGCCGTAGAGCTCCAGCTGCAGGGGATCGGCCAGGCCGCTGCCCGTCTTCCAGTCCACCACTTCCCACGGTCCATCGGGCATCCCATAGATGGCGTCGATCCGCCCGCTCACGGCGTGATCGCCGATCCTGAGGAGGAAGGGCCGCTCGGCATACAGAGGCACCTGATCGCCGAACCGCGATCCGAGGAACGCCTCGCGCAGCCGTTGCGTGGTGCCGGGGTCGCCCGCGAGTTCCTCGCTGGTCAGGTCCACCGGATCGTCGTCTTCCAGCAGCTGGCCTTGGCCGCTGGCCCTGCGTTCGATCCAGCGGTGGATCTGCGTGCCTATCCTCGCGCCGGGGCCGCTGAACCTGGGGAGCGGGCGAACCACGGTCCAGTAGAAGCGCTTGGGGCAGTTGGAGTACTCGATGAGAGCGCTGGCCGACAGGGAGGCGGGGGCGCGAGGCGAGCCGTCGCCCGCCGCGGCATCGACCGCCTCGCGCTCTAGGAGGTGGGCGGCAAGCTCGCGGCGCTCCGCGGCAATCTGCTGGAACGAAGCGCGGTCGGCGGGATCGAGCGACTGCAGGAGGCCCCCCGGCACGCCGCCGCCGGGGGCCGGCCCCAGCGCCGCCCCCCGCCAGCCACCCACGCCCCCGAACGCAGGGTCGGACGCGACCGGCCTCGCCGGTCCCGGCCAATCGCGGACGAGGCTCGCGCGGAATCCAAGCAATGGGTTCTCATCACTGGCCCCCTCGGGGCCCCTGTCCACCTTGGCTAACCCGGTGTGTTCCCCCCAATCCATCAGTTCGTCCAGGAAGAGGCTGGGCTTCTTGGGTCTGTTGTTGTCGCCGTACCAGAAGGAGCCCGTGGCGTGGAGCGATCGCCGGGCGCGCGTCATCGCCACGTAGGCGGTGCGGCGCTCTTCGACGATCTCCTGCGCCTTGAGCGCGGCGCTGAAGGCCGACAGGTTCCCCTCGAACCGAGGCAGAACCGCCGCGTCGCCACGGAGCTCGAAGTCCAGCGACTTTCCGCGCTCGGCCGGGTTCTGGGGGATCCTCGGGTTCGGGAGTATGTCGTGGGCCATCCCGGGCACGAACACGTGGTCGAACTCGAGCCCTTTGGCCTGGTGGATCGTCATGACCTTTATGGAGTCTTCGTCGGAAGGCTGGACCGGTGCCCACTCTTGGCCGCCCGTCCGATCGACATCGTCGACGTAGTCGAGGAACGCTCGCAGCGTCAGCTCGCCTTCGACGGGCTCGAACCTGTTGACCTCGTCGAGGAACGACGCCAGGTTGCGTCGCGCAGCGAGGGCACGCCGTCTGTCGAGGGCCGCGTCCAGCTCTTCGGCCAACCCCGTGACGCGGATGATCTCGCTCAAGAACTCGCCGACGGGCTTGCGGGCTTCGACACGCAGCCGGGCCAGCTCGTCGCGGAACTCGAGCAGTCTCGCCCGTCCTTCATCGGATATCCGCTCGGCTTCCTCCACCCGCTCTAGCGCCTCGGCGGGCAGGAAAGGCACGGCTTCCGCGTCGTCCTCGGACAGTTCGTACTCGTCTCGGATCTGCCTGTCCTTGTCGGCCGCCATCCGGGCGAGCATCGCGAGGTCTTTGAAGCCCACCCGGTACCTCGGTCCCATCAGGATGCGGGCCAGAGCCGCCGAAGCGGTGGGGTCCTGCACGGCCCTCGCGTAGCAAAGCACCTCGACCACTTCGGGCTGCTTGAGCAGGCCGGCCAGACCCACGACCTCGACCGGCACGCCCCGGTCCTCGCAGGCTCTCAGCAGGAGGTCGAACAGGCTGGACCTGCGGCACAGGACGGCGATCTCCGACCAGACCGCGCCCGCCTCGTGCAGGTGGACCGCTCGGTCGGCTATCGCGCACGCCTCCGTCCACTCGTCTTCGAAGCGCGTGACGTGC
>CAZHRY010000110.1:0-4613 GCA_964535065.1 uncultured Actinomycetes bacterium
GCGTCGATGTAGATGCACCAGTCGGGGCACTCGCGCGCGCACTTGTAGCAGACGGTGCAGTTCTCCTGCTTCAGAGCGATCACGCCGCGGGTCCGGGGAGGCAGGACGGGCTTGACGTGCGGGTACTGCACGGTGATGGAGCGGCGCAGCATGGTCTTCAGGGTCACGCTGAGGCCCTTCAGCAGGCCCTGGCCGATGCCGCGCTGGATCTGGGCGCTCATCGCCACACCTTCATGAAGGCCACGACCATGATCTGCAGGAGGGCGAGCGGCGTGAGGAACAGCCAGGAGAACCGCTGCAGCTGGTCCTCCCGCAGCCGCGGGAAGGTCGCCCGCAACCAGACGATGACGAAGGAGAGCGCGAAGATCTTGGCGATCATCCAGAGCGGCCCCGGGATGGCCGCCATCCCGCGGAGCGGCTGGTACCCGCCCAGGTAAAGCACCGACGCGATGCCCGACATCACGACGATGCCGCCGTACTCCGCCAGAAGGAAGAACGCGAACTTCAGACCCGTGTACTCGGTGAACGCCCCGAAGATGATCTCGGAGTCCGCCACCGGCATGTCGAAGGGCGGCCGCGTCAGCTCGGCGACCGCGGACATCATGAAGATCAGGAAGCCTATGGGCTGGAACAGGACGAACCAGTACTCCCACTGCGCCTCCGAGACGCCCACCAGGGACATCGTGCCGGCCTGCATCACGACGGCGGCCGCGGCCAGGACCAGTGGAAGCTCGTAGGCGATCAGCTGCGCGGCCGCGCGGAGCGCCCCCATCAGCGAGAACTTGTTAGCCGAGGCCCAGCCGGCCATCAGCACGCCCAGCACGCCAACGCTGGACATCGCCATGGCGAAGAAGATGCCGGCGTCCAGATCCAGGGCCCAGATGTTCGGGCCGAACGGAAGGACGACGATCACGACGATGTAGGGGATCAGCGCAACGCCGGGCGCGAGGGAGAAGACGGCCCGATCGGCCGCGGCCGGCACCACGTCTTCCTTCTGGATGAACTTGACGCCGTCCGCGACGAGCTGCGCCCACCCGTGGAACCTGCCGGCCTCCATGGGCCCCAGCCGCGCCTGCATGTGGGCCAGCACCTTGTGCTCCATGTAGCCGACGACCAGCGGAACGACCAAGAAGAAGCCGAGGACCAACACGGTCTTCAGCAGCAGCGCCAGCCAGAAGTTCGAGAGCCACTCGTCGAAGATGGAGACCACGCGGCTACTCCTCTTCCTCTTCGCCCTCGACGGCGCCCGGCCACGGTTTGGCCTCGCGGCTCATGAGCGGGAAGTCCTTGCGCAACGGGTGCCCCTCGAAGGGCTCGGACAGGAGCAGCTTGACCGGCTTGGGATGCCCTTCCACCCGTATGCCGAACATCTCCATCATCTCCCGCTCGTGCCAATTGCATCCCGGGAACAGGTCGCTGATCGTGTCCACCACCGGATCCTCGTGTGGCAGCCGGACCTTGACCCGGATGTTGTGATGAAGCGTCGTCGAGAACAGGTGGGTCACGACCTCGAACCCGCCCTCGGGACCAAGGTCCACCCCGGCGGTGAAGTCGCAGTAGTCGCAGGCGGTGTCCGGGTCGTCCTTGAGGAACGCGATCACGTCGTGATAGACCGCGGTCGGCACAGTGGCCACGGCATGACCGAAGGCGTCGGTCACTTCGACCTGGTCACCGAACCGCGCCCGCAGGCGGTCTCCGACCTCTTCAGCTGACAGCGGTCGTCCCACTGCGGAACTTCTCCTGGATGTCTTCGTCCTTGATCTTCTCCTGGAGGGCCACGATGCCCTGCAGGAGCGCTTCGGGCCGCGGCGGGCAGCCGGGCACGTACACATCGACCGGGATGATCTGGTCGACGCCTTTGGTCACCGAGTAGCTGTCCCAGTACGGGCCCCCGCAGTTGGCGCACGAGCCGAACGAGATCACGTACTTGGGGTCGGGCATCTGGTCGTAGAGCCGCTTGATGACCGGGGCCATCTTGTCGGTCAGGGTTCCGGCGACGACGAGCAGGTCCGCCTGGCGGGGCCCGTGCGCGAACGGGATCACGCCGAGGCGGATGAAATCGTTCTTGGCCGTCGAGGCGGAGATGAACTCGATCGAGCAGCAGGCCAGGCCGAAGTTGAACACCCAGAGGGAGTAGCGGCGTCCCCAGTTGAGGAGGAACTTGACGGGCTTGACCTTCGCAAGGGGGGTGGACTCGGTTATCAGACCCACTTGAGCACCCCCTTGCGCCACGCGTAGAGGAGCCCCACGGCCAGGATGCCGATGAAAACGCCCATCGACACGACCGCCTGGTATCCGAGGGACTCGAACACGCGGGCCCAGGGGAAGAGGAAGACGCTCTCGACGTCGAAGATGACGAACAGGAAACCGTAGACGTAGTAGCGGACGTGGGTCTGGGACCAGCCCTCGCCGACCGGGTCGATGCCGCACTCGTAGGTGGTGAGCTTCTCGCCTGCGAAGGGCCGGCTGGGGGCGATCAGGCGACCGGCTGTGAATGCGACGGCCACAAGCAGCGCACCCGCAGTGACCACCGCCAGGACGACGCCGTAGGACCCGTAGTAATCCACCTCAGGAACCGGTCTCCCCGCTTGTGAAAGCCTTCTCGAGCGGTGCGTATCCTAGCAGCGCCCTCGCCCCCCTCAGTCCCCCGGCCCGGCTCCGCAGCGGATCGCCAGGAACTTCGCCAGTTGCACCAGAGCGTGACGGGCGGGGCCCTCCGGCAGGCGCTCTGCGAGGCCGGTCGCGAGCCGGACCTCGCGCGTCACCGCGTCCCTCGCGTGCTCGATGGACCCGCCGGTGCGCACGATCTCGAGCGCGCGGTCCAGCATCTCGCCATCGGGGGCTCCGTGGGCCAGGAGGCGCTGCAGCTCGTCCCTGTCTGGTCCTTCGTTCAGGGCGTGCAGGACCGGCAGGGTGTAGACGCCCTCCTTCATGTCCGTGCCGGGCTCCTTGCCCAGCTCGAGCTGGCTCGCGGTGACGTCCATGATGTCGTCGGAGAGCTGGAAGGCCATGCCGAGGGCTTCGCCGAACTCCTCCAGGATCTCCACCTGCTCCTCGGGAGCGTCGGAGACCATGCCGCCCAGCCGGCACGAGGTCGCTATCAGGACCCCGGTCTTGCGGCGGATGATCTCCAGGTAGCTCTCCTCGGTCTGCTCGACCTTGCCCGAGGAATCGACCTCGCGGATCTGGCCATCGCACAGGACCCCGATGGTCCGGGCCAGGAGCCTGCATACGTCGGGGCCAAGGTCCGCGGAGATCTCCGAGGCGCGGGCGAACAGGTAGTCGCCCGTGAGGATCGCCACCGTGTTGTCCCACCTGGCGTTGGCGCTCGGAACCCCGCGGCGGTCGTCGGCCTCGTCGATCACGTCGTCGTGATACAGCGTGGCCAGGTGCGTCAGCTCTATGGCGACCGAGCCCGGGATCAGGCGAGGGTCCGTAGGGTCGCCGAAGTATCCGGCAAGGAGGACGAGCATGGGTCGGAACCGCTTGCCGCCGGCCGACAGCAGGTACTTGGCGGTGGCGGCGAGCAGGTCGGAGTCGGCCACCACGGCCTTCTCGAGGGCCTCTTCGACGCGGTCCAGGCGTACGCGGATGTCTGCCTCGAGGGCGGCGTCTGGAGCCTCCAGGCCCGGGATCACTCTGCGCATGTCACCACCTCAGGATCGCTGCTTGCTCGATGATGCCTGAAAGGAGCCCCGGGAAGACGCCCAGGACCAGGGTCACGGCGGCCAGCGTCGCCGCCGCCGCCCCGGGGACGGCCTGTTCCTCGGTGACGACTTCGGTAGCGCCGGGCTCATGCATATACATGAAGACTATGACCCTCAGGTAGAAGAAGGCGGCGGCGACGCTGGCCGCCACGCCGATCACCGCCAAGGACCAGTTCCCCGCTTCGATGGCGGCCGTGAAGACCCCCACCTTCGCTATGAAGCCGGCCGTGGGTGGGACGCCGGCCAGGGAGAGCAGGAACACGGCCATCAGGGCGGCCCTGGCCGGGCTCGTCTTGGCCAGGCCGGAGAAGGAGGCCAGAGACGCGCTCTCCTCCCCAGCCCGGCTCTGCTCGACCAGATGAACGACCCCGAAGGCGCCGAGGGTCATCGCGGCGTACGCCACCAGGTAGAAGATCGCCGCGCGGATGCCCGAGACGTTCGCCGCTGTGAGCCCCGTCAGGATGAAGCCGGCGTGCGCCACGCTGGAGTAAGCCAGCATCCTCTTGACGTCCTGCTGGGCGATGGCCAGCACCGACCCCACGACGACAGACAGCGCGGCTACGGCATACACGACCGGCGTCCAATCCCAAGTGAGCGGCTGCAGAGCGACGTCGAAGACCCGGATCAGCGCGAAGAACGCGGCGACCTTGGTGGCGGCCGACATGTAGGCGGTCACCGGCGTCGGCGCCCCCTGGTACACGTCGGGCGTCCACATGTGGAAGGGGGCGGCGGAAACTTTGAAGCCGAGCCCAACCAGGATCATCGCGAGGCCGGCGACGACGAGCACCCGCGAGCCCTCGATCGTGCCGCTCGCGATCTCGGCCAGGTAGATGGAGCCCGAGCCGCCGTACGCGAGCGCCATCCCGAAGAGGAGGACGGCCGAGCCGAAGCTGCCGACCACGAGGT
>CAZHRY010000111.1:0-4518 GCA_964535065.1 uncultured Actinomycetes bacterium
TGGCGATCGGCCTGGTGCTCGCACGACTTGCTCGCCGCCGGGGGCCCGCCGTGCGGCGTCCCTGCCCGGCCTGAGCCTGCAGGGGTTCCATGCGCACGCGGGCTCTCAGGTGATCGAGGTGCTGCCGTACGTGCGGGTGCTCGAGTCGATGGCGGGCGTCGCCGGCGAGGCGGGCATCGAGCCGCGGATCCTGGACGTCGGCGGAGGGTTCGGCGTGACGTACACGGACGAGTCGCCCTTGCCGGTAGCGAGGCTGGCCGAGGCGCTCGAGACCAGAGCTGCGGGGCTGGCAGCCGAGCACGGGTGGAGCCGCGTGCCTGAGATCCAGGTGGAGCCCGGTCGCGCGCTGGTTGCCAACGCCGGACTGACCATCTACACCGTGCTTGGACGCAAGCGGGTCGGTGATGGAAAGACGCTCGTCGCCGTGGATGGCGGGATGTCGGACAACCTCAGGCCGATGCTCTACGACGCTCGATACACGGTCGCGGCAGCGAGCCGGGCGTCGGTCTCGGCCGACAGCGATACCGACACCGTCACCGTCGTCGGGCGACATTGCGAGTCCGGCGACGTGCTCGTGCCCCAGGCCGAGTTGCCGGCGAACACCGATCGCGGTGATCTGCTGGCCGTAGCCGCGACCGGCGCATACACGTACTCACTGGCCTCCAACTACAACCGCTCCGGGCGCCCGGCGGTGGTTGGGGTCGCCGGGGGCAAGGCCGAGCTGTGGCTCAGACGCGAAGACGCCGAGGACATGGACCGGCTGGACGTTTCGACGGGGGAAGCGCAGGAGAGGACGTGACGGGCGGAACCCCACGGGCAAGATCCATGCTGTCGCGGCGGTCTCCGAACGCCTACGGTTATCGGAGGCCGGCAGCGGAGGTCGTCCGGCCGGAGGGAAGGGATGAGTGAACTAACCCTGAACGTCGGGCTGCTGGGGTGCGGCACGGTCGGCGCCGCGGTCGTCCGCATGCTCGAGGAGCACTCCGACGACGTCGCCAGGCGCGCTGGCGTGCGGCTCCGCGTGACCCGTGCCGCGGTGCGCGACACGGCCCGCGACCGCGACGTTCCCCTCGCCGCCGACGCGTTCACGACCGACGCGAACGCGCTCGTCACGGATCCTGAGGTCGACATCGTCTGCGAGCTGATGGGCGGCGTGGAGCCTGCCCGTTCGCTGATCCTGGAGGCCTTCGCGAACGGCAAACCCGTCGTGACCGCCAACAAGGAACTCCTGGCCGGCGCCGGCAAGGACGTCTTCGACGCGGCGGAAGCCGCGGGCTTGGACGTGGCCTTCGAAGCCGCGGTCGCCGGAGGCATACCGCTGATCCGTCCGCTCAAGGAGTCGCTCGCCGGCGATCGGATCACGCGCTTGATGGGCATCGTCAACGGGACGACCAACTACATCCTCACGCAGATGTCAGAGCACGGCTGGTCGTTCGCCGAAGCCCTCGTCGAGGCCCAGCGCCTCGGGTATGCCGAAGCCGACCCCACCGCGGACGTCGAGGGCTACGACGCCGCCGCCAAGTGCGCGATCCTCGCTTCTATCGCGTTCAACAGCAGGGTCGTGGCGAGCGACGTCTTCCGCGAGGGCATCGCAGGCGTCGGTGCGCAGGACATCGCGGACGCCTCGCGCATGGGCTACGTCGTGAAGCTCCTGGCGATCGCCGAGCTGGACGACGGGGAGATCTCGGCGCGGGTCCACCCGGCGATGATCCCCGCGTCGCATCCGCTCGCCAGCGTCCGCGATGCGTTCAACGCCGTGTTCGTCGAAGGCGAGAAGGTGGGCCAGCTGATGTTCTTCGGCCGGGGGGCGGGGGGAGACCCCACGGCGTCGTCGGTGGTCGGAGATCTGATCCAGGTCGCCCGCCACGTCGCGCACGGAGGCCGCTCGATCGGATGCACGTGCTCGCTCGACCTGAAGATCCGCCCCATGGACGACACCCACGGCCAGTACTACCTGAACCTGCACGTGGAGGACCGGCCGGGCGTCCTGGCCGAGATCGCCGATCGCTTCGGCCACAACGCCGTCTCGATCGAGCGTGTGTGGCAGGAGGGCGCCGGTGACGAAGCCACCCTCGTCTTCATCACGCACCGGGCGCAGGAGGGCTCTTTCCAGAAGACGGTGGAGGAGCTCCGCGAGCTTCCGGCCATCCGGGCGGTGTCGAGCATCCTTCGCGTCGAAGGCGAGGAAGGGTGAGGGCGGAGCCCCCTTCCGGCGCGCACCAGTGGCGCGGCGTCATCGAGGAGTATCGCGACCGCCTGCCGGTGACCGACGCGACTCCCGTCATCACGCTCAGGGAGGGAGGCACGCCGCTCGTCCGCTCGGAGTCGCTGTCGGCGGAGACCGGGTGCGATGTCTGGCTGAAGTACGAAGGGGCGAATCCGACCGGCTCGTTCAAGGACCGCGGGATGACGCTCGCCATCTCGAAGGCCGTCGAGGAGGGCGCGAAGGCGGTCGTTTGCGCCTCGACCGGCAATACGAGCGCGAGCGCGGCCGCGTACGCCGCGAAGGCCGGGCTGACGTGCGCGGTCCTGGTTCCGAAGGGGAAGATCGCTCTCGGTAAGATGGCGGCCACGCTCGTGCACGGCGCGCGGGTCCTCGAGGTCGAGGGCAACTTCGATGCCTCGCTGGACCTCGCCCGGGACCTCGCCGAGCACTTCCCCGTGACGCTGGTCAACAGCGTCAACCCGTTCCGGATCCAGGGGCAGAAATCGGCGGCCTTCGAGATCTGCGATGCGCTCGGCCGCGCGCCCGACATCCACTGCGTGCCGGTCGGCAACGCCGGGAACATCTCGAGCCACTGGATGGGGTACTCGGAGTACCTGGCCGACGGCGTCATCGCCGAGCCGCCCCAGCTCTTCGGGTTCCAGGCGGCGGGGGCGGCTCCGCTGGTCAAAGGGGAGCCCGTCAAGGACCCGCAGACGATCGCGACCGCGATCCGGATCGGTAACCCGGCTTCCTGGGAGCAGGCGGTCGCCGCTGCCAAGGGGTCCGAGGGTGGGATCTTGGCCGTCACCGACAGGGAGATCCTGGCGGCGTACAGGCGGGTCGCGCGCGAGGGGCTGTTCGTCGAGCCCGCGAGCGCTGCAAGCGTGGCAGGGTTGCTCCACCTGCACGGCGAGGGGGTGCTCCCGGCGGGCAAGACGGTCGTCTGCATCTTGACCGGGCACGGGCTCAAGGACCCTGAATGGGCGATCGCGGGAGCGGCTCATCCACAGTCGGTCCCGCCAGACGCGGCGGCCGTCGCGGGGGAACTGGGTCTCTAGGGCCGCTCGTCGCGATACGCTCCGCGCCGTGCGTGTCACGGTGTCCGTCCCCGCCACTTCGGCGAACCTCGGTCCCGGGTTCGACTGCTTCGGGCTGGCGCTGGACCTGTGCAACGAGGTGACGGTGGACACCGGGGCGGGGCCGGGGGTCGCCTGGGAAGGGGAGGGGGCATCGGAACTCCCCACCGATGGCTCCGACATGGTCTCGCGGACGATGGCGGCCGTTGCCGGGGCCATGGAGCTAGAGCTGCCGCGGTTCGCGCTCCGCGGCGTGAACCGTATCCCGCTCGAGCGGGGGCTCGGGTCTTCGTCGGCGGCTGCGGTGGCCGGGGTCGTCCTCGCATCCGCGATCCTCGACCTGGGGATCCACGAAGATCCCTATCCGGTGTTCGCCCACGCCGCCAGGCAGGAGGGGCATCCCGACAACGCCGCTCCCGCCGCGTACGGCGGCTTCACGATCGCTCTGCCCGGGGGCTTCGTTCATCGGCTGGAGCCGCATCCGGATCTGAGACCCGTGATCTGTGTTCCCGAGGTGCGGCTCTCCACGGCGGCCGCCAGGGCGGTGCTGAACGCCGAGGTTTCCCGTGAGGACGCCGTGTTCAACTCGGCGCACGCCGCATTGATGGTCGAGGCGCTCACGCGAGAGCCGTCGCTCTTGCGGGTCGCGCTTCACGATCGGCTGCACGAGGAGGCGAGGCTCGAGCTGGTGCCGGAGGTCGCCGAGGCCGTGGATGGATTCCGCAGGGCGGGCGTGCCGGTCTGCGTGTCGGGGGCGGGACCGTCCCTCCTGGCTTTCGAGCAGGACGGGCCGATCGAAAGCCCCGGGGCGGGGTGGACGCTCCTCCGCCCCGGCGTTAGAAGCGCCGGCTACGCGATGAGCTAGCCCGTGCAGGCGCCGGTGCCGACCGGCTGCGGCAGTCCTCCGACGCTCGCCACGTACTCCTTCACCTGCCACGAGGCGATGGCGTAAGCGGTGTTTGTGTCCAGCGTGGACGCGGCGAACACCACGGCTGCCACCTGGCCGTCCGGCAGGACGAACGGACCGCCGCTGTTGCCGGAGCGAACGCTTGCCTGCAGCTCGTACAGGCGCCGCTCCACCTCCCCCTGCCCGTAGATGTCGCGCCCGGTGGCATCCACGACGGCGCGAACCGCCGCGGGCGTCGAGCGCAGAGGCTGCCCGCCGGGGTAGCCGAGGATGGCTCCGCCGGTTCCCCGCGCGGACTCGGCCGTGGCTAGGGGCAGGGCGGGCGCCTG
>CAZHRY010000112.1:0-4376 GCA_964535065.1 uncultured Actinomycetes bacterium
CTCCGGGTTGACCTCGCGCTGGGCTAGCTCCAGCGCCACCACGGCTCGCTCCGCGCGCCTGACCACCGCACGAGCCACGTCGAGCGCCGCACTCCCAGGGTTGGCGCCCGGCACCACGAACTCCTCCGGCAACGGTCGCGCTTCTACGAGCTCGTCGATCCGCTTCTCCAGGCGGCGCACCATCTTGCCGGTGACCATCGAGACTTCAGCCTCCAGCTTCTTGCGCTCGGCCGGGTTCGCCGCCAGGTCCGCGCCCACCACGAACAGCTCGCGCTGAAGGGTCAGCAGGTCCGTCCGCAGCGCCTCGTCGGTGCACAGCGAGCGCGCCAGACCCAGCGCGGCCACGGCCTCGTCGGTGGTGCCGTAGGCCTCTGTGGCCAGGTCTGACTTGGGCACCCGTCCCCCGTGCAGAAGGCCTGTAGTGCCGTCGTCTCCGGTCTTGGTGTAGAGGCGGGGCATCGGCGGCTAGCATAGGCCCGTTCGGTGCTCCCATCCCCAAGCCGCCAGCGGGAGCCCTTGGAAGGAGGCGACGCAGATGGCCGGCCGGTTCGGCTCCGTCGTCACCGCGATGGTGACGCCTTTCCGCGAAGACCACGCCGTCGACCTGGACGGCGCTCAGGAGCTGGCGTCCTGGCTGGTAGGCAACGGTTCTGACGCCGTCGTCGTGGCCGGCTCCACGGGTGAGTCCCCGACATTGACGCATCACGAGAAGTCCGAGCTGTTCAAGGCGGTGGCGGAAGCCGTGAAGGGCCGGGGCAAGCTGATCTGCGGGACCGGCACCTATTCGACGGCTGAGACGCTGGAGCTGACCCAAGCGGCCGAAGATGCAGGGGCCGACGGACTTCTGGTCGTCACGCCCTACTACAACAAGCCCCCGCAGCGCGGCCTGATCGCGCACTTCCGGCACATCGCCGAAGCCACCGAGCTCCCGATGATCCTCTACAACATCCCGGGACGAACGGCGACGCGCATCGAGCACGCTACCCTGATCGAGCTGGCCCATCACCACAACATCGTCGCGGTCAAAGATTCGACCGGCGACTTCCAGGCGATCTCGCAGCTGATCGCCGAGGCCCCCGATGGCTTCGAGGTCTATTCGGGGGACGACTGGGCCACCTTCGGATACGTCTGCCTGGGCGCCGTCGGCGTCGTGAGCGTCGCGGCGCACCTCGTCGGCCCCCAGATCCGCCAGATGATCGAGCTCGTCGAGACGGGCGACGTGCCCGCTGCCCGCAAGATCCACGAGGCGCTCTCCCCGCTGTTCAACGCGCTCTTCGTCACATCGAACCCGATCCCGCTGAAGGCGGCTCTGCAGATGGTCGGCCGGCCGGCCGGGGAACCGCGCCTGCCGCTCGTTCCGGCCACGCCCGAGGAGCGGGAGCGGGTCCGCGTAGCGCTGGAGGAAGCCGGTCTCCTTGCCTGACGCCCCGAAGGACGCCTGCCGAGTCGTCTTCCTCGGGGGGATCGGGGAGGTCGGGCGCAACATGGCCTGCGTGGAGCTGGACGGGCGGATCCTGGTCCTGGACGTCGGCCTGTCCTTCCCTTCTGCCGACATGTTCGGGATCGACCTGGTCCTCCCGGACATGACCTACGTGCGGGAGCGCATCGACGACATCGAGGCCGTGGTTCTGACCCACGGACACGAGGACCACGTGGGGGCTCTGCCGTACCTGCTGAAGGAGCTCGATCGCCGCGTTCCCGTGTGGGGCACCGCCTTCACGCTCGAGCTCCTGCAGAACAAGCTCGAAGAACATGAGGTGATGCACCTGCTGGAACCGATGTTGGCGGTGCCGGGTGGGTCGGGGAAGGCAGGCCCGTTCTCCATGCGCTTCCTGCACGTCACGCACTCGATCCCCGACGGCATGGCGGTCGCGATAGACACCCCGTACGGCACGATCCTGCACACGGGCGACTTCAAGATCGACCCGACTCCGATAGACGGCCAGCCGACCGACCTCCACGGCCTCGCTGAGGAAGCCGGCCGGGGCGTGCACCTGCTGCTGTCCGACTCCACGAACGCCGAGGAGCCCGGGCACACGGAGAGCGAGAAGAGCGTGGGTCCGGTCCTTCGTGGCATAGTCGAGAACGCGCCGGGTATCGTCGTGGTCGCCTGCTTCTCCAGCCACATCCATCGCATCCAGCAGGTGGTGAACGCCGCGGTGGCCGACGGCCGTGTGGTGGCCTTCCTCGGCCGGTCGATGCACAACAGCGTCGGCGCCGCCCGTCGCTTGGGCATCCTGAAGGTGGACGATCGCGACGTCATCGACATCGAAGGGGTGGACGACCTGGACCCGGGCCGCGTCGTCATCATCTGCACGGGCTCCCAGGGCGAGCCCTACAGCGCCCTCAGCCTGATGGCCGCCCGCGAACACAAGTGGGTGAAGCTGAGGGAAGGCGACACGGTCGTGCTGTCGTCCAGCCTGATCCCCGGTAACGAGCCCGCGATCCACCGGGTCGTGGACTCCCTTTACCGAAGCGGGGCCGACGTGTATCACGTCCCCGCCGACGCCGTGCACGCGAGCGGTCACGCGGCTCAGGAAGAGCTGCGTCTGCTGCTGTCGCTGGTCAAGCCGCGCTGGTTCGTTCCGGTCCACGGCGAAAGGCGCCATCTGCAGCACCACGCGCGCCTGGCCGAGGAGGTCGGCATCCCGCACGACCGGGTCCTCATCTGCGAGGACGGCGACGTGATCGAGGTGGGGGAGCAGGTGGTGAAGGCCGACCGGGTCCAAGCCGGCATGACCTTCGTGGACGGGCTTGGGATCGGAGATGTCGGAGGAGAGGTCCTGAGGGACCGGCGGAAGCTGGCCGGAGACGGCGTCGTGGTCGTGGTCGTCACCGTGGACGCCCATTCCGGGGAGCTGATCGGCGGACCGGACGTGGTAAACAGGGGTTTCGTCCACGAGGCAACCTCCGCGGACATCCTTGAAGAAGCCCGGAAACGCGTCATGCTTGCCTTCGAAGAGACCGCCGAGGCGCGGGTCATCGACCCATCAGCCTTGCAGCAGAACGTTCGCCGGGTGCTGAAGAAGTACTTCTTCGAGGTCACCCAGCGGAAGCCGGTGATCCTGCCGGTCATCATGGAGGTGTAGTTGGCAACGAAGACTTCCCCCTCGCGGACCTCGCGAGCTTCGAAGACAACGAAGAGCACGAAGACGACGAGAAGCAAACCGGCGGCGAAGAAGGCGCCGGCCAAGACGCCGGTTCGCCAGATCCTCTCGCCCTGGGCGCGCGACGCGCTCGGCATCGGGCTCGTCGTCCTCGCACTGCTCGCCGTTCTCTCTGTCTGGTTCGACGCGGCCGGTCCGGTCGGGGAGTGGCTCGCCTGGACCCTGCGCGGGGCGTTCGGGGTAGCCGCAGTCGCCTTCCCTGTGGTCGGGGCGTACTGGGGCGTCCTGCTGCTGCGTGACACCGCCCGTGAGGAGCGGGTCCGGATGTTCATCGGCTTCACCGCGTTCGGCCTCGGCGTGTTGGGGATCCTGTCGCTCTTGGGCGCCGACCCCGGCCCGGGCGATGGCTACGACGAGTTGAGCGTCGCCGGCGGGCTGTTCGGTTCTCTGGCCTCGCACCCCCTCGGGAGCGTCGTCTCGGGCATCGGCGCCGCGATCGTCTGTCTGGGCTTCGTGGTGCTCGGCGCCCTCATCTTCTCGGGCACACCGGTCGCAACCGCGTGGGCACGCCTGCGGGACTTCTTCACCGCCGCCGACGTAGAAGAAGACGAAGCAGAAGCCGAAGGGCCGCTGCAGCTGGTGATCGACGAGGAGCCTGCGAAGCCCAAGCGCGAGCGCATCCGCAAGTTCAAGGAAGCGTTCGGCCTGGACGTCGTGTACGTGCCCGACGCCGAGGAACCGGAGCCCGACGGGCTGCCAACCCAGGAGTACAGCGTCCTGGACGACGAGGACGAAGCACCTGCTCCGAAGCGCAGGAAGCCGCGCGCCCGTACGATCGAGACCCCCGACGGTCCTTACCAGCTCCCGCCGCTGGATCTGCTGCGCAGCGCGCCGCCCTCGAACGCCGACAACCGCGACGAAGCCGAGATGCACGCCGCCCTCGAGCGAACGCTCAGGACCTTCGGGGTCGATGCCAAGGTCTCGGGAGCCCACCGCGGCCCTACCGTCACGATGTACGAGGTGGAGGTCGCCGCCGGAACCAAGGTCAACAAGGTCCTTTCGCTCGCGAGCGACATCGCCTATGCGCTGGCCACCCCTGACGTCAGGATCCAGGCGCCGATCCCGGGCAAGTCGGCCATCGGGATCGAGGTTCCCAACAAACACCGCGACTTCGTGATGCTGGGCGACATCTTGCGGTCGAAGGCGGCGGGAGAGGCCACCCATCCCCTCGAGGTCGCGCTCGGCAAGGACGTCCACGGGCGCGCTCGC
>CAZHRY010000113.1:0-4346 GCA_964535065.1 uncultured Actinomycetes bacterium
GTGTTCATCGCCTGGAGCATGTCGAGCGCCTCGGCGCCACGCACCTCGCCGACGACGATGCGGTCGGGCCGCATCCGCAACGCGTTGCGAACGAGATCGCGGATGGCGACCTGTCCCTTGCCCTCGATGTTCGGCGGGCGCGACTCCAGCCTGACGACGTGTGGCTGCTGGAGCCGGAGCTCGGCGGCGTCCTCGATCGTGATGATCCGCTCGTCGTCGGGGATGAACGAGCTCACGACGTTGAGCGTCGTGGTCTTCCCTGCGCCGGTCCCGCCGGCGACGATGATGTTCACCCGGCCACGAACGCAGGCCTCGAGGAACCTCGAGACGGCCGAGGTCATCGTGCCGAACTCGACCAGGTCGTCGGCCTGGTACGGGTCGGCGGCGAACTTCCGGATCGTGAGCGCCGGGCCATCGATCGCGAGCGGCGGGATGATCGCGTTGACGCGCGAGCCGTCGGGCAGGCGGGCGTCCACGTACGGGCTCGCTTCGTCGACGCGACGGCCCACCTTGCCGACGATCTTGTCGATCGTGCGCCGCAGCTGCTGCTCGTCGTGGAACTTCGTGCCCGTCCAGAAGAGCTTGCCGGCGCGCTCGACGTAGATCGTGTCCCAGTTGTTGACCATGATCTCGGTCACTTCCGGGTCGCGGACGAATGGCTCCAGCGGTCCGAGCCCCAGCACGCTGTCGCCGATCTGGCGAACGATGAGCAGCTTCTCCTGCGCGGAGAGCGGCCCTTCTTCCTCGTCCAGCAACTCGCGGAGGCGCTGGTGGACCAGGCCTTCCAGTTCCGAGTCCGAAAGCGTGGCGTCGTACAGACGCGGGCCGAGGGACTCGACCAGCCGCTCCTGCACGCGCGCTCGAACCTCGGATATGCGGTCCTTCTGCTGGGCTTTGGCCAAGCGATCTGCGAGCGACATGGGGGACGCCTCCTTGATTCCTTCAGCTCTTCGACCGGCGGCCGAACAGACCCTTCTTCTTGTGCTTGCCATCCGCAGGCTCGGGGACGAGCTCACCGGCGTCGGCTTCCGCCATGCCGCCGGTGAACCTGCGGCCTAGGTGCCGGATGGCCTGTGACACCTCCGAACCTGGTTCGTCCAGAACCACGGGCCGGCCCTTGTTGAGCGACGTCGGGACGAGGCGGCTGGACGGGATCATGGCATCGACCGAGATCTTCATCACACGCTCCACGTCGGCCGCGTCCAGGCCCACCTTGGAGTCCGCGCGGTTGAGGACGACCCTGAAGCGCTCCCGCGGCAACCCGATCGTCAGCAGGGTGTCGAGGGCTTTCGATAGGTGCTTGACGCCGACGACGTCGAGGGCGGTGACCAAGCAGATCATGTCCGATAGGTCGAAGCAGACCAGCGCCGAGTCCGAGTAGTCCACCGACGCGTCCACGACCGTGTAGGCGAACTCGTTGCGGATCGTCCTGAGGAACTTGCCCACGGCTTCGCCGGCCGGCGCCTCGGCCGCGGGGTCCGGAGGAGCCCCGAATGCCCATGTGTGGGGAGCGACCTCGACGCCGACCTCGCGGATCTGATCGCTGTCGGCACCCTCGCCCAAGGCCATCAGATCCTGGATGTTGGCGCTGGGCTCACGGCCGTAGTAGGTGAAGACGTCGCCCATGTCCACGTCCAGGTCCACGACCGCCGTGTCCTGCCCGGTGATGTCGGCGATCGCCGCGCCCAGGTTCGTCGTCAGGAACGTCTTGCCCGATCCGCCTTTGGAGGAGAACACCGAGATGATGTGCCCTCGCGTTGCCTTGCCGACCTCGGCTCGGGCAAACCCCCCCGCCGAGCGCAGGTTGGCGGCCCAGGAGATGGCCCTCTCCACGGCGTCGCGCAGCTCGTCGGTGCCCTGGGTCATGTCCACGACGTCTCGGATGCCCGCCCGCATCGCGGCCGGCAGCAATCCGTTCCACGTATGGTCGCGGACCAGGACGATGGCCGTGCCGGGGGCCGTGCGGCCGACGAACTCGGCCAGGCCCAACGCGTCGGGCTCCTTGACCTCGGGGGAGAGGACCAACACGTCTACCGGGCTGAAGGCGTTGATCAGCAGTTCCTCTGCGGCCGTGGGTGACTGCACCCACCCGACCTCGTCGGCTTCGATCTCTAACGCCCTGGCGAGCTGCTGGCGGAACGACTGCGGCGTCCCGACGGCGACGACGCTTGCGTCTGTCACTACGCTCCCACTCCGATCACCTTGACGTTCGGCAGGCCGATCACGGCCTCCTCGTCGTAGCCATCCTCGTTCTCGGGAGGCAGCAGACCGAGCCAGAGCGTGGCCTTCTCGTTGGCGAACACCAGCTGCGACGCGTCGCTGGGAACGGCGTCCAGAACGAGCGTCGTGCCGCCCTCACCGCGACGGCCGGTCGTGGCATCGATGGGTGGGTTCTGGACGGACAGCACCTTGACCGACGGAACGAGGGTCACCGTGAAGTCCACCGGCATCAGGAAGACCGCTTCTTCGCCCGGCTGAGCCGCCGGCTGCGTCGGGGTGCCGGTCGCAGCGCCGAACGCCTGCAGGAACTCCTCGAACCGCGCCGGCGACAGAAGGGTCTTGAGGGTCGTCCTCAGGACCGGCGTGTTCTTCGGGAAGGTGGCATACACGACGATGGAGTCGCCACGCTGGATCAGTCCATTGACCGACCTCGGCCCCTCGAGCTGCATGCCGAGCCCGACGTGGTCGGGGCTGATCCCGACGACGTTCAGCTCACCGCTTTCCAGGCGCGAGATCGGGATCTGCTCGTTGGCCAGGATGGGAGCCGCGGTGGTCTGGTCACGCAGCTCGTCCAGCGAGGTAACCGCCCCCGCGACCAGCACATCCCTGGGAACGGCGCGGGTCTCGAAGGCCCCGGCGGTGATCAGGGAGTTGAGCTGGGTGTTGGTTGGGATGTCCTGGTTCGAAACGATGACGTTTACGGTGTTCTCGCTGATCACTTCGTCCCGAACGCTGTTGGTGTAGACGATCACTCCTACGGCCGCCAGGACCGCGAGCACGACCGCGATGGCGACCACCAGACCACGTGACCTCATATCCCGCCCTTTCTGTCTCTCGCCGGTATCAGGCCAAACCCTAACCCGTCGCTTCGCAAGAACCAGCTATCGTCAGGTCGCAGAGACGGGTCCCAAGGACGCCCAGATTGATACCGCCCGACCCGCCGTTGCCGAACTGGAACGAGTCCCACTGCACGATCATGCAGAACCCGCTGGCGTTGCTCGGCTGCGGGCCGCACGGGCCGTCCTGCTGCCAGTCGAACGTGATCTTGTATGGCTGGTTCTCGGCTGCCGGCCCGGCAGCGTTCCAGTTCAGCCAGTGAGTCGTGGGGTTGAACGTCCAGTCCACGTTCTCCGCCGGCTGCGGACCCGGCTGGTTGTTCCTGTCCTTGACGACCTTGACGTTCGTGATGGCATCCGCGACTCCCGAGTAGCAGCCCTCGTTCGAGGCGAGGAAGTCCAGGTTGAACGCGCTGCCCGCGATCATCGGCCGCACCGCCTCGCAGTCGCCGGAGGTGGGCGGCAGCTCGTTGATCTTGTACAGCTCGATCAGCTTCAGCGCGGTGAAGCCGATCACGTTGTAGGCGACGATCTTGCCGTTCTGCTCGACGACCTGGCCGTCCGTTGCAGGGAAGACCATGACCTTGGTGTTCTTGGTTATCGCGAACCCGTCGTAGAGGGACGTGTTGCCACCGTCCCCGACGCATACCCACGTGGGATCGGGGTAGTTGATCGGATCAAGTGGGTCCTCGCCGTTGTAGCCGCCGTTCTCGGCATACTCGATGTTGTCAGGCAGATCCTTGGATCCCAGGCAATCGACGGCGGGGTTCGGTACGTCCCACTGGTTCAGGTTCAGGCTCCCGAACACGGACTCCTGGAACCCACCGAAGTAGCCATCCTCGCTCCCGTTGTCGAACCACACGGCGCAGGTCGGTTTGGACCCATCCTCGGGCGGGACGTTGATCAGGTTCCCGTCCGGATCCTTGCAGAAGATGTTCCCCTGGTTCGACTGGTCCATCCCGACGACGAACGGGACGGGTAAACCGGTCGTCGCGCCGCCCCACTCCGCGGTGGCCTTGGTCACGACCGGCTTGGAGGTCGCACCGAAGATGCCGGCGAACCACAGGTCGTGGTCGCTGCTGTACTGGACGGTGACGTAGCCTTCCATATCCGTCTCGCAGCCGACCGTCTCGCCCGGCAGTATGCCGCCCGTAAGGGCGATGCCCTCCAGGTTGGCCCCCGCGAACTCGTCCGCCTTGACCTCATGAGCGCCGGCTTCTACCGCACCGAGAGCACAGGAGCGCGCGGCGGCAAGTGCCGCCGCGTCGGAGGCGGACACCATCTGGCGCC
>CAZHRY010000114.1:0-4316 GCA_964535065.1 uncultured Actinomycetes bacterium
GGGGTGCGGGCCGACGCCGGAGGCCGCGCCGAGATGCTTCGCTCCGGCGCGGCCTCGGCGTCGGCCCGCTACATGCTCTACAACTCGCTCACCCACGGCCTGGCCGCGCTGGGGGTTCCCTACCGACGCCTCCGCTATGAGGACCTGATCGCTTCGCCGCGTGAGGAGGTGGCACGCGTTCTGGCTTTCGCGGGGCTGGCTACGCCCGGAGACGCTCTCGGCTTCATCGGGGAAGGCGAGGCGGAGCTTGGTCCCAACCACACCGTGGACGGCAACCCGATGCGGCTTTCCCTGGGGAAGGTTCCGCTTCGCGCGGACACGGCGTGGCGGACGGAGATGGAGCCGGGCACGCGGGCGCTCGTCACCGCCCTCACCGCCCCTCTGCTGGCGGCCTACGGCTACGCGAGGCAGGAACCGTGAAGGTCCTGTTCGTCGGGGGTCTGGGCCGCAACGGCAGCACGCTCTTGGACAGGCTCCTGGGGCAAGTTCCGGGCGTCTGCTCCGTGGGTGAGCTGGCTTTCATCTGGACCCGGGGGCTCCGCGACGACGAACGCTGCGGCTGCGGGGAGGCCTTCCGCGCCTGTCCGTTCTGGACCGAGGTGGGCGAGCGAGCCTTCGGCGGGTGGCGGGCCGTGGACGTGGCGGCCATGGTGGGCCTGCAGCGATCCGTGGATCGCAACCGCTACATCCCCCTGATGCTGGCGCCGTGGCTGGCTCCCGGGTACGCGAGGCGGATGCGCCGGTACGCGGCCGGTCTGGGAGCCCTGTACGAGGCGATCGGGCAGGTGTCGGGAGCGCGGCTGATCGTGGACTCGTCGAAGCACGCCTCGACCGCGGCCCTGCTGCGGCGGGTTCCCGGGCTTGGGGTGAGCATCGTGCGTCTGGTGCGAGATGCACGCGGCGTGGCGCATTCGTGGAGCAAGACCGTGGTCAAGCCCGAGGTGACCGGCCGGGTGGAGCACATGCCCAGGGTGCCTGCCGCCAGGGCGGCCGCGCGCTGGCTGGCCTACGACCTGCTACTGGCCGTCGTGAGCGCCGTATCGGGAGGCGCCACGGTGGAGAGGTACGAGTCGCTCGTGGACCGGCCGGCGGAGCGGCTCGCGCGGCTTCTTGCGTTCACCGGCGAGGGCGGGCGCTTGCTCCCGTTCATCGAAGGTCACAGCGCAGAGCTTCGCCCGACGCACTCCGTGGCGGGCAACCCCTCCCGCTTCACAAGCGGCTCGATCGAGATACGAGCGGACGAGGCATGGCGGACCGAGATGCCTGCGGGGTCGCGGCGCCTCGTCACGGCCATCGCGTGGCCCGGCTTGCTGAGGCACGGCTACTTCGGAGGAGGCGCGTGAGCGCGCCTTCGGTGTCGGTCGTGGTGGCGACGCGGAACCGGCCGGAGATGCTCCGGCGAGCGGTTCGCTCGATCCTTTCCCAGGACTACCCAGGCGAGGTCGGATGCGTCGTCGTGTTCGACCAGACCGAGCCCGCCGACCTGTCGGACCTGATGTCGGGAGCGCCGGACGTCAGGTCGCTGATCGTCATCCGGAACACGAGGACCCCGGGTCTGGCGGGCGCCCGGAACAGCGGGGTCGCGGAAGGGGCCGGGGAACTGGTCGCCTTCTGCGACGACGACGATGAATGGTTGCCGGGCAAACTATCCGCGCAGGTGGAGGCGATGGGGGATGCATCCGTTTCCGTGACCGGGATAGAGGTGGCCTTCGGTGACAGGAGGGTCGTCCGCGTACCGCAGGGGCCGGTCACGCTCGCAGCTCTGGTGGCCGGCAGGGACGCGAGCATCCATCCCTCCACGCTGCTGGTCCGAAAGAGCGCGTTCTCTGAGATCGGCTGGGTTGACGAGCAGATGCCGGGCAGCTACGGCGAGGACTACGAGTGGCTGCTGCGGGCCGCGCAGCAGGGCCCCATCGCCGTGGCGCCCGAGCCGCTGGTCCGGGTGTACTGGGGCGCCTCGCTCTTCGCCGATCGCTGGCAGACGATCGCAGAGTCGATCCGCTACCTGGTCGGCAAGCATCCCGAGCTGCTCCGCTCGCGGGCCAACGCGGCGCGGCTGTTCGGCCGGATCGCGTTCGCCCATGCTGCGCTCGGCGAGCGCGGCCGGGCGATGCGCTGGGCCTGGCGGAGCTTCCTGAAGCGGCCGCTCGAGCCCAGGCCGTACCTGGCCCTCGGCGTAGCAGCCGGCCTCCTCCGCCCGGCCAAGGTTCAGGAGCGAGCGAACAGGGCGGGCCGTGGCATCTAGCTCCGGGGGCAGGACGGAGCTGCGCGCCCTGGCGCGTGGCGGGACGCTGAACCTGGCCGGGTTCGTGGTGTCGGGGGTCCTCGGCTTCGTTCTCGCCATAGTCGTCACCCGGTCGATGGGGGCTCGGGGCGCCGGGGTGTTCTTCGCCGCGGTCGCGGTCTTCACGATCCTGGCGAACGTCACTGAGCTGGGCGCAGACACCGGTGCGGTGCGCTTCATCTCCAGGCTGCGCGGGTTGGGGAGGCACGGGGACCTGCGGCGGACCGTCGTGGTTGCTCTGGTGCCCTCCGCGCTGGCCGGGCTGGCAGCCGGGATCGCGACGCTCGTGTGGGCCGAGCCGCTCGCTGATGCGTTCTCGCGTCGCGATCCCGGCGACGTCGCGCGCTTCCTCAGGCTGATCGCTCCCTTCCTTCCCCTGGCGACCGTCGGCACCGTCGCGATGGCTGCGACCCGCGGCTTCGGAACGATGAAACCGTTCGTGTTCATCGAGAACGTAGGCAAGCCGGCTCTCAAGCCGGTCTTCATCCTGGCCCTGGCGATCGGGGGACTCGGCACGGCCGAGGTGGCGCTGGGCTGGGCGATACCCGAGGCCCTGGCGTGCGCCGCGGGCCTCTTCATGCTGGCCCGCCTGCTCTCCCATACCGGGCACGAGGAGCCGACCGAAGGGCTGGGCGCCTCGGCCCGCGCCTTCTGGGCGTTCTCGGCTCCTAGGGGGCTCGCCGCCGCCTTCCAGGTCTCGATCGTCTGGTTCGACCTGTTGCTGCTGGGCCGGTACCGCACCCTGGCGGAGGTCGGCGTCTACGCTGCGGCGAGCCGCGTCTCGACCGTAGGGACGTTTGCGCTGCAGGCTATACGGCTCGCCATCGCACCGCAGATCTCGGCGCTGCTCGCCAGGGACGATCGCGAGGGAGCTCAGACCGTCTACCAGACGGCCACGTGGTGGCTGATGGCGATCTCCTGGCCCTTCTTCCTGGCCCTCGCCGTGTTCGCGCCCTTCCTCCTGCGTGTGTTCGGCCCGGGGTTCGAAGAGGGCGGGGTGGCGTTGGGGATCCTCGCGATCGCGATGCTCGTGAACCTGGGAACCGGAAACGTCACCGTCGTCCTCCTGATGGGCGGGAAGAGCTCATGGAACCTGCTGAACATGGCCGTGGCGCTGACCTTGAACATCGTGCTCAACGTGCTGCTGATCCCCCGCTACGGCATCGAGGGAGCGGCCGCCGCTTGGGCCATCTCGATCATCGTGGACAACTTGATGGCGCTTACGGAGGTCTGGTTGTTCCTCGGGATGCGCCCGTTCGGCCCCGGGTACCTGCCCGTGGCCGGCGCGGCCGCGCTTTCGGTCGGAGTGCCGGCGCTGCTGGCCCGCGCCGTGTTCGGGGTAAGCGGGGCGTCTTTCGTGGTCTTCGCGGTGGTGGCGGTGCCGCTTTACGGAGCGGCCCTCTGGAGCCTCAGGAAGGTGGCCAGGCTCGACGAGCTGGTGCGGGCGGTCCGGCGAAGGGGCCCCGGCGATCGGAGCGGGGATCCGGGAGGGGTCACGGGTTCGGGCAAGCGCAGGAACCCGGCCGAGCGCGCGGCTCGCGGCGCCCTTCGCGGATGGGGCATCCTCACGGCGGATCTGAGGCCCCCGCCGGACTTCATGATCATCGGGACCAAACGCGGCGGAACGACGTCCCTTGCGGAGTACCTGTTCGAGCACCCGGACGTGACGCCGCTGTTCCCCTCGCTCACCGCTCCGAAGGGCGTTCGGTACTTCGACGAGCATCACGCGAAGGGCGACAGGTGGTACCGCTCACACTTCGCCACGGTGCTCACGCGAGGGCCGGCGCGCTCGCCGCGCAGGCTCGCGGGGGAGTCCACAGCGAACTACCTGTTCCACCCACTGGCGGCCGAGCGAGCGGCTAGGGCGGCGCCCGATGCGAAGATCGTCGTCCTGGTCCGCGACCCGGTGGAGAGGGCGTGGTCGCATTGGCGTGAGCGCAGCAGGAGGGGCCGGGAGACGCTGTCGCTCCGGGAGGCGCGGGGCCCCCCGGCGGGACCCCCCCCCCGGCCCCCCCCCCCCCCACCCACGGCC
>CAZHRY010000115.1:0-4134 GCA_964535065.1 uncultured Actinomycetes bacterium
GGCTTCGGCCGATGGTCTCCAGTCTGTGGCTCGACGAGCTGGGCACGTGGTGGGTCATCAAGGACGGTTTAGGAACCACGATAGATCGGGCGCTCGAGTATCACGGCCAGTCGCCCCTCTACTACGTTGCCGTCTGGGCGACCTCTGCGTTGGGAGGGTCGGCCGAATGGGTACTGCGCTTGCCTTCCCTCGCCGCAACGGCGCTAGCGGGGTTCTTCCTGCATAGGCTTGTCAAGAGGCTCCTGGGTGACGAGGTGGCGCGACTCAGCGTCTTCGCCTTTATCGCCTCGGGATCGGTCGCCTTCTCGGCCTCCGACGCACGTCCGTACGCATTCGCCCTCCTCCTGTTGTTGGCCGCCACGTTAGTTCTGGTCGCTTGGCTCGAGGAAGGAGGTCTCTGGCGGGCAGGTACATACGGGCTGTGCGCTGCAGCCATGGTGTGGGCTCACTACCTCTTCGCGCTCGTCCTTCTAGCGCACGCGCTCTATGCATATGCGCGGATATCCTCCGGCGACTCACCTGTTCGAGCGCGCGGTGTGTGGTTCGCTGGCGGAACGTTCGTGGTGGCTGCGGTACCTCTGGGGGCTCAGCTTCTCTCGCTTTGGGATCGCAGGTTGTCGCTCTCCATCCCGGGGGATGGCACCGTTGGGGATCTCATCCTCATTCTGGTAAGCCCTGTCGGGGCTGCCGCACTGTTCTTCGGTGTGCTACTCGCTCGCGCACAGGGCGTTGTCGGCCTGCACGTCGTCAGGGCGCGAAGGGGGACCCTCGCCCTGCTGGTTCCCTGGCTCTTCGTGCCACCGACCTCGCTGTTCGCCATATCGGCATTCACCCCTGTAACCCTCCTGTCACCGCGATACTATCTGTCGGCCGCGCCCGCGGCCGCCGTGTTCGTCGCCTGGGCCGTCGGCTCCATCCGCCCCTCCTTGGCTAGACGGCTGATCGTGTTGTGTCTCGCGATCCTTGCGGTCGCTACCAGTGGGAGTCCGCTGAAGGGCGCCGAGGACTGGCGAGGTGCGGCGGGCTATGTGGCCGCAGACGCGTCAGAGGAAACGCTCGTGCTCTTGCACACGGCCTTCGTTGAAGCTTCGCAGCTCTCGTGGATGCAAGAGGAAGAGCATCGAAGCTACCTCCTTTCACCGGTCGCCTACTACCCGATTCCGGGACGGATCGTGCCGATGCCGTACCTGATGGACGATGAGGCGCGCAGCTATCTGGAAGGTCTCGTGACGACCGAGATCGCGCTGCGCACGGAATTCTTCCTCGTCACGCGATATCCCTTCGTTCCGTTCAGGGCTTGGTTAGATGGTCGGCTCGCGCCGGAAGGGTGGCATTCCGAAGTCGTCGGCAAGTTCGGGGTGATCGAGGTGATTTCGTTCAAGCGCCCGAGCGATGACGGCGTGTAGGCCGGGCGAGGACGAGCGCCACGTCGCCTATCCAGCCGATCGGGATCTTCGGGTCGGCGAACCGGTTCAGGGCGCCCATCATGGAAGACCCGGGGAAAGTGCCCAACGCCCGGTGAAGCAGATAGGAGAGGTGGAATGAACGGGGCACCGTGGTCCACTCGACAGCTCTGAATCCAGCCTGTTCGAGCATCCGGATCAGTGTAGGCGGCCTGAAGTAGTGCAGGTGTGAGCGTATGAACCACGGCCATGCACCGCGACGCAACCTGCCGTGGAGGCCATCTACATTCACCGTCGCGAGGACAAGCATCCCGCCGTCCTTGACGCCCGGCCGAAGGGTTCGGAGCACTTCGGCAGGATCCGTCAGGTGTTCCAGAACGTCGAGCATCACGAGGGCGTCGATCGACTCGCTGTCCAGGCGTACGGTCTCGGCGGTACCTTCCCTCAGGTCGACGCCGAACCTGCGTGTCCCCTCCTGGACTGCCCAGCCAGACGGTTCGATCCCAGTGGCTTCCCACCCGGCCTCCCCCGCGACCGCCAGGAAGAGACCAACGTTGGCTCCCACTTCCATGAGACGGCGACCTTCCATATGAAAGTTGGCGAGTCGCTCGAGAACCCATGAGAAGAGTTCTCGGCGTTCGCTCTCTTCGGTCAGATAGTCCTCGTCGACCACGGAGCCGTAGCTGGCGACGATTTCCTCCGGTGACATCGTCGGGCGCGAGGAGAGCAGACCGCACCGGGGGCATTCCAGGATGTCGTCGTGCAGGCCAAGGGCAGAGGTTGTGCATCGGAACTCCTCGGGCGGAACGTTTCCCGAAGAGTTCGAGGGGTAGAGTAGAGTCATCGACTCGCTCCCACAGGAGATGCACGTGTGGCTGACCTTTGCGCCTTTCCTGGCGCGGGTCCGAACCTTGTGCCAGGCGGGCAGATAGCGTCGGCCTTTCCGCCCGCGGGCTGTCGCCGCGCGGGCCGCTTCTGTCGTTCCCCGAACGACGTAGGCAACCGAGCGCGATATAGAGATCGAGGACGATTCCTGCGTGTAGCGGGTTGGGATAGGAACCTCGACGACCCGCTGCCCAGAAGTGACGGCATCGATGAGGAGCTGCGCGTCGAAGGCGAATCCCTCTGAATAGCCAAAGAAGGGAAGCGATTGAAGACACGCTCGCGTGTACGCGCGCATCCCGCTGTGCATGTCCGTGAACCGAGTTCCCAGGAGGAGATTCTGGGCAGTCGTCGTCACTCGGTTACCGATGTAGCGGTAGAGTGGCATGCCACCCGCCCGAGGGTCACCCATTCCTGCGAACCGGGAGCCGAAAGTCATGTCTGCGTCGCCCGCGAGGATAGGGGCTATCAACAGGGGCACTGCCTTGGGCTCGTACTGGTAGTCGGGATGCAATAGCACGACTATGTCCGCGCCCGACTCCAGCGCCAGCCTGTAGCACGACTTCTGGTTCCCGCCGTAGCCGCGGTTCACCGGATGTACGTGAACGCGGACCCCAAGATCCCGGGCGAGGCGTGCGGTCCCGTCCTTGCTGGCGTCGTCCACCAGGATGAGTTCATCCGCGATCCCGGGCGGGATGGCCTCGACCGTCTGTTCCAGCGTTCCCTCCGCCTCGTAGGCGGGCATCGTGATGACAACCCTGGGCACGGCATCCTTTCCTGAGCTTCGCTGTCCGGATGGTCAAAAGCTACATCGGATCAGCCGGAGACTTGTTGAGCCAGAACCTGTGGCTCGGTCGCCGGCGCCTCGCAAACGAACCCCAGGCACACGTACGCAGCCGCCTTGCCATCCACCATGGTTCGGCCATCGAGCAGGGCTACCGGCTTGGTGCGACCGTCGCCGACGGCGACCACTACGTTCGGCAGGTACCTGGACCTGAAGACCTCGTCGAGCAGAGGCTGAATGGCGGCGGGGTCACCAACGATCGCCACCTCGTAGGTGGGCCCCAGATGCAGGTCCAATGCGCAGAGCGCGGCTCCGAACATCACCGGCACCTCGATCATGAGGTCGCGGACCAGTCGGAGCGCCGACACCGCAGCTCGTTCGTAGCGAACCTCTCCTGTGAACAGGGCGAGTCGCTGCAGGGCCTCCGCCGCCGCCGAGTTGCCGCTCGGCACGGAGTTGTCCTGGATTTCTTTCGGGCGGATCACCAGTGCTTCAGCGCCCGAGCCCGTCTGGAAGAAGCCACCTCGGTCGTCGTCTGCGAACAGCGTTATCAGGTCGTCTGCGGTCCTGCGTGCCTCTTCGAACCAGGTGACGTCTCCGGTCGTCTCGTACAGGGAGAGGAGCCCGTGAACGAGAAGGGCGTGGTCGTCGGAGAACCCCGGGCCACCCTTGGTCCCGTCCCTCCACGAGCGGAGGAGGCGTCCCTCGGTGCCGCGCAGCTCGGCCGAGACGAAGCGGGCGCAGTCGATGGCGGCCTCGACGTACGCGACTTCCCGGAAAGCCCTACCCGCTTCAGCCAGGGCTCGGATCGCGAGGGCATTCCATGCCGTCAGCACCTTGTCGTCGATCGCGGGAGCCGGCCTGCCGGCGCGGGCGCGCGACAGCAGTTCGAGCACCTCGATCGCGTCGCCGGGCGGGCGCATCAGTACGTTGGTGCCCTCCCAATTGCCCTCAGGACTGGCACCGAGGGACTCCGCAGTCTCCATCCCTACGAGAGCCGCCAACTCCTGCCAGGGCCATGTGTAGAAGCGTCCCTCTTCACCCTCGGTATCGGCATCCTGAGAA
>CAZHRY010000116.1:0-3821 GCA_964535065.1 uncultured Actinomycetes bacterium
CCATGCCCGCCGTGGCCGGGGGGGGCGTCCCCCGTTGGCCGGCCCCGGGCTCCCCCCCGGGGGGGCCGCGCCCTCCGGCCCCGCCGCCGCCTCCCCCTGAGGGCCGTTCGATGTCGCCCCTGCCCGAGCCGTCTCCGCCGGCTTGCGTCGCGAGCGGCCTCTCCTCCTCGGCAACCCTCTCCTCGGTGGCGACCGACGCACCGCCCTCGCCGCCGTCCGAGCGGGACTCCAGCCGGGACTCCGAGCTGGCTCCGGAGCGGGCTCGGGTGCGCGACTGACGAGCTGCGCCACCATTGCCCTCGGACGCGGCCACGATGGCGTCGATCAGCCCGGCCTTGCGTAGCTTGGCTCCGCCCTCGATGCCCATCGCCTGCGCCATCCGCTGCAGCTCGGGTAGGAGCTTGGATCCCAGGGTCTCGCGATCGATCGTCTTGTCCATCAGTGACGTGCCTCTCCCCCCAGCTCGCGCTGAAGTTCGTGCCAGTCGGCCAGGAACTTCTCCAGGCCGATATCGGTCAGTGGGTGCTTCACGAGCTTCGTGAAGACGTCATAGGGCATCGTGGCGATGTCGGCGCCTGCGAGCGCGGCTTCGACGACGTGCATCGGATGGCGAAGCGAAGCGGCAAGCACGTTCGTCTCGTAGCCCTGCACAGCATAGACCTCGCAGATGCCGCGCAGCAGCGCCATCCCGTCGCTGGCCACGTCGTCCACGCGGCCGAGGAACGGCGACACGCAGTACGCGCCGGCCTCGGCAGCCAGGATCGCTTGCGCCGGTGAGAAAACGAGGGTGACGTTCACCCTTGCTCCCTCGGCCGACAGCCTGGTGCACGCCTTGAGCCCTTCCGGCGTCATCGGGATCTTGACCACGGCGTTCGGCGCCATCTGCGACAGGCGCTGTCCCTGCTCAACCATGCCGTCCGCGTCCAGGGCGGTGACCTCGAGCGACACGTCGCCGTTCACCTCGGCGAGGATCTCCTTCCACGCGGCGTCCGGATCGCCGTGCTCCTTGGCCAGGAGGCTCGGGTTCGTGGTGACGCCCGACAGCACGCCCCACCTGTTGATCTCGCGGATCTCGTCGATGCTGGCCGTGTCCAGGAACAGCCTCATGCGGTCCTTCCCTCCTTCGCCCCGATCGCGGTCGCCCCGATCGCTGCCGCGCGCCTCGCGGCGCCTCGGGCGGTCACCCTCTCCATCACCAGGTCGATCACGGCCGCTATGGACTGGTCGAAGCTGTAGTTGGGGATCACGGGGACCCCGTGCGCCAGAGCCTGGCTCTTCACGTACCTCTGGATGCGGCGGATGCCTTCGAAACTCTCGGTGTAGCGGGCTGCCGGGCGGGTCCCAACGGCGTCCTCCCTCGCTGCGAAGTGCGAGAGATGGCTCTCCTCGTCCTCCACACCCACGACGAAGGGTACCGCGAGGATCCGGTCCGTGCGGCTCTGGACGTCGAAGAACCCCGGCACCACGTGGGCCCCCTCGATCACGATGCTGGTGCCCTCGGCCGCGGCCCTCTCGATCAGGGCGTCGATGCCCACCGATACGGCGGCCGTCTGCTCGCGGAAGCCCACGATGAGCGCGTCGGTGGCCTTGCCCGGCGGCTCGCGGAGGGCCTTGTCGGCTTGGAACGAGGAGACGTGGAGCGTGGGCATCAGCTCCTCGGAGAGCATCGCCCGCATGACCTCTCGGATCGCGTCCGTGGCAACGACCCTGACGATCCCCAGGCGCGCTGCGAGCTGGGTGGCGATGGTCGATTTCCCCACCCCGGTCGCCCCGCCGATCAGGATCACCAGCGGCACGTCGAGGGATTCGACGTCGTGCCACCTCACGAAGTTCATGGCGTAGCGCTCGCCGGCCAGCTCGCGGATCACATCCAGGGCGACCTCGGAGAGCTGCGCCGACGTGAGCGTCGCGTAGCGGCGCTCATGGAGGCGCAGCTCGACCTCTTCGGCCACCTGATACGCGCGGAACGGCGAGAGCCCGGTGACCATGACCTGCGAGGCCAGGAGCCCCTTGGAGAAGGGCAGTCCCGGCTCGCGGTCCGAGATCGTTATCTGGGGGACTCGCGTGCGTTCGGTCACGGATCGCCACCTCGCTCTTCCGCGATTTCGATGACCCGGTTCAGGGCGGTGTCCAGGTCCGCTCCTCCTTCGACGGCCTCTGCTCGGTTGTCCACGAACACGACCTCGGCACCCCTCGACACGGCCTTCTGGCAGGCCACGTCCACGGCGGCCGCCTTCAACTCGGTCAGGAGGACCTCATAGCCTCCTGCCGCGTCGAGATCCTCCGCGAGCCCGGCGCGGTCCGCCAGCCTCGCGCTCCACCCGACGACCCGGCACCCGAAGGTGGCCTCCAGGCTTTCGGCTTGCCTGGCAGCCACCTCGCCGGGCGCCGTCGTTGCCAGGAATGCGTCCCGGCCCCTCACGTCCCCCAGCGGCGTGGGATGGAAGTCGGTTACCACGAAGGCGTCGCCGAGCGCGCCGCTGAGGTGGGTGGTGAGTCGGGAGAGGTTCTCGCGCCCGCCAAGCGGGCCGGTGGCCATGGTAACAACGGCGAGGTCCACCCGCAACAGCCGGTACGGGCCCAGGTAGCCGGCCAGGTACTCAACCGGGCACGAGGCCGGGACGACCAGGATGCCTGCGTGCCAGTCGATCGGCGGCACGGCGGCCCCGCTCCCCTCAAGGACGACCAGGCCGGGCCGCCGGGCCGCCGCGAGCGCCACCGCCTCGGCCACGTTCGACAGGTACGGCGCGCCTGCGAGGCCACCCCCCGCTCTGCGCGCCCCGATCGTGGTCACGCCCGTCGTGACGGCGTCCTCCAGGTAGTCGGAGGCCGCGTGGCGGCCCTGCCGCGCCAGCTCGAGCAGAGCCGGAAGGGTCACCGTCCCTGCTTCGGCGACCTCGGGCGCGGCAGGGCCGCCACGCCCCATGGCCACCACGACCGGTGACAGCCCCCGGGCCGCCGCCAGCCTCGCCACCTGCCCGGAGATCGCCGTCTTGCCCGTTCTCTTGCCCGTGCCGATCACGGCCAGGCCGGCCATGCCCTCGGGAAGCGGTTCGCGCGGCGGCGGCCGGAGCACGAAGTCGGGACCCTGGTAGGCCACCCCGCGGGAGAGCGCCACCGCCGCGAGCGCCATCCGCTCCCTGTACCCGAGGACCGGCTCGTCCGAAAGGTCCAGGACCACGTCGGGCCGCAGCTCGCCCAGCAGGGCCCCCAGGGCCGCCTCCCGGTCTTCCCCGGCCCGGGTCACCCGAGCACCGACCTCGGGCACCTGACCGGGAGCGAGCTTCTCCATGCCCCCCACCAGGAGGGCGCCGACGACCTCGTGCCCGCGCTCCCGGGCCGTCTGCACGGCGTCGCGGGTGACGTCGGGATAGTGCTCGCCGTCGATCAGGACGAGGGTTCGTTCCATGGACCTCTTCGGTTGAGTCAGGACTCGTCGGCCTGGGCGGCCTGTTGCACGGGCGCCTCACGGTGCGCCTTGGTCACCTCGAAGAGCGAGAAACTCGCCATCAGGTGCCTGTCTTCGAACGGGAACCGCCGGTAGATGTGCACCTCGTCCCCGTCGAATTCCAGCACGTTGTAGCACGGCTTGGTGTGCCCGCGCAGGCGGAGAGAGGAGACCGTCCCCGCGTTCACGATGTACAGGTCCTCGATCTTCCACACGTAGGGAACGTGTTTGTGCCCGGATAGGACCACGTTCACCCCAGCGTGGACGAGAACCTCGAGCAGGTCGCCGGCGTCCATCACGGTGCTCCGCTCCCGGCCCGTTACCGGGATCGGCAGCAGGTGATGGTGAAGGACGAAGACCTTCAGCGCCGAGG
>CAZHRY010000117.1:0-3751 GCA_964535065.1 uncultured Actinomycetes bacterium
CGCGAGGGCGGGCGCACCGTGGGCGCCGGCCGAGTGACCAAGATCCTGAAGTAGGCAGAGAGAGAAGGCGCTCTGATGGCAGGACCCAAGATCCGCATCAAGCTCCGGGCGTACGACCACCGGATGCTCGACGTTGCCGCGCGAGACATAGTCGAGCACGTTCAGCGCACGGGAGCCAAGGTGGTTGGGCCGGTGCCGTTGCCGACCGAGCGCAACATCTACACGGTCATCCGTTCGCCGCACAAGTACAAGGACTCGCGCGAGCACTTCCAGATGCTCACGCACAAGCGGCTCATCGACATAGTGGACGCCACGTCCAAGACAGTGCAGGAGCTGCAGCGACTGAACCTGTCGGCCGGCGTGGACATCGAGATCAAGCTCTAGGGGACACATGCCAGACGTGAAAGGGATCGTGGGCGAGAAGCTGGGGATGACCCAGATCTTCGATGAGACGCGTGCCGTGCCGGTCACCGTGATCAAGGCCGGCCCGTGTGTCGTGACCCAGGTCCGCACACAGGAGAACGACGGCTACGACGCCGTCCAGCTCGCGTACGGGCAGATCGCCCCCGCTCGTGTCAACCGGCCCGCCAAGGGGCACTTCGACAAGGCAGAGTCCGAGCCGATGCGTCATCTGGTCGAGCTGAGGACCGGCGACGCCGGCAGCTACTCGCCCGGTCAGCAGGTCACGGCGGGTGTGTTCGAGCCCGGCGACAAAGTGGACGTCGTCGGTGTCTCCAAGGGCAGGGGCTTCAGCGGCGTGATGCGCCGTCACGGCTTCGGTGGCCTCCGGGGCAGCCACGGCGTTCACAAGAAGCACCGCTCGCCGGGCGCGATCGGAGCCTGCGCGACCCCCAGCCGCGTGTTCAAGGGCATGAGGATGGCCGGCCAGCACGGGAACGCGCGCGTTACCGTGCTCAACCTCGAGGTGGTTCGCTCGGATCCCGAGCGCGGGTTGCTGCTGGTCAAGGGCGCGGTGCCGGGTCCGGCGGGCGGCCTTGTGATGGTCCGTTCGGCCGTCAAGGCTCCGGCAGGGAAGGGGGCGTGAGGATGGCCAAGATCGACGTCCTCGACGCCACCGGCAAGAAGGCCGGCACACGAGACCTGGCGGCCGACGTCTTCGAGGCCAAGGTCAACGTGCCGCTGATGCACCAGGTCGTGGTCGCCGGGCTCGCCGGTCTGCGGTCGGGCACGCACTCGACCAAGACCCGCGGCGATGCGTCCGGCGGTGGGAAGAAACCGTGGCGCCAGAAGGGGACCGGCCGCGCCCGTCAGGGGTCGATCCGGGCTCCCCAGTGGACCGGCGGCGGCGTGGCTCACGGGCCGCACCCGCGGGACCACTCGGTCCGGGTCAACAAGAAGATGCGCCGCGGAGCGCTGCGCTCCGCCCTGACCGACGCGCTTCAGAGCGGCAAGCTCACCGTCGTGGAGGAGTTGGAGTTCGAGCAGCCCCGCACGGCGAGGGCCGCAGACATCCTTCAGGCGCTCGAACTGGGGGGCCGGGTGCTCGTGGTCCTCCCCGAACCTACGGGCGGGTTCGTCACCGAGAAATCGTTCCGGAACATCCGCGGTGTCAAGGTCACGTACGCGGGCGCCCTCGGCGTCTACGACGTGCTGCTGGCGGACCGCATCCTGTTCACGGAGGCAGCGCTGGACGCCGTCGAGGGCGCCCGCGAGGGCAAGGGTGATGCGGCATGAAGTCACCGCGCGACGTCATCATCCGGCCGATCGTCTCCGAGAAGTCGTACGCGGGCCTGGAGCAGAACAGCTACACGTTCCTGGTGGATCCGCGCTCCAACAAGACCGAGATCAAGGAAGCTATCCAGCAGATCTGGGGCGTCCGCGTTACCTCGGTGAACACCCTGAACCGCCGCGGCAAGATCAAGCGCCGCGGGTACACCAAGGGCAAGCGCGCAGACGAGAAGCGCGCGATCGTGACGCTCGCTCAGGGCGATTCGATCGAGATCTTCGAGACGGGGAAGTAGATGGGAGTTCGCAAGTACAAGCCGACGACACCGGGCAGGCGTGGCGCCAGCGTCTCCACGTTCGACGAGATCACCCGCGCCAAGCCCGAGAAGTCGCTGGTGGCCAAAGGTCGGAACAAGGCCGGGCGCAACGTGCACGGCCGCATAACGGCTCGCCACCAGGGAGGCGGCCACAAGCGCCGCTTCCGCGTCGTGGACTTCCGCAGGAACAAGGACGGCGTGCCGGCCAAGGTCGCCCACATCGAGTACGACCCCAACCGCAGCGCGCGCCTTGCCCTGCTGCACTACGCCGACGGCGAGAAGCGCTACATCCTCGCTCCCCAGGGGGTGTCGCAGGGCGACACGCTGATGTCGGGGCCCGAGGCCGAGATCCGTCCCGGCAACGCGCTGCCGCTGCGCAACATCCCGGTGGGCACCGTGGTTCACGCCGTGGAGCTGAAGCCCGGCGGCGGCGCCAAGATGGCCCGGTCGGCCGGAGCCAGCGTGCAGCTCATGGCGAAGGAGGGCCACATGGCCACCCTGCGCCTCCCATCCGGCGAGATGCGCATGGTCCCGCATACCTGCAAGGCGACGGTCGGCGCCGTGGGCAATCCCGAGCACGAGCTGATCGCGCTGGGCAAGGCCGGGCGGGCGCGCTGGAAGCGCAAGCGCCCGTCGGTTCGTGGCGTCGCCATGAACCCGGTGGACCACCCGCTCGGCGGGGGCGAGGGCAAGTCGTCCGGAGGAAGGCATCCAAGCTCGCCGTGGGGCAAGAAGGAAGGCAGAACCAGGAAGAAGAACAAGGCGTCGGGCAAGTACATCGTCAGGCGCCGCGGGAAGGGGCGTAGCTGATGCCCAGGTCCTTGAAGAAGGGTGCGTTCGTCGATGCTCACCTGATGGAGAAGATCGACGACATGAACAAGAAGGGCGAGAAGCGTGTCGTGAAGACCTGGTCTCGCCGCTCCACGATCGTCCCCGAGATGATCGGGCACACGCTGGCCGTGCACGACGGACGCAAGCACGTTCCCGTGTTCGTGTCGGAGGCGATGGTCGGGCACAAGCTCGGCGAGTTCGCGCCGACGCGCACCTTCCGTTCGCACGCCAAGGATGAGAGAAGGTCCGGAGCACGCTGATGGCAGAGACGCGCGCCACGATGAAGTACATGCGGACCTCTCCGCAGAAGATGCGCCGGGTCGTAGATCTGATCCGCGGGCAACACGTGGAGGAGGCTTCGCGCATCCTGCGCTTCTCGGGCCTGGGGGCTTCACGCGACGTGGAGAAGCTGCTGAACTGTGCGATCGCCAACGCGGAGCAGAAGCCCGGCATCATCAAGGAGAACCTGGTGATAGCGCGCGCTTGGGTGGACGAAGGTCCCACGCTGAAGCGCTACCGCCCGCGTGCCTACGGGCGCGCCAGCCGCATCCGCAAGCGTACGTCGCACGTGACGCTCGTGGTCGACACGATGGGAGAAGAGGGCTAGTGGGTCACAAGGTCCACCCTTACGGGTTCCGGCTGGGGGTCATCTACCCCTGGAAGTCCAACTGGTACGCGGACCGCGACTACGCGGAACACCTCCACGAGGACATCTGGATCCGCCGTCATGTGCGCTCGAGGCTGGCTCGTGCCGGCATCTCCTCGATCGACATCGAGCGCAAGGGCGACCAGGTCTGGGTGTTCATCCGCACGGCGCGGCCGGGCATCGTCATCGGGCGCAAGGGTGCCGAGGTCGATCGCATGCGCAAGGACATCGAGCGCTACACCAAGAAGCGTGTGGACGTGAAGGTCGAGGA
>CAZHRY010000118.1:0-3712 GCA_964535065.1 uncultured Actinomycetes bacterium
GAGGCCGGATCCTTCGCGGAAAGGATTTCGTGGCTGCCGTGGCAGGACTGGCAGGTGGCGGCGCCCTCCACGCCCATCGCGCCGCTGTAGCCGTGGATGCTCTTCGCGTAGTCCTTCGCCTCCGCTTCGTGGCAGGAACCGCACCGCGGCGGGGACAGCTTGTCCTCGTGCGGGAGATCCGCGATGCCGGCGTGGCAATCCACGCAGGAGAGCCCCTTGTGCACGGAGCGGGCCAGGGCGTTGGTGTGAACCGTGACGGAGTTCGTCACCCCGTCGCGCACCCGCGTCAGCGCGGGGTCGGAATGGCACTCCATGCAGTCGGCGTCGGCGATCGGCGCGGCCCGGCCGGACAGGGCGCCCAGCAACAGAAGCCCGCCCGCAGCGACCCCCCCCCCCCCCAGCCCGGTTGGCCTGCGGGTGCAGATATGGTGCGCCCCGCGCGCCCCCACGCCGGTTACCGGCTGACGGTCGAAGACGACGGCGTGGGCTTCGATCCAGGATCCGAGATACAGCCTGGTCACATGGGGCTGGCGGCGATGCGAGACCGGGCGGAGCTGTCGGGCGGCCGTCTTGCGATCGTGCCGGGCTTGGGTGGCGGAACGGTCATAGAGGCCTGGGTGCCGGAGAACGATCAGGCGGACGGATCGGTCGTCTCGTAGGCGGGCGCCCCTTCGATCTCTTGTCGCATCATCCGCTCCGTCACGTCGAGCGTTATCCCCTGCCAGATCGCCGGGATCTGGCCCGGAGGGGTTACCTGCCTGGCGTGGGCCTCCAGCCAGCGCACCGATCCATCTCGGTGGAAGACCCGGTGGACGCTCTCCCATCGCGTCTGGGTGTCGGGAACCGGCGCGGTCGCCGCCGCCCTGTCGTCCGGGTGCAGCATCCTCTCGAAGTGACCGGGCTCGCTCATCAGCTCTTCGGCCGTGTATCCGAGCAGCTCGAAGACCTGCGGGGACATGTACAGGAAGCGTGATCTGCCTTCGGCATCCAGTGCCTCGGTCCAAGTGATGGCGGGTATGCCCTCGACCAGCGACGAGAGCGAGCTTGCGGTGATCTTGAGTTGCTCCAGCTCCTCCGCCCTTCCGGTGACGTCCATGATCGCCCCCAGGAACCTGGGCGGTGTCCCCTCATGGCGCGACCCGCGGTCGTTGATCCATACGACGTGGCCGTCGGCGGCGATCATGCGATACACGATGTCCACGGGCTCGCCGGAGAACCAGCTGTCCATGTGGGCGCGGGCCTGCAGTTCGCGGTCGTCGGGATGGGTCATCTCCAGCCAGACCGAGAGGTCGCCGAGCCAGTGCGACAGCGGGTAGCCGAGGATCTCGGACATCTGGGGGCTCACGTATTCAACGTGTGCCACGGGCGGGTCCATCGACTCGAGCGTGTACGAATAGGTGACGACAGGGCTGCGCTCGGTGATCACCCGGAACTTCTCCTCCGCCTCAGTGGCCTTCCGCTCGGCCTCCTTGGTGGCGGTGATGTCGATCATGACCCCCTGGAAGACCAGGGGTTCTCCGGCGGCGTCCCGCGCCAGTAGTTGGGCGCGGTCATGAACCCAGACCACGTGCCCATCCTTGGCGAAGTACCGGTACTGGAGCTCGAAGGGCTCGCCGGTGCGTTCGCTCCGCAACGAGGCTTCGTCAACCGCGGCGAGATCGTGGGGGTGGACCCGTTCCCGCCACATCCGCCAGTGCCCGTGCCACTCGTCGGGCGTGTAGCCCAGCACGCGCTCGACCTGCGGACTCATGTACCAGTGCTCTGAGCCGTCGTCGGCGGGCCGGACCTGCCACCGGTAGACGACGGCGGGCACGCTCTCCAGGAGCTGGCGGTAACTCTCTTCGGCCCTGGAAAGTTCCCTCTCCGCTCGCCGCCGTTCGGCGATCTCCAGCCCCATCAGCTCATTGGCTTCCTCCAACTGCGCCGTTCTGGTCAGGACGCGGAGCTCGAGATCTTCGTTCGCCTCTCGCAGCTGTGCTTCGAGCTGCTTCTGAGGGGTGATGTTCAACATGACGCCCAACCACCTGTCCGGCCTGCCGTCTTGATCGGTCAGCAGCGAGGCGCGGTCGCGAACCCAAACGACCCTTCCATCCGCGGCGATCAACCGGTACTCCCTGTCCCACGGCTCGCCGGATGCGATGTGCTGGTCATGGGCGTCAAGTTCGAGCTCCCGGTCGTCCGGATGGAGAAGCTCGACCCATATGTCGGACTGCTCCAGCCACTCCTCGCGCGTGTAGCCGAGAACGTCCTCTACATGGGGGCTCACGTAGTAGGTGCGCCGGTCGTCGTCGACACCCATCTCGTACACGATCGTCGGGAGCTGTTCGACGAGGATCTGTCGTCGGACTTCCGACGCCGTCAGTTCCTGCAGGGCCTCGTGCTCCGGCGTCACATCCAAGATGAGCCCCTGCCACGCGCGGCCGCTACCACCCGCACCCTGGACGAGCGAGGCGGTGTCCCGGACCCAGACCGTCCTCCCATCGGGCCTCATGACTCGGTACTCCACAGAGAACCGCTTCGTTCGCCCTACCGAAGCCTGGACCGCCGACCGGAGGATCTCCCTGTCGTCGGGGTGTACGAGCTCCATCCACGGCTCGCCGAGTCCCACCCACTTGAATCCAGGCTGGCCTACCAGATCTTCGATGCCCCGACTGACGTAGAGGGTCCTAGATTCCAGCTCGTCGGTGACCACGTACACGACGGCCGGCAGCTGCTCGACGAGGGTCCTGTAGCGGCGCTCCGATACCTCCAACTCGTGCCGGATCTGCCTCTCCTCGGTGATATCCAGCATCACGCCCTGCCAGAAGGCGGGGGGCGACTGTTCGTCGGGTCGGACCGGCATGCACGAGTCGCGTACCCACAGCTCGCCACCGTCCTTGCAGATCACCCGGTACTCGGCGTCGAACGGCCGGACGTTGTCGAAGGCCCTGAGCCAGTCGTTCCAGACGGCCGCGCGATCCTCGGGATGGATCGTGTCCGCCCACCTCACACGCCCCTCGGCGTAGTCAGAGGCCGTCCACCCCGTGAGCTCTGCGACGTTCGGGGTGCAGTAGATGACGCCGGGATCTCGCTCGTTCCCAACGGCGTACACGACGGAAGGGAGCTGTTCCACCAGGCTCCGGTAGCGTTCCTCTGAGAGGCGCAACGCCGCCTCGCGCGCCGCGGCGGTCTTGTCGGCGGTGATGTCGAGCATCACGCCCCGCCACAAGGTGTTGCCTTCGGCATCACGGTCGGCGTGGGAGTGATCCCGGACCCACACGGCCGTCCCGTCCGGACGGATGAATCGGTACTCGGCTTCGTACGGGGTCCCGTGCTCCCAGGCTCCCCTCCAAAGAGGGATCACCCGGTCTCTGTCGTCGTTGTGCAACGTCTTGTTCCAGAGCCATGGATCGTCCATGTAGGCCTGAGCGGGGTATCCGAGGATCTCCTCGACATTCGCCGTGACGTATTCGGGGTGCTCTCCGGGCCCTTTGTCCACGTAGACGATGACCGGCAGGTGCTCCAGCAGAGCACGGATGCGCCCCTCTGACAGTTCGGGCGGCTCGTTCACACCGGCGGGCATGGTTCCCGGAAGGGTATCCCGAGCGAGCGGTTCGGGGGAAGCCTGCCCCCTCGGGTAGTCTCGGGTCGGGAGGATGGCCGAGCGGACGAAGGCGACGGTCTTGAAAACCGTTGATGGGGCGACTCATCCGTGGGTTCGAATCCCACTCCT
>CAZHRY010000119.1:0-3482 GCA_964535065.1 uncultured Actinomycetes bacterium
CGTCGCGAAGCTCTTCGGGACCCTCAAGGTGGAGAAGACGAAGTCGGGCGGCCTCCGGATCGAGGCCCCGCCGGAGGCGGCGTCGACGCTGGCGGCGCTGCTTCAGGGCTTCGCGGGGATCCTTCAGGCGGCCGCGAAGTAGGGCCGCGCGGGCCGACGCTCAGGCGGTATCTGTCCCGTGAACCGCAGGGTAGGCCGGCGCCAGCCGGCGGCGTGACCCTGCCGATATAGGCCCGGTGCGCGTCGCCCTCTATGCCCGCGTGTCCACGACCGACCAAGACGCCGAGCTCCAGCTCGTTGAGCTTCGGCGGTATGCGGCGGCCAGGGGCTGGCCGGTGGCCAAGGAGTTCGTGGACCACGGCGTGTCCGGGGCGGCGGCGAGCCGGCCCGCGCTCGACCAACTCCGGACCGCAGCTCGGCGGCGCGACGTTGACGCCGTCCTGGTGTGGCGCTTCGACCGCTTCAGCCGCTCGATCACCGATCTCGTCGCCTCGCTCGAGGAGTTCCGCGTGCTCGGCGTCGCCTTCGTCTCGATCCACGAGCAGATCGACACGAGCTCGCCGACGGGCCGGGTCGTCTTCGCCGTCGTGGCGGCGATGGCGGAGTTCGAGCGCGGGATCCTCCGCGAACGGGTGAAGGCCGGCCTCGCGCGGGCTCGCAAGCGCGGCGTGCGGCTCGGTCGGCCTCGCCGGCTCGATCCGCACGAGGTCTTGCGGCTCCGCGGCGACGGGCTTTCTGTCCGCGCGATCGCCCGGCGCGTCGCCGCGCCCGCCTCGACGGTCGCCGACCTCCTCGCCCGTCACGCCGGGTAGGGTGTACGGAAAACCCGGTGTCTGGCCCGGCGGCGCCGAAGCCCAATGCCAAGGACTTGCGTTCGGGGCTCCGGGCGGACCTTCTCCGTTCGGGAAAGGAGTATTTTCCGGACGCCGGGCCTACGAGGAGTTCGGCTTGGGCGGAGGCTTCCACCGCACCGGCGACAGATCCAGGATGTCCTTCGCCGGATGGGTCGCGATCCGCGACAGGACGTCCTTGAGGTAGTCGAAGGGGTTCTTCCCGTGCCTGCGGCAGGAGGCGATCAGGCTCGAAAGGATCGCCGCCACCTTGCCGCCGCTTTCGGCTTCGTGCCTCAGCCAGTTCTTCCGACCGATCGCGATGGGCCGCAACTGCTGTTCGGAGCGATTGTTGTCGATGCGCAGGCGCCCGTCCTCGAGGTAGCGCTGCAGCTCGGGCCACTGGTTCAGCGCGTAGCCGATCGCCTTGCCGATCGGGCTCTTGGGACGCACCATCAGGCCCTGCTCCGCCAGCCAGCCGTGGAACTTCGCCAAGAGCGGCTTGGCGTCGCGCTGGCGGAGCTCCTTCACCTTCTCCGGCTTCTGCCCCCTCGCCTCCGACTCCACCCGGTAGAGCGCCTGGATGTACGCCATCCCCACCGCCGAGCGTTGCGCATCCGTCTCCTTCGCCTTCCAGAACATCCTCCGCACGTGCGCCCAGCAGAAGACGTTGATGAGCCCCTTGGACTCCTCCGCGATCGACCGGTATCCCGAGTAGGCGTCGGAGACCAGGTACCCCTTCGTGTCCTTCAGGAAGGCCTTCGGATGCTTCGCCTTCCGGTCCGGGGTGAACTCGAAGACCGTGTGGTCCTGGTTGATGTAGACCCACTGCCACCCCTGCCTCATGACCTGGTGCTCGGGATCCCACAGCCTCACGGGCGTCTCGTCGGTCTCCACGATCGGAGAGGACTGCACGGCCTTCTTCATCGCTTCGTAAAGCGGCTCCAGGGCCGTCGTCCCGCCCAGCGTCCAGTTCCACATCGTCGAGCGCGTCACCGGCAGCCCCAAATTCGCCAGGATCTCCTCCTGCCGGTACCACGGCAGGTGGTGCGCGTACTTGTTCGTCATGACGAAGGCCATCATCCCCTCGGCCGCCTTCCCCTTGGGGACCGGCTTCGGGGGAAGCTCCGCCAGCTTCACCGTCCCCCGGCACTTCGCCTCGCCGCAGGCGTACTTGAGCCGGACGTCGCGCTTCACGTGCAGGCACGCAGGCTGGTACTCCACCTGCTCGCTGACCGCCTGCCCGATCACGACCAGGGGCTTCCCGCAGTCCCCGCAGATCTGCTCCTCCTTGGGCACGTCGTGAACCACGTCCACCCGCGGCAACGCCTCCGGCAGCCGTGCGCGCCCGTGTTCATGCCGGGTGGGAGGCTTCGGCGAGGGGGCGGGTGCCGGCGGGGGCGCGATCTCCGGCTTCAGCGCCGCCACCCCCTGGATGAGGAAGGAGAGGAGCTTCTGGTTCTCCTCCGTGGTCGCCTCGGTCTTCCGCCCGAACTGGCGCTGGCGGAGCTCCTGGTTCCAGAGGGTGAGCTTCTCGATCTTCTCATCCCGGGCTTGAAGCTCCGCCAGCAGCTTCAGCAGCAGGTCTCTCAGGAGCTTGGGGTCTTCGGGGAGGGAGGCCGGGTCGATCGCGAGAGACATCTGCCTATATGTGCGCAAAGGCCCCTGAAGATTTCGTATTCCTCGCGAAGAAGAGAAAGATTCTCCAGAAAGTTGCTCATCGCAGCCCGACCGGGCGCCGCTCCCGCGTCGGCGGCCGCGGATCGCGGAGCTCCAGCCCCTCCAGGATCACCGCCAGTTGGGCGCCTTCGATCTCGAGCACCGCGGCATCCGACTCCGGGAAATGGAAGACCCCCTTCTCGAGCCGCTTGGCGAAGAGGCAGAGCCCCTGCCGGCTGGCGAAGAGCACCTTGAGCTTGTCCCCGCCCCGGTTCCGGAAGAGGAAGAGATCCCCCGAGTCCGGGTCGCCCCCGAGCGTCTCCCGGACCAGCGCCGACAGCCCGTCGAAGCCCCGCCTCATGTCGGTGGCGGCAGTCGCCACGAAGATCCGCACCGAGGGTGGCAGCATCAGCATCGGGGCACCTCCGACATCCCGGTCGCCGACAGGACCTGCAGGACTTTCCGCAGTGTCTCCGGGTCGAAGCCCGCGGGCACCCGCAGCGTGTGTTCCCCGACCTGCACCTCGATGGGCGGGGCGGCTGCGGTGCGGGCCGGCATGGCGATCCTGACCGGCACGAACCTCGGGGCCTTCCCGGCACGGAGCCGATTCGGCCCCGCCTCCCGGGGGATGGATCCGTCCCGCCGCTCAAGTTCCCTCAGCCAGCGGTGGAGCGAGGGGGGACTGATGCCTTCCCGCGCACAGAACACGGTCTTGGGCTGGCCGCTGGCCTTCCAGCGCTCGATGACCCGCCGCCAGTGCGTTTCTCGCTGGGCCTGCGCTGCCAGGCCGCGCCCGCCTGGCCCTGGTTCCGTCTCGTTCGCCATCGTCCGCCTCCTTGCCTCGATGGCGGAGTGTGCCGCGCCCTCACGCGACCGACAACATGCGGTTCACGGGACAGATACGAAGATCTTCGCCGTCTCGTGGGTCTGGTCGGAACAGCGCGCCTCGACGTCCTTCAGGTACTCCGTGACCAGGGTCTCGAGGTCGACCTT
>CAZHRY010000120.1:0-2805 GCA_964535065.1 uncultured Actinomycetes bacterium
AGCGGCCAAAGGACGAGGATCGCGATCAGGAACGCGGTCATGTGCCACAGGAACAGCGTCATGATCACCGAGTTCAGGACGATGGTGGCCTTCCAGGGGCCGGGCTTGTCCAGCCAGCGCGCCATGGCCGGTCGGAGCAGCATCACCGCTCCGATCGACCAGACGCCCCCGAGCATGAAGCAGACCGTCGGCGGGTAGGCGTTCGACACCGCTTCCACGTCGGTCCCGAGCAGGCTCTTCGGGTAGTGACCGATGCCTGGGAACCAGTCGAACCTCGCTTCGCCGAACACCTTCCACAGAGGCGGGTTGGTGAGCAGAACCAACCCGGCCAGGCCGCCGGCGACCATCGCCCAGAACACGCGCCGAGGAAGCCTCGTGTACGTCCCGTCGCCGTAGAAGAAGCCGAGCTGGTGCGGGAGAAGGAGGACGAACGCGACGTTGGCCCAGCGCGCGAGTGGGAAACCCGCGACGAAGCCCAGCAGGTCCGCCGCGATGGCTCCGAGGAACATGACTCCGGGGACCCACCACCTGAAGCGCAAGTGCAGGTCCACCAGCCACGGGGCGATCGTCACGACGACCAGGTAAACGGCCAGGAACCACAAGGGACCGAACGGGAGCGTGGCGCCGGGAGGGATGAACATGCGCAGCAGAGTCGTGTCCCCCACGATCCGAGGCCCGGTCGGAGCCCCGATGCCCAGAAGGTGCATCGCTACGACGGCCGGTACCCAGACCGCGAAGAACACAAGGGAAGGGCGCAGGAGGCGCTCGAGGCGTCGCCTGACGAACCTCGAGGTGGGCTCGCCGCGGCGACGCGACGCCTCGAGCGCCGTGAGGTTCGAGAAGCCGCCGACGAAGAAGAAGATCGGCATGACCTGGAACGCCCACGTGGCCAGCCACATCCAGGACGTGACCCCGACCGCGCTCGTGGTCCGCATGACGCCGTCCTGCCACCAGATGATCCCGATGAACCAGTGACCGAAGACGACCGCGACGATGCTGGCAGCCCTCAGGAAGTCGACCACCCGGTCCCGCGCTTCGGGCGTGGCCGAGACCATCTGGTCGAGCGTGGGCTTAGCCATCACCTGGTGCCTACTCCGTCGGAGGGCAGCGGTCAACCGTGGGAAGATGATGGTGTGAAGCGCGGGCTGAAGCTGGGTATCGGCATACCTCTCGTGATCATCGGGTTCTTCGTCACCCTATCCGGGGTCGTGCTTACCGTGATGGTCGGCCCTGACGGGTCATTCCGGCTCCCGTCCCTGAGGGCAAGTTCGGACGGCCACGCGCTCCTGTTCGACGCGATCTACGTGCGGAGCGATCTGCCAACCAGTGGGAACTTCTCGGCGACCCTGGGCATCGAGGCTACGGGGGACGAGCCGGTGTTCATCGGCATCGGGCCCATGGAGGAGGTATCCGCCTACCTTTCTGGGGTTCCGGCGGACAGGGTCGTGCAGGTGGACTGGCCCGGCGGGGTTCGCACCGAGCCGCTTCCCGGCGGGACCGCGTCGCCGGAGCCGCCGCTGTCCGAGACCTTCTGGGAGGCCTCCGAGTCCGGAGGCGGAACCGTCGCGATGGACTGGGTGGTCAGGGAAGGCGACTGGACCATCGTCGTCATGAACGCAGACGGGGGAGCGGGCGTCGACGTGGAGGGAACCGTCACCGTGACGATGCCCGCACTCGGCGCCATAAGCATCGTGTTCCTCGTCTTCGGGCTCCTCGTGCTCGTCGCGGGCGTCCTGCTGACGATCAGCGGAGCGAAGACGCCGAAGGTGTCCGTCGGGGCCATAGGCGGTGTGTCCGGCGAGCCCGGTGTGCCTAGGGCACATGTCGCCGAGCCCGCTTCCGGGACGGCTCCGCCGCGACCAGACTAGGCACCGGCCTCACCCCGCCCTTTCGGACGCCGCGTCCATGTCCGCGAGCGCTTCGCGCTTGGCCGCTCCCGCTATCACGGTCGCGGTGGCTGCGATGACGATCGCCCCGCCGAGAGCAGCAAGGGGTTCGACGGCCTCGTTCAGGAAGATCCACGCGAGGCCCGCCGCGATCACGGGCGAGCACTGCGTGATCAGGGCCGACAGCCACGACTCGACGTGGCGGTGAGACCAGATCACGAGCGTGTGGCCCACGAACCCCGGGAACAACGCCACGGCCCAGACCGCCACCCAGTCGCGCAGCTCCGGCATCGCAGGAACGCCCTCGAGCACGAGCGCGATCGGGGTGATCACGATCGCTCCGGCCAGCATCACGCTCGCGAAGTACTCGATCGAAGAGGAACCCTCGCGAGCGCGGCGTGAGAAGAACCAGTAGGCGGCCCAGGTGCCCACGCCACAGAAAGCGAGGAAGTCCCCGAACGGGCTCCATGCGGGCGACCCCGAACCCCCGATCGCGACGACGGCCACGCCCACGAACGAGGCGGCTATCAGCAGCGCGTCACGCCTGGATATGCGCTCGCCCAGCAGCCTGGTCGAAACGAAGGCGATCACGACCGGCGCCAGCGCACCGATCAGGGAGGCGTTGGCGATGCTCGTCCGCTTGACCGACGAGAAGTGCAGCGCGATATCGGATGCGAAGAAGACGCCTCCCAGGGCGCAGGCACGGAACGTGGGCCACCGGAGGCGGCGCCGCGTGACGGCCAGCGCCGTGAAAGAGACCGCGACGCCGGCCCAGAGACGGAAGGCTGCGAAGTGAAGGCCGGTCATGGTGTTCCACTTGGCGAGGATCGAGCCGCTGGCCCAGACCACCGTGGCGATCGAGACGGCGCCGATGCCCAGGCGCCGGGTGGCGGCCGCGGTCCGGGGACGGACCGCGGCC
>CAZHRY010000120.1:2815-3414 GCA_964535065.1 uncultured Actinomycetes bacterium
GAAAGCTTGCCACCGTGGACGGCGAATGGAATCCGTTCTTCTCCATGTCCACGATGTTCCCAGAAGCGGTACGCTCGGCCATCATGCGCGAGCACGCAGGGGCTTCCCTGGGAGTCGCCGGGATCGCCGTCGTGGCCTTGACCACCCTCGCCGCCGTGCTCGTGCCCCTCCTTTGGATGGCGCTGTCGATCTACGCCCTGGTCAAGGCCATCGGCTCCGCTCCCGACTCCCCCAGCGCCTTGACGGTCCTGCTGATCGTCATCGGACTGGTCACCGCCCTGACCGCCGGGATAGCGGCGAGCATCGGGCTGGTGGGCAGGTCCATGACGCCGAAGAGCCGCAGGCGCCGCGACCGGGAGGCCGAAGCCCAAGCCGAAGCGGAAGCTGAGGCCGTTCGGCGGACGACCGCCGGGTAGCGAACACTCGCGAGCCCTGCCGGGACATGAACGCGAACCCGTGAACCCGAACCTGTGAACGTATGCGACGCCGGGGTTGTGGAGTTCCCGTTGCGGCGGGCGGCGGGGGGGGGCGGGGGGCCCCCCCCCCCCCCCCCCCCCGGAGGGGGGGGGCGGGGGGGGGGGCGGCCCGCCCCCCCCCAG
>CAZHRY010000121.1:0-3257 GCA_964535065.1 uncultured Actinomycetes bacterium
AGTCGGCGTCCCAGCGGATCTTCACTTCCTGGAAGTCCATGTGGAGGGCGTCGTACAGCAGAAGGCGCCCCTCCAACGTGTCGCCTTCTCCGGTGATCAGCTTTATGGCCTCGGTCGCCTGCACGGCCCCGATCACACCCGGAAGCACGCCGAACACGCCTCCTTCCGCGCAGGAAGGGACCGTCCCCGGCGGCGGGGGGGACGGGAACAGGCAGCGGTAGCAGGGCGTCTCCTTGCCGGGCATGAAGACGGTGGCCTGGCCCTCGAACTGATAGATCGAGCCGTACACGAGCGGCTTGCCCATGAACTGGCAGGCGTCGTTGACGAGGTAGCGGACCGGGAAGTTGTCGGTGCCGTCCACGATGACGTCGTAGCCCTCGAAGACCTCGAAGACGTTGGTCGAGAACAGCAGCGTGTCGTGACCCACCACCTCGATGGTCGGGTTGATGGCGCGCAGATGCTCCACGGCGCTCTCGACCTTGGGCCGGCCGACGTCCTCGGTCGTGTGCAGGATCTGACGCTGCAGGTTGGTCACGTCGACGCGGTCGAAGTCGACGATGCCGAGCGTCCCGATACCTGCGGCAGCCAGGTACATGGCGACGGGCGAGCCCAGGCCGCCGGCGCCGATCACGAGGACCTTGGAGTCGAGCAGCTTGCGCTGACCCGCCCCCCCGATGTTGGGAAGGATGATGTGGCGCGAGTAGCGCTGGACCTGATCCTCGGTGAATCCCAGGCCCGTCATGCGATCTTCAGCTCCTCCTCGGTGACCTGCCCATCTTCTATGAAGAAGCAGCGGATCACGGGGTTCTCACGGTCTTCCAGAGACAGCAGGAGATACCGCGCTTCCGGGTAGAACGCCTGTCTGATGTCGGTCTCCGAAGGGTATGCCTGCGAATGCGTGTGAGAGTGGAAGATAGCCCACAGGTCGAGGCCGTTGTCCTCCATCTCACGGAAGACCTGGAGCTGCTCGCGTCCATCCAGACGATAGGTGGCGGGACTGGCGTCGGCGTTCTTCATCGGGAACACCTTGACGGGCGAGCCTTCCCGGGCGGCGATCACGCCGCAGCACTCGTTAGGGAACTCCCGGAGGCCATGCTCCAGGATCTCCTTGTAGAAGGCGTCTTCAAGCTCTGCCACTTCGATCCTTCCAGGGGTGCCGCAACGAGACGCGGGAGCGCCCGCATCTGTTGCAGGTGCAAATGCTACCAGGGGGGTCGTCTATTCCCGGCGCTTGGGATCTCCGGGACAGGCGCTGCTGTCCGTCGTTTCACGGCTGATCCGCGCCTCCCGACGGGCGGCCCACGACGGAAACCACCCCCGCTTGTCCGACGACGCTTGTGCCTATGCGGACGCCGGACGCTCCGGTCGCGTCCAACGCCGTCTCGAGGGCATCGGGATGGCGGGTGGCGATGAGCAGCCCCCCACTCGTCTGAGCGTCCGACAGGACCAGCTGCTCGGCGGGCGTGCACGAGCCGAAATCGGTCGTGGCGCTGACCCACGAGTGATTCCGCTTGGTGCCCGAGGGCACCACATCTCGCTCCGCCAGTCCAAGCACGCCGGGCAAGAGAGGAACCGCGGACGCGTCGAGCGTGGCAGCGCAGCCGCTGGCTTCCAGCATCCGGCGGAGGTGCCCCAGCAGTCCGAAGCCCGTCACGTCCGTGGCGGCCCCTGCGCCGGCCTCCGTCATGGCGGCGGCCGCGGCAGCGTTGAGCTCCATCATGGTGGTCACCGCGGCCGCCGCCTGCTCGGCCGTCGCGACGTCACGCTTGATCGCGGTGGCGATGATCCCCGTTCCGATGGGCTTGGTCAGGTAGAGCTGCATCCCCGGCTCCACGGTGGAGTTCCGGACCATGCGGTGCGGATCTACGGTGCCGAGGGCCACCATCCCGAACATCGGCTCGCGCTCGGTCGTGATCGTGTGGCCCCCCATGATCGCCGCGCCCGCCTCCGCGGTCTTCTCGGCCGCTCCGCGCAGCACCTCGGCCAACATCTCCAGGGGAACCTCGTCCACCGGCCAGCCGGCGATGTTCAGCCCCATGAAGGGCTTCGCACCCATCGCGTAGATGTCGCTGAACGCGTTGGCGGCGGCGATCTGCCCCCACGTGCGCGGATCGTCCACGATCGGCGTGAACACGTCCACGGACACGACGAGACCGCCGCCGTCGGGCATCCGATACACGGCGGCGTCGTCGCCGGTTTCCTCAGAGACCAGCGCCTCCTCCGGCTTCACCGAGGGGCCGAGCAGACCCAGAACCTGGGTCAGGTCGCTAGGACCGAGCTTGCACGCTCACCCGGCGCCGTGGCTGAAGCGAGTCAGCCGTACCTCTTCGCGCATGTGTGCGAGGATACGGCCCGAGGAGGGGTCAGATGCAGACGAAGACCTGCCCCGTGTGCCGCACGGTGGCTCTCATCTCCGACCCAGCCTGCATGAGATGCGGCACCAGTCTTACCGGGGCGCCCATGCCCGCGACGCCCGAGGGAGTTCCGGTTCCGGAGGGAACAGCTCCGATGCCGGCCGCGCCCCCGGGCGTTCCGCCGCCCTCGCGCCGCGACTTCCGGATCGGGATCGTCGCGATCCTCGCCTTCTCCGCTTTGGTCGTCGGCGGCGTCGTCCTCTTCGTGACGAGCCGCGGGCAAGGCTTCCCCGACCAGCTGGGCGGCTACGACAGGAACCGGTCCGACGCCGTTCGAGAGATCGAGGACGCTCTCGGTTCCATCGAGGTCATGGGGGTGACGATGGACGTGGCCGTCTACGGCTCCGACGTCAACCCCGCGGTCATCCTCTTCACGATCGAAGGTGTTCCGAGCGAGTTCGGCGACATGGGCTCGGACGCCTTCTTCTCGTCGTTCATGGAGGGCTTCCAGGGCGGGTACCCGGGATCAGGGGAGTTCGATCCCAGCTCGGTGGTGCAGAGGTCCGTCGATGGGGTGGACTACTTCTGCGCCGCCATGGGAGTGGTTTCCGCGGCCGGAGCTCAGCCGACCGCGATATGCGTCTTCCGCGGCGAGGTCGTGGGGATGCTGATGGTGACCACCACCTCGAGCCCTGCGACAGCCCTGCGCCTGTCCGAAGAGGCCTACGGATCCCTGGCGTGATCCCTAGAACGGGCCCAGGTTCATCTGCCACTCGCCCCAGGTAGCGCCGTCATCGAAGCTGATCCCGAGGGTCATCGACCTGTTCCCGCCGGTCGGACGGAACACGATGACACCCTGCAGCGAGTCGCCGGGTTCGATCGTGACCTCCTGCTGGAGGTCGA
>CAZHRY010000122.1:0-3245 GCA_964535065.1 uncultured Actinomycetes bacterium
CCCAGAAGGACAAGCTCGTCCAGGCGATGCGGCAGGAGAAGTACCTCGACCTCGTGGACGCCTACGGGTTCGAGGTGATCCCGGGCCGCGCCGAGTTCGCCGGCCCGGACGCGGTCTCGGTGGACGGCCGGACGATCACCGCCGGTGCGTACCTGGTCGCGACCGGCGCGTCTCCCGCGGTCCCGCCGATCGAGGGGCTCCAGGACGCGGGGTACCTGACCAGCACGACGGCCCTCGACCTGAAGGAGCTGCCCGGATCCCTGGCGGTGATCGGGGCGAATGCCATCGGGCTCGAGCTCGGCCAGTTCTTCCTGCACCTGGGGACGAAGGTGCTCTTCTTCGACGTCCTCGAGAGGATCGCCCCCTTCGAGGAGCCCGAGGTCTCGGAGGCCCTCACGGGGATCCTCCGCCACCAGGGCGCCGAGGTCCACGCCCCGGCCAGGATCGTGAAGGTGACGACGGCCGAGGGGAAGCGCATCGTCCACGCGGAGGTCGACGGGGCCCTCCGGGAGTTCCCGGTCGAGGAGATCCTGGTGGCGACGGGCCGAGCCCCGAACACGCGTGAGCTGGGTCTGGAGGCTGCCGGCGTCGAGCTCGACCAGAGAGGGGCCATCGTCGTGGACGAGCACCTGCGGACGACGAACCCCCGGGTGTTCGCCGCGGGGGACTGCACGCCCGCCCCCCAGTTCGTCTACGTCTCGGCCTACGAAGGGAACCTGGCAGCCGAGAACGCCCTGAACGGGGCCTCGCGGACCGTCGACCTCCGTGCCCTGCCCAGGGTCACGTTCACCAGCCCCCAGATCGCGTCGGCGGGACTCACCGAGGCCCAGGCCCGCTCTGAGGGACGGGACGTGAAGACCTCGGTCCTGCCCCTCTCCGCGGTGCCGAGGGCGATCGTGAACCGCGAGACCCGGGGCCTGATCAAGATGGTGGCCGACGCGTCGACCGACGAGCTCCTGGGGGTCTCGATCCTCTCGGAGGCGGCCGGAGAGGTGATCCAGGCCGCCGTGCTCGCGATCAAGTTCCGGGCGACGGTGGAGGAGATCGCGGGGTCCTTCCATCCCTACCTCACGATCGCGGAGGGGCTCAAGCTCGCGGCCCAGACGTTCACGAAGGACGTGGCCAAGCTCTCGTGCTGCGCGGCCTGAAGCCAGGCGTGGTACGGATAGCGACGGGGAAAGGACGAACGATCGGAGGTGATCGTGGACTGTCGGTGCTGCGGACTGCGCGTGGTGCGGGCGACCGAGCTGCCCCAGACCCGGGGGTGGCTGCGGCCGGGTGACTGCTACTGCCGGCAGTGCACGTGGGTCTTCCCGCGTGAGCTCGTGTTCGAGGAGCCACCGGTCGGAAGGCCTCAGTGTCCGGTCCACGGGGGCATTGGGGAGGGCGAACGCCTCCAGTAGAGGCGTCAGACGAGCCGGACTGGTCGGTCGTGCGATCGACGCGGAGATGGAGGGACGAGATGAAGGAGATCAACCGGGAGGAGGTGCGCGGGCTCCTCGAGCGGGGAGCCCGGCTGGTCGAGGTGCTTCCCCGGGCCGAGTACGAGGAGGAACATCTCGCCGGCGCCATCAATATCCCGTTGAAGGAGCTGTCCGAGGAGACGGTCCGCCAGCTCGATCGCGACGCGCCGGTGATCGTCTACTGCCACGACTACCAATGAGACATGAGCCCACGAGCCGCGTGGCGGCTCGAGAGCCTCGGTTTCACCGAGGTGTACGACTACGCGGCCGGCAAGGCCGACTGGGCGGCGGCTGGGCTGCCCGTGGAGGGGAAGGCCACCGAGGCCCCGCGGATCGGCGAGGCGGCCCGGACAGATGTCCCGACCTGCGAGCTGCGCGAGCGGATCGGCGACGTACGGGAGCGGGTGCGGGCCGCGGGATGGGACACCTGCCTGGTGGTGAACGAGGAGCGAGTGGTCCTGGGTCGCCTGTTCCGGACCGAGCTGGACGGCAGCGCCGACGCGTCGGCCGAGACCGTGATGCGCTCCGGCCCGAGCACGTTCCGTCCCAACGTGAGCGTGGAGGAGATGACGCGGTTCATGAGCGAGCGCGACATCTCGACGGCGGTCGTCACGACCTCCGACGGGCGGTTGGTGGGGCTGTTCCAGCGGGACACCTCCGCGGAGGGGTAGGTGCGTTCGTGTCAAGGAGGGGCGCACGCCGATGAGCGCAGGGCCCTACCCGCCGATCGGCGACTACGCGCTGATTGGCGACTGTCACTCCGCCGCGCTCGTCTCACCTGACGGTTCGATCGACTGGTGCTGCTTCCACCGGTTCGACGCGCGTCCCGTCTTCGCGCGGCTGCTCGACTGGGGGAAGGGAGGCCACTTCCGGATCGCCCCCAAGGGGGCCGCCTCGATGAGCCGGCGATACCTGGACGGGACGAACGTCTTGGAGACGCGGTTCGTCACCGATGGCGGGGTCCTCACGCTCCTCGACTGCTTCCCCGTTCGACCCACGTCGGATCCGGCGGTCGCCGAGGCGGTGCATCCCTACCACCAGCTCATCCGGCTCGCACGGTGCGAGGAAGGTGTCGTCGAGCTCACGATCGAGTTCGATCCGCGCTTCGACTACGGGCTCACGTATCCCAGGCTGGCGCTGGAGGGAAGCGACGTCGGGGTGGTCTACGGCGGCGCCGACGCACTGGTCTTCCAGTCCGGGCTCCCGATCGTGCAGACCGATCTCTGCGGGTGCGGCGCGGAGGCCGAGCTGCGCGCCGGCGAGGAGACGTTCGCCGTCCTCACCTACGCCCTGCCGCACGAGCTCAGGGTGGCGCGCCTCGACGCCGGGGAGGTGGCGCGCCGGGTCGAGACCACGATCCGCTTCTGGCGGGACTGGTCGGAGCGCTGTTCCTACCGGGGTCCATACCGGGAGGCGGTGCTCCGCAGCGCCCTCGTCCTGAAGGCGCTGACCAACGCGCCCTCTGGCGCCATCGTCGCGGCCCCCACCACCTCGCTGCCGGAGGAGATTGGGGGCGCGCGGAACTGGGACTACCGGTACACGTGGCTCCGCGACTCCGCGCTCGAGCTCTACGCCCTGTTCGCCCTGGGCTATAGCGACGAGGCGCACGCCTTCATGGGGTGGCTCGAGCGGACGACCGCCGGCAGGGCCGAGGACCTGCAGGTCCTGTACGGGGTGGGCGGGGAACGGATGCTGCCGGAGATCGAGCTGGGGGCCCTCGAAGGCTACAACGTGCACCTGTTCCCTTGTCCTCAGCTCGAGCGTCACGTCATCGAGGTCCAT
>CAZHRY010000123.1:0-3181 GCA_964535065.1 uncultured Actinomycetes bacterium
GCAGCGCGAAGTAGCCGCCCTTGTAGCGCGGCTTGTAACCGAGGTTGCCGCCCTCTTCCTCTTTGCCGGTCGCCCACGCGCCCGCGATGGAGTCGATGTGGTAGTAGCCCTCGAACTGCGACTGGTCGTAGCGGATCGAGTCGAAGATGTAGAACTCGGCTTCGGGTCCCCAGAACGACTGGTCGGCGATGCCCGTCTGCTTCAGGTACAGCTCGGCCTTGCGCGCGATGTTGCGCGGGTCGCGGCTGTAGTCCTCGCCCGTGATCGGGTCCTTGACGAAACACGTGATGTTGAGCGTCGGGTGCTTCGTGAACGGATCGATATAGGCGGTGTTCGGGTCCAGCTCCAGGAGCATGTCCGACTCCTGGATCTCCTGGAACCCGCGGACCGAGGAGCCGTCGAAGGGCTGCCCTTCTGCGAACTTCTCCTCCGTTAGCTGGTGAACCGGGAGAGACAGGTGCTGCACCTGGCCCGGCAGGTCCGTGAAGCGGAGGTCGACGATCTGGACCCCTGCCTCCCTGGCCATGGCGATGACGTCCTTCGGCGTCTTCGGGTTCGCCACGATCACTCCTTCCCCTCGGTGGTCGGCGACCATCTAAGGGTAGGGGCGAAGGGAGCCGGCTCCGTTACCTGGGCGTTAACTCTGAGTAACGCTAGGCGCTCGCCGGGGACCAGTCGCCGTCGGCGGCCTGCAGGCACGCCAGCCAGGACGAGTGCGTCGCGGCCATGGACAGGTAGGCGGCACGGGCACGCTTGCCGGGAGAGCGGTCGGCCACCTCGGGCACACCTTCGTACCGTGTGGCGAAGAGGGCTCTGAGGGATGCGACGGCCTCCGCGCACATCTGCGACACGCGCGCCTCGGTGACGCCGAGCGTCCGAGCGATGTCCTGCAGCAGCTCTCCGCCCAGGTAGTAGCGCTCGATGACTTCACGCTGGATCTCCGGAAGACCGGCCACGGCCGCGCGGACGGTGCCGATCAGTTCCCGCTGCTCGAGGGCCTCGTGAGGGATGAGCGAGTCGTCGCACTCGGCAACCGACCCGGCCAGGGAGGTCTCGTCTTCATACGTGTGGTCCAGGTAGAGCAGGGACGCCTTGGCGGCCTGGTCCCGGCTCTCACGCAGCTGCTCGACGGTCATGTCCAGCAGCGCGGCCAGCTCGGGTTCCTCTGGCATGCGCCCGTGCGTCTCTACGAAGCCGACCTCTGCGGTTCGGATCCGGCGGGTCTTGCGCCGCACGCTGCGGGCTGCCCAGTCGCGGTCACGGGTGGAGTCGATGATGGCTCCGCGGACCCTGGCTCTGGCGAAGTGGGCGAATGGGACGCCCGAATCGGGGTCGTAGCGGTTGGCCGCCTCGACCAGGCCGAGCGCTCCGGCGTTCCAAAGCTCGTCGCGCTCGACCTGGCGGGGGAATCGGGCGGCTACCTGGTTGACCGTTTGCTGGACGAGGTCGAGGTGCTCGAGCACCAGGTCCTGTGCGCAGGTCGCGTTTCCGGGTTCTGCGACGACCACCGTGCAGGTGATCGTGGCCGTGCCTTGGCTCTGCATGTGTTCCCTCCCATCGGCGGGGCGACTTGCGCGGGCCCCGTGACTTGGGAGGTATCGGTGCCAACACGTGTTCGCCGCATGGGTCGAGGGTTCGATATCCGCCGGGAAGCAGGCAGAGCCTCGTACCCTCTTCCTGGTAGCGGTTCTCGTGGCTTCCGAGGGCTATGCGTCCGGGCGGCCGGGGTAGTCCGTTCGTTGGGGATCGTCGACCGGATGGAGGTGGAGGGTCTCGGCATCCCCCCTGCGCATGCCCTCGAGCGTGGCAAGCACCGAGGCCCGGAACCGGACAGCCGCCTCGACGACCTCGGAGGGCTTGTCGGAAAGGACCAGCCGGCGGCCGTCCACCATCGTGACGACTGTCTCGGGGGTGGCCTCGATGGACTCGATCAGTTCGTCGTTGAGGAACATCGGGCCCCCGTCGAGCCGGTGCACCAGGATCATGGGTTCCCTGTCGGACGAGGGTGGCCGGGGTAAAGGGGAACGGCCTCTGGGAATGGCTGCGGCCCCGCGCGAAGCGCGGGGCCGCACAGCCGGGGGGATGGATATGCGGTTGAGCGGCTCGCGCCGGCCGCCCGATCCTGGAGCCCTCTCCTTCAGCTCCGGGCTTCGGCGGCCGGCGCGAGCCTCATGAACAGGCCGGGGAACGCGTAACCGAGGGGGATGAGTCCCAGTAGCGGGACGAGCGCCGCGATCCTGAGCAGGCCGTTCACCCCACCGTAATCGGCGGGACGGGTGTCGGCCGCGCAGTGCCCGAGCGAGTCATTTGACCCTGACGACGATGTGCTAGGTCGTCGGGTCCGCGACCTTTGCCGAGCCGCCCGGCCGTTCGGACGTGTCGGCCGCCCGGTAGCCCACACCCCTGACCGTCTCGATCAGGTGCTCGTACTCGGGCCCAAGCTTGGCTCTGAGCCTTCGAACGTGCACATCCACGGTGCGCGTGCCTCCGTAGAAGTCGTATCCCCAGACCTCGCGCAGCAGGCCTGGCCGCGTGTGAACGCGGCCCGGCCGCAGAGCCAGGAACCGCAGCAGCTCGAACTCCTTGTAGGTGAGATCCAGCTTCCGCGCTCCGGCCGTGACCCTGTAGGTCTCCGTGTCGATGGAGAGGGGGCCTAGCTTGACGATGGTGCCTTCGCCCGAGCCGGCGCGGCGCCGGAGCATGGCGAGCCGGACGCGCAGTTCTGCCAGGGGCGCTCCCGGGAACACCAGCTCGTCTGCGACCTCGTGCCACGGATGCCGCTCGAGGTGGTCCCTCTCAACGATCACCATCGCGGGAACGCGCGCGTCGTGGGTTCGGAGTTCGTTCAACACCGACCAGGCATGGCCGGGGTTCTCGGCCGCATCCACCAGCACCGCTTCGGGCCCCATCGACAAGACGTGCCTGAGGGACCTCACCGACAGGGGCTCGACCTTCAGGTCGGGGAGCAGGTCCAGCAGGGCAGGCAGGGCCTGCCCGATGGAACGGTCCGAAAGCAGCGCCAGGACGGCCATGGGATACGCCTCACGATACCGGGTCGGCATGGCCGGCGGTACCCTTGACCTGCGATGACGATACGCGTTCGCCTGTTCGCAGCCCTTCGTGAGGCCGCCGGCGCCTCCGAGGTCGAGAGCGCCGGGCGTACGGTCGGCGAGATCGCCGA
>CAZHRY010000124.1:0-3105 GCA_964535065.1 uncultured Actinomycetes bacterium
CGGGAACGCTCGGGATGATGGCTCGCAAAGTCGCCGACGCGGGCATCAACGTCCGCGTGCTCTACCTGGCCACGCGCTCACGTGGCGTGGTCGTCACGGACGACAACGCACGTGCCGCGGAGCTGATGGCCACGTAGCGGTTCGAAGCGGTTCGGATCGGACGGGGGAGCGGCCGGGTGGGGCCGCTCCTTCGTTCACATATGCAGCGACCTTCGCGGGCCGCTTAGCATGGACCGATCTTGAGCCAGCGGATCCGGTTCTGCACCGCACCCGACGGGGTACGCCTCGCTTTCGCCGTGAGCGGGAACGGCCCCGCGATCGTTCGGGCCTCCACCTGGCTCACCCACCTCGAGCTCGACTGGACGAGCCCGATCTGGCGGCACTGGCTCAAGGCCCTAACCGACGGCCACACGCTGATCAGGTACGACCAGCGTGGCAGCGGCCTCTCCGATCGCGAGGCCGAGGACCTCTCGCTCGAGGCGTGCGTCTCCGACCTCGAGACCGTGATCGAGGTGGCGGGGGCGGACCGGTTCGCTCTCCTGGGCGTCTCCGGTGGAGGACCGGTGGCTATCGACTACTCGGTTCGCCATCCCGAGAGGGTGAGCCACCTGATCCTTTACGGGACCTATCTGCGGGGCAGGCTCAAGGCCGCCTCGACGCCCGAGCAGCTCGAGGAAGCGGAGGCGCTGATCTCGATAGTGCGAACCGGGTGGGACCGGCCGAACCCGGCGTTCCGGCGGGCCTTCACGACGATGTTCGTGCCGGATGCCAGCTCCGAGCAGATGCGGTGGTTCGACGAGATGCAGCGCATGTCCGCGACCGCGGAGATGGCGGCGCGTCTGAGGCGAGCCAGAGGATTGGTGGACGTGGCCGAGCAGGCTCCCCACGTGTCTGTTCCCACGCTCGTGCTCCATGCGCGCGAGGACGCGGTCGCCCCGTTCGAGGAGGGCCGGCGTCTCGCGGCACTGATCCCCGATGCGCGCTTCGTCCCGCTCGAGGGACGCAACCACATACTGCTGGAGGACGAGCCGGCCTGGCCGGAGTTCGTGTCCCAGGTCCGTGGCTTCCTGGGCACGCCGTCCCGCCCGGCGGCGCCGGAGGGGTTGCCGGACCTCACCGAGCGAGAGCTGGCCGTGCTGGCTCTGGTCGCGGCGGGCCGTAACAACGAGGAGATAGCGGCCGAGCTGTTCATCAGCGTGCGGACCGTCGAACGGCACCTCTCCAACATCTACTCGAAGCTCGGGGTCTCCGGGAAGGCCGCCCGAGCCGCTGCCGCGGCTCGCTACTCCATGATGGGGAACGTGTAGCGGCCTGCGTGCTGGCCGCCACCTGTGCGTGTCGTGATTGGGTGGTAGCGCCGATGGTGAGGCGATCGGCCCCCCATAGCTTCGTCCTAACGAACGAAGCGAAGGGGGCACGCCATGTCACTCGTCTTGGGAGCGCAACGTTCTGTAGCAGCGCGCCATCTGATCGCCCGGCGCGACATGCCGCCCACGAAGGCTCTGTTCATGAGCCTGTTCGCGAGCCAGGCGGCCCTGGTCTCGCTGACGCCGATCCTGCCGCAGGTGGCGGCCGGCCTGGGCGTTTAAACCCCCCACGCCGGCCATTTGAGATCGATATCGGGTATTGCCCCCGGCGCGACGGCGCTGATCGTGTCCGGTTTCGCCCGGCGCGCCGGTCTCCGGGATCTACTCGTGGCGGGCCTCGCCTTCCTCGCGGTCGGAGCGATCCTGACTTCGATCGCTCCGACCTTCGCCTTCCTCGCGGCAGCCCAGTTGGTGGTTGGCGCTTCCCTGGCCATCGTGCTCTCCGCAGGGATCGCAGCCGCTGCAGCGTGGAGCCCCGAGGAGGACCGTGCGAGGGTCCTTTCCTGGACGCTTGCCGGACAACCGGTGGCCTGGGTCGTCGGGATGCCCGTCACAGGAGCGCTGGCCTCGGGTGGGTGGAGGCTCGCTGTGCTCGTTGTTCCTCTTGTGAGCGCCTGGGCAGGCCTCGTGTTGGTCCGTGCTCGTCCCAAGGACGCTCCCGCGGGACCAGGGGCCACGATCCGCCAGGCGTGGAAGAGGCCGCGTGTGGCGTGGTGGGCGCTGGGCGAGTTCTTCGCCTACTCCGCATGGACCGGGACGCTCGTGTTCTCCGGAGCGCTTTTCGTCGAGAGCTACGGGGCCAGCCCGGCGACGACAGGGCTGATCCTCGCCCTTGTGGCGGCCGCCTACGTCCCGGGTGGCATCCTCGCGCGGCGCTGGACCGGCCGGACGGCTCGCCGGGCTCTGATCCTCCTGGCCGCTTCGCTCGGAGTCGGGGTCGCGCTGTTCGGCGCCGCCAGGCCTGGCCCTCTCGGCAGCGCCGCGCTGCTGGCGGGTCTCGCCTTCCTGGCCGGGGCGCGCACGTTCGTCGGCAGCTGGTTCGGCCTGGACGCCGCCCCGAGCGAGCGGGTAGCCGTGATGAGCGTCCGGGCGGCCGCGCTGCAGTTCGGCTACCTTGTCGGCGCGGCGGCCGGGGGCTTCGCCTTGGCGGCCGGCGGGTACGGAGCGCTAGGGTGCATCCTGGCTGCCTTCTTCGGGCTTGCTACCCTGCCGCACATGACGCGTTCATGAGGGGGGACGTGGACTTCGGCGTGCATCTGCCTCAGATCGGCTGGAGCGGGCCACCGCCCGGACCCGCCGATCTCCTCCGCTATGTCGCGGAGGCGCAGGCCCTCGGCTTCACTGCGGTCAGCGTGAACGACCACCTCGTGTGGTCGCGGCCCTGGCTAGACGGCACCGTGGCGCTGGCCGCCATCATCCCCGCCGCCGAGGGTATGACCCCGGCGACGACCATCGGGTTGCCTGTGATCCGCGGGCCGATCGCGTTCGCCAAGACGCTCACCGCCCTCGACCTCCTCTCTGGGGGCAGGGCGATCGCGGGAGTCGGGCCAGGCTCCTCCCAGCGGGACTACGAGGTGGCAGGGATCGACTGGTCGGAGAGATGGCCCAGGTTCGAGGAGGCGATCCTGGCGATCAGGGCTCTGTGGGGCCGGGACGAAGGGCCTTTCGAGGGGAAGTACTACTCGACGGCCGGGGTTCAGCTCGAGCCTCGGCCGGCGCAGCCGGCGGGCCCGCCGAT
>CAZHRY010000125.1:0-2906 GCA_964535065.1 uncultured Actinomycetes bacterium
CCCCGCCGGGGCGGCCCGCGGGGGGGTGCGCGTGGGGGGGGTGGTCGCGGCGAGCCAGGCCCGCCAGCAGCACACCGTCGAACGCATCTCCGGCGCCCGTCGCATCCATCTCGTCCACGGCTTCCGCTCCGGCCTGGTGAAGGGCCCCCTCGACCACCAGAGCGGCCCCCGCGGGGCCGCTCTTCACGGCCGCGATCCTGTACCGCTCCCCCAGCTCCCTGGCCGCGTCGAAGCCGGAGCGCCCGACGAGCGAGCGAGCCTCGTCGTCGTTCGCGAGGATGACGCTCGCTGCGGAGGTGTCCTGGAAGAAGCGGCCCGCTCCGAAGGCGTCGATCAGCGGCCACGATGCGGCCTCCACGGCGACCAGCTCGGCCTCACAGCCGGCGAGGGCAGCGAGCGCCGTCTCGTACCCTGGCTGCTGCAGCAGCAGGTAACCCGAGATCAGCACGGCGCCGGCCCGCAACTCCCCGAGGTCCCCCGGCACCAGCGCCGCATTCGCCCCTCGGTCGGCGACCATCGAACGCGTGCCGGTCTCCACCGCCACGAGCATCGCCCCGCTCGGCGCCTCGTGCCGAACGACACCCGTCACATCCACCCCCCGTTCATCCAGGCTGCGGATGAGCAGTTCGCCCACGAGGTCCTGGCCCACGGCCGCCACCACGGCCGAGCGCGCCCCGGCCCACGTGGCCCAGACGGCCGCGTTGGCGGAGGTCCCCCCCGGCTGAACGGTGACGCGGCCGTGAACGTCGCCCCCGCTGGTCAGCGGGCCGAACCTGGCGTGGACGTCGAGCATGACGTCGCCCACGCAGATGAGATCGAGGCCAGGGTCAGACACGGGGAAGTCTAAGGGCTGGGCGTCGGGTCCTCCGGGCTCGTGGACGGCTCCGGGGATGGCTCCGAAGTCGGTTCGGGAGAGGGTTCGGAGGAGGGCGAGGGTTCCGGCGAGGGGGAGGGCGAGGGTTCCGGCGGAGTCGTCACCTCCACAGAAGACGGGTCGGAGAGATTGCCGGCCTCATCGCGCGCGATCACCTGGTAGGCGTACGTGGTACCCGGACTCAGGCCCGTCTCCAGCAAGGCCGTGTCGGCGGATGTCAGCTCCGCGATCAACACGCCGTCGCGGTACACGTCGTATCCGGTGACGCCCTCGTCGTCGGCAGAGTCTCCCCAGTCCAGCGAGATGGTCCAAGCGTCCACCGCCACGCCGGTCAGCTCCGGTGGCGCCGACGGGGGCGTGGTGTCCGGCCACTCAGGCGTGGTCACCTTCTCCTCGTTCGATGCCGTGGCGTTGCCCGCTCCGTCGAGAGCTTCCACGACGAAGGCGTAGGAAGTCTCGGAGGCGAGGCCCTCGTCCGAGTACGAGAGTGTCTCTGGCGCAACCGTGGTCACCTCCACCCCGTCCCTGAGCACGCGGTAGCCGGTGACCGCGACGTCGTCGCTGGCCGCGCTCCATGAGAGATCCACCTGGTCGGGCGACACCGCACCTGCCACCAGGACCGGGGCGGTCGGGGGTTCGTGATCGACCTCCGGAGAACAAGTGACCGCGCCCGAGTCGATGACCGCCCCGGACGACGTCACGAAGGAGAACGCGGCAGCGCCAGCCGTGAGCGACATGTCCAGCACTCCGTGCTTCTTGCTGTTCTTGGCCGCCACCCGCGGATCCGTCGTTCCGAACGGATAGAGGAAGTGGCCCGAGGTGCCGACGGTGATCTGGGTCGTACCGAGCTGGTCCGGTGCGCCGGTTCCGTCCAGCGGCATCCAGCGCTGGTAGTTGTGGGCGTGCCCGGTGAGCACCAGATCGACCCCCTCGTCGACGAGCAAGCTCCACAGGCTGGCCAGGCGCTCGCCGCCCGCCGAGGCTCCGAGCGAGTAGACCGGATGATGCATGGCGACCAAGGTGCAGTCGTCGGCCGCCTTCAGATCCTCCACGAGCCAGTCGAACTGCGCGGTTCCGGGGGTGACCTGCGCGTACTCCTCGGTGGAGTCGAGGACGACGACGTGCCACCCCCCCGTGTCCACCGAGTAGTAGTGAGGAGGGTCGCCCCAGTATTCGAAGTAGGGCGCCGCTCCCCTCGTCTCGTACTCGTGGTTACCCACGACCGGGTTCGTGATCGCAGCGAAGGCTCCGAACCGGAGTCCGCCGGTCCCGTACCAGTTGTGGAACTCCGTGTTGCTGCCTCGCGCGTAGACGTCTCCGAGGTACAGCAGCATGTCCGGATCCAGGGCGGCGATACGGGAGACTACCGCGTCGGCCTTCTTGCGGCCGTCCGCCCCGTCACCGGCGGCAACGACGTGGACGGGCACTCCCGTGCCGACGTCCGGTTCCCTCGGCACGAACGGCTCGACCGGGTCCGCCGGCGAGGAGACCTCGATAGTGACGGGGATGCTCGCCTTCTTGCTAGGAAGTCGGACCAGCTCCCCCGCGTCACCGTCGCCCGCGCCTTCAAGTAGCGGACGCCGTTCGCGAACGCCGGCACCGGAAAGGTGAACGTGTAGGGAGCCTCATAGTCGGTCAGCAGGTACTGCGTATCGAGGAAGAACTCCACGTTCTTGATGGTCTTGCCGTTCGTGACGGTCGCGGTTGCCGAAACCGCGGTGTCGCCCGTGAGCGTGGCGCCCGGTGAAGGAGCGGTGATGCAGACGGTTACGGTGAAGGCGCCGTTCGCCGGGACGCTCGTCTGGCAGGCGGCAGCTCGCAGGGCAGGCTGGCCCATGCCCAGGCCGGCGGCGGCGACCAGGAGCCCGAGGGTCGCTGTCCGCAGGCGGGAGAGGACTGGCCGGCTCATCGCCGCAGCGTATCGAGGGGGTGCGGGCGACCGCAACGGCCGAAGGTCGGCACGGCCCACCTGTTCGCCGAGCGGGAGGCGGCGCGCTATGCGCGAGACGGGTTCCGGCGCGGGCGGGGCCCG
>CAZHRY010000126.1:0-2847 GCA_964535065.1 uncultured Actinomycetes bacterium
CTCGAGCCGCACGAGGTTGAAGAGGAAGGACTGGGTGTTGCCGAGCGCGTCCGTGTGGCTCGCCACCTTGTCGTCGTTGAAGTACGTGAACTCGACGAAGCGGACGCCCCCCGCGGCGCCGCCGTTCCGATCCTCCGGGTGCGTGATCCGCTTCAGGTTGTGGTTCAGATCCGGGTTTTCGACGTGCCCGCTCTCGTAGGCGTACTGGACGCCGGGCCAGCCGTTCTGGACGGCGAGCGGGTCGCGGAACTCGACGAGGTCCCCCTGCGCATCGACCGTGTACTCCCACACACGGCCCGACCAGTCCTTGATCCGGTCGATGTGTCCGTTCGCGTCGTACTCGAAGAGCAGCTGACGCGCGGGAGCTCCTTCTTCGGTCACGCTCTGGAGGCGTTGGGTGCCCGCGTCGTAGGCGAGCAGCAGGCTGCGGCCCTGCGCGTCGGAGATCTCCGTGAGCTGGCTCGAACCGTTCGGGCCCGCCTGGGTGAAGTCGAGCTTGCTGCCGTCGGGGCGCGTGATGCGATAGCCGCCCGCGATCTCCGTGAGCTGGCTCCGCACGCCGCGCGCAGGCAGCCACGTCGAGCCCACCTTCGAGAAACGCTCCCGCGCCCCCGTCTCGAGCACGAAGTCGCGCTGCTCACGGATCCGGAGCAGCGTGCGCCGCAGCTCGCACAGCTCGACGTGGTCCTGCTGGATCGCCTCGTACGTGGCCGTGCTGAGCTGGCTGACGTTCGTCGTGAAGAACCGGGTGCGTCCGGCGCCCAGCCACTCGGGGTTGAGGCCGACGAGGAAGCCCGCACCGGTGCCCTGCGGCCCGAGCCAGAGCGTCGCGCGCCCGTTGTCGTTGCTGGGCTTCCTGACGGTCACGTCCACTTCGACGCCGAAGGCCCCGTTCGAGTCCGCGGGGGCCGGCCACGTGAGCGACTGCACCGACGTGCCCGCCGAGCCCGGTATCGCACACGTCGCGTCGTCGTCATCGCCGGCGAGCGCCGGGTTGGCCCCCCATCCGGAGCTGCCGCTCGGAACTGCGGGGAGCTCGATGCGCTCGATCTCCGCGCCGGACAGATCCACTCGGACGCGGGCATGGTGCAGCCGATCCGACCCGTTGAAGCCCGTGGGGAAGCGAATCTCGAAGGGGCTGCCGAGGTTCAGCGTGGCCGGCAGGTCGAACGTCTCGAGATGGGAGACGCCGCCCGGCTGATCGGGCACGGACACCGGACCCTGGATCTGCGTGTTGTTCTGCCAGACCGTGAACTGGATGCCGGCGCCCCGGTAGCCGAGATCGAGCACGAGCTTCTCGACCGTCACCTTCTGCATGAACGACGCCGGCATCGCCGCCCACTGCACGGTCTCCAGCGAGCCCGTCCCGTCGTTCCAGCTATTCGTGGTGTCCGAGCGTGCTCCTTCCACCTTGTCGTCGTCCTTGAAGCCGGACAGGCTGGCCGGGAGGATCGCCAACTGCTGCTTGTCCCTCGGCGGCTCGATGCGCATCTCGAACGCGTGCGTCCAGCCGAAGCCCAGCGCTCCCGAGCGATCGCTCTGCGAGTTGTAGGAACGGCTCAGCCTGAGCGGGGGGCCGTTCGTCGGAATCGAGAGGTCCGTCTCCGCGAGATAGTTGTTGCCGCTCACCATCGAGACGGGATCCGCGGTCGTAGAGCGAGGACCGAAGAGATTGGGGTCCCCGAACGGAAGGTCGAAGAAGTCGAGCTCGAGCAGGCTCGGCGGCACGAGGTCGAATGCGAAGGCGCCGTTCGCCATGCCGCTCCGCTCGATCACCATGTCGATCCGGATGCCGCCCGGCGGGAGCGTCGCTTCCTGGACACGGACCTCCGAGTAGCCCGCTTCGCCGGCGATCGACGTGGACGGCGTCACGACCCGAACGCCCGAGGCACCGGCCCCGATGAGGGTGTCCAGGTACGCGGCGTTCCGGAACGAGCGGTCGATGATCAACCCGTTCAGCGCATTTCGGTGAGTCACGTAGCCGGCGGAACCGGTGCCCGGGCCGGTGCTCGTCAGGATCCCGTGCGACGCGAATCGCTCGCGGGCGAGCTGGAAGCCCTTGACGGTCGAGATGAACTCGCGGCCGGTGAGCTCCTCCCACACCTGGTGTTCGAGCGCCGAGCCGATGTGAGCCATCAACCGCGTCTCGCGGTCCGTCGGAGCGGTGGGCGCGTCGATCCGGTTCAGCAGGTCGCCGTGCCCGCGGATGTCCATCACCGGCTCGGATGCGTCGACGCCGATCGGCCGGTCGAAGAAGTACTCGACGGCGAGGCCTCCGCTCGTGATCCCGACCGCCGGCAGGATCGCAGCGACGACGCGATCGATCGCGTAGAGCCGTCGTTGTTCGTCGCGGTAGCGCTGGAAGTAGCGCAGCGTGCCGAGATGGAGCATCTCCCCCATGAACGCGTCGTTGTGCGCGAAGTTCGCGGCGATCGCGACGTCGCAGATCTCCATCGCGTTCGCCGCCGCGTACTGCGTGTCCGTGCACGACGTGATGCCCGGACTCCCTCGGTCGAGCAGCACCTCGCCTTCGACGCCGTTCCCGTTGTCGTCGTCGTTCGAGTTCCCATCGTCGTCTTCGTCCACCAGAACGAGCGTCTCGGGAAGATCCAGGAAACGATCCAGCCTCTCCTCGAACTGCTCGTCGCCCGTGTGCGACGCATCGAGGCCGATCGAGGCCGCACTTCCCGCGGCGAGTGGATAAGAGGCGAGTGCAACGTCGCCCGAGAGCGCAGTTGCGAGCTGCCCGGGCACGAGGTCCCGGTCGATCTCGACAGCCACCGTGGAAGCGAGGGGTACGAACTGTGTCGTCGTGCATCCCGTACCGCAGGAGGCACCGTCGATCTT
>CAZHRY010000127.1:0-2833 GCA_964535065.1 uncultured Actinomycetes bacterium
CCCATAGGCGTGCCCGAGTATTTTGAGCTCGATTTCGTCTACCTGACCGGCGACCTGGTCTTCGTCCAGTTCGCGTTGATGAGGCATGCGATGGACATCCTTGCCGCGAAGGGGTTCACGCCCGTCATCCCGCCCGTCCTGGTCCGAGAGGAGGCCATGTACGGCACCGGGTTCCTTCCGTCCGACGAGGTGAACATCTACAGGACCGACGAGGATCAGCTCTACCTCGTTGGCACCGCCGAGGTGCCGCTGGCCGCATTCCACATGGGCGAGATCATCGACGAGGACCGGCTGCCGCTGCGCTATGCCGGCTATTCGACGTGCTTCCGTCGAGAGGCCGGCACCTACGGCAAGGATATGGGCGGGATGTTCCGTGTCCACCAGTTCGACAAGGTGGAGATGTTCGCCTTCACCACGCCCGAGACCTCCTGGGACGAGCACGAGCGCTTGGTCTCGGTCGAAGAGGAGATCATCGGCAACCTCGAGCTTCCGTACCGGGTGGTGAACATCGCCGCGGGCGACCTGGGTGGGTCTGCGGCCAAGAAGTACGACATAGAGGTCTGGCTTCCCGGCCAGCAGAAGTTCCGGGAGCTGACATCGTGCTCGAACACCACCGACTACCAGGCACGGCGCTTGCAGACCAGGGTTCGCCGTGCCGACGGCAAGCTCGAGACCTTGCACACGCTGAACGGGACCGCAACGGCCATCGGTCGCACGCTGATCGCCTTGCTCGAGAACCACCAGCGCGCGGACGGCTCCGTGACGCTGCCGGAGAAGCTGCACCCGTACCTGCCCGAGAGGGTGCGCGTCCTGGAGCCGCGCGACTAGGCGAGATGGCGGGCGAGCGGCACACGGGTGGCGCCGACTCCCCCCTAGACGATCCCCGTGTGCTCTCGGCACTCGTCGAGGTCTTCCTGCGTGATGTGGACGACGGCTTGATCCTGGCCGACGTCGAGACGCAGCGCTTCCTGGGCATGAACGACTCGTTCTGCCGCATGGTCGGCTATCCGCGGGAGGAGCTGATCGGGCGGACGCCCTTCGAGCTGGACCTGTACCCATTCCCCGAAGACCTGGAAGCGTACTTCGACGCGATCAGCCGATCGCGCGAGTCGGTGGCGGGGGACGTTCGGGTTCGCCGTGCCGACGGCGACATCAGGCTGACCGAGGGGCTCATGCGCTTCGTCGAGGTCGATGGTCGATCGCTGGTCCTAGGTATCGCGCGCGACGTTACCGAGCGCCGCCGCGCAGAGGAGGCGCTGCGGGAGAATGAAGCTGCGGCCCGCGCCCTGTTCGAGGAGAACCCGGTTCCGATGTGGGTCTGGGACCCTGTGGAGCTGCGGCCGCTGGACGTTAACGAGGCCGCGCTCCGGCAGTACGGCTACACGCGCGAGGAGTTCCTCGCGATGTCGCTGATGGATCTGCGGCCAGAGCACGAGCGTGAGCGGTTCCGGTTGACGGTCGCTGAGCTCCTGGAGAGCCGGGAGGAGCTGGCCTACTTCGGCACCTGGCGTCATCTGCGGAAGGATGGGTCCGAACTCGACGTGGACGTCTGGTCCAGGGTGCTTGAGAGAGGCGACCGTAAGGCCCGGATCGCGATCGGCATCGACGTGACCGATCGCCTGGCGGCGGAGGCCGCCCTGAAGGACGCCGAACAGCGCTATCGTCAGCTCGTCGAGTCTATCCCGGCGTGCGTGTCCCTTGAGAGGATCGGCGACAGGCGGATGATCTATGTGGGTCCTGTCGTCGAAGGATTGCTCGGCTATCCGCTCACCGACTGGTACTCGGGCGCCGTCGGCTGGCGCTCGATCCTGCACCCCGACGACGCCGAACGCGTGATCGCGGCGTCCGACGACCTGAACGAGCATCCGAGGAGGTTCAGCGACGAGTACAGGGTCTTGGCTTCCGACGGGCGGACGGTGTGGGTGCGCGACGAGTCCGTTCCGATCTTCGATGGTGAGGGTCGCCTCGAGTCCTGGCTCGGTTTCTGGGTTGACATCACCGACCAGAAAGAGGCTGAGCGGGCCCTCCGAGAGGCCGAGGAGCGCTACAGGGTGCTGGTCGAGGCCATGCCCGCGGCCGTGTATCTGGATCGCATCGCCCCGTACGAGGTGCTCTACACGAGCCCGCGGATCGAGGAGATGACGGGCTACCCGGCCGAGGATTGGGTCTCGGGAAGGGTCTCCTGGCATGACGTCGTTCATCCGGACGATCGCGAGCGGGTGCATGCGGCCTCGGACGAGCGCGACGCGGATCCCGCCCCGTACTTCGACGAATACCGGATCCTGGCGGCCGACGGGCGGGTGGTCTGGGTCCGTGACCAGGCCGTGCCTTTGACGGACGAGACCGGGCGCCCGGCCTACTGGCAGGGGTTCTGGGTGGACATCACCGAGCAGAAGCAGGCCGAGTCAGCCCTGCTGCGGGCGCAGGGCGAGCGAAGGGAGCTGCTGGCCCGCCTGGTCGCCGCCGGGGAGGCCGAGCGGACCCGGATCGCCGAGGACCTGCACGACGCGCCGATCCAGAGCCTCACGGCGGCGCAGCTCCGGCTGGAGTCGCTGAAGGAGCGGGTGGCGGAAGCGGATCAGGACGTCCTCGACAAGTCCCTCGAGTCGGTCACGGCCTCGATCCGCTCGCTGCGGAAGATGATGTTCGACCTGCAGCCCCGCACCCTGGACAGGGACGGCTTGGCAGCCACTCTTCGCCAGCATCTGATGACGCTCTTCGAGGATCAGGGCATGGAGGTGGCGATCCGTTCCACGCTGGACTCGGAGCCGTCGGCGTCGGCCCGCTCGATCCTCTACAGGATCGCCCAGGAAGCGCTGGCCAATGCACGCAA
>CAZHRY010000128.1:0-2830 GCA_964535065.1 uncultured Actinomycetes bacterium
GTCGGGCCGGCCGGATTCGAACCGGCGACCTTCTGACCCCCAGTCAGACGCGCTAACCAAGCTGCGCCACGGCCCGTGGCCCATACGATAGCCGCTCGCTGGGTCCGCTTAAGGGCCGTTTGGCGAAAAGGGGAAGAGTCATGAAGGTCAAGGTCAGGCTCATTCGGCCCTACTCAGGCGCACGGACTGCACGCGGTAAGCATCGCCCGACGGGACCACCGTCACCAGATACGCGAACCGGAACTGCACCTGCCCCTCCGTCCGGATGTAGGTCCAGTAGCAGAGGAACCCCTCGGGTCGTTCCTCGCACGGCAGGTACCCGCTGGATCCCTCCAGCGCGCTGTCCGGCTGGTGGTCCATCAGCCAACGGGCCGCTTCCGGACCTCCGATCGCTTCGACCCTGATCCAGTCCTGCTCGGAGAAGGCCTCATGCAGGGCCACCGACGCCCCCATCGGCGTCTCGAACACGGCGTTGGGACCCGAGTTCGCCAGTTGCCCGGATGTAGGCGAGTCCGAACATCCTGCAACGGTTGCCAGCAGCAACAAGCCAAGGCTCGAACGAGGGCGGGTGGCCAGGTAGACGGCCGTGTAGTAGTTGTTCGTTCGCTCGTCCCGAAGGCGCGACACCAGGTGGGCGTCGTCGGTGTGCCAGCAGTGAAACAACCACGCGCACTTCTCGATGTCGCCCAGAAGTTGGTGCACGGCGCTATCCACCAGACGAGCCCGCCGTTTCTGGATCTGCCCGGGGCCGTAGGAAGCCTTCTCGCAGTCCCCGTTCAGCTTGGCCACCAGGCGGCCGAGGCACCTTACGCCTGGAGCCTCGCACCCGAGCGCCTTCGTACCGTCTGACAAGGACTGGTCGCTGTCGTTCCAGAACTCGTTCACGGTCGCGCCCGTGATCACCGAAGGCGGCACGTCGAACGCGTCGGCTGCGGCGTTGATGTCGTCGAGGTGCTCATCCACCCAGTCCTGGTAGTCGTACGGGTCGAAGTCCTCCCCGTACTGGTCCAGCGGATCGGAACCGCAGCGCGCGTGGCACGACGCGTAGGGCCAGGACCCGGTCTGGGTGTATCCGCCGTAGGCCGCGGTCTCGTACTGGGTTCTCTCCTCACCATTCCCGACCATCCAGTACATCCCGCTGTGGTCGGTGTAGGTGACCCGGCTGGCCCCCGCGTAGGCGAACCGGTTAAGGCTCATCGGGCTTGAAACCTCCCCGAACAGGACGTCACCGGTGGTGAAGCGCCCGAGGGAAGGGGCGTAGTAACGAGTGGTCATGTCCACGAGCTCGGAGGTGCCCGAGCCCGTCTGGGGCTGGCCCTGGAAGCCCATAAGGCCCGGCGGGTCCAGCAGCTCCTCGCGTTCGCCCCAGGGCGAGTACCAGGAGGCCTAAGAGACAGAGACCGACCCGCCCTGAGCCGGGGTCTCTGCGACCACGTCAGAGTGAAGGTCCTTCAGGTAGATGCTTCCCTCGGTACCGCCTGAGTAGCCGATCGGGCCCGAGGGGCCCTGGGCAAGGAGTCATAGGAAAGGGTCGTCGTGGCCGGGACAGAGATGGCCGTGAGCGCACCGACCTCGTCCAAGGTGTAGGACTCGTCTTCGGAGGTCCCGGGGAAGTCGCGTATCGAGGCGTCCGGCTAGCGCAGGTTCTTCAGGCGCCGCGGGTGCGCGGCTTGCGTCCCCTGAACCGCAGCCGGATCGGCACACCGTCGAAGCCCAGCTCGCGTCGCAGCCGGTTCTCTATGTATCGCTGGTAGGGGCCGTCGGGCGGCTTGGCGCCGCCGAAGATGACGAAGGTCGGGGGCCCGGACGATACCTGCGTCGCGTAGTGGAGGTTGCCGACGCCCCTGGCGGTCGGACGCTCTCTCTGTGCGGCTTGCACTATCTCGTTGACGCTTGACGTTGGGGCCCTGAAGCTCCACCTGTCGTGCAGTTGCGTGAGGATCGGCGGAAGTCGGTGCACTCCTTGTGCGCGGACGGCCGACGTGCGGACCACTTGGGCGTTCGCGAACGGCCCCGCCACCGCCGACAGGTTCTTGAACGTCTTGTCCCTGTCCTCGACCAGGTCCCACTTGTTGGCAACCAGTAAGAACCCGCGTCCGGCTTCCATCACGCGCCTCGCGATCTTCTTGTCCTCGGTCGTGAAGCCGTCGGTCGCGTCGATCACCAGAACTACGACGTCGGCTTCGGCGATGGCTTCGGACGCCCTGAGGAAGCTGTAGTACTCGACGCCCTCGACCATCTGGCCCCGGCGCATGCCGGCGGTGTCTACGAACCGCACGGTCCCGTAGTCCGGCCAGGTGACGACCGAATCCACGGCGTCGCGCGTGGTGCCCGAGACCTCGGAGACGACGCTGCGCTCCTGGCCGAGGAGCTTGTTGAACAGGGAGGACTTGCCGACGTTGGGGCGGCCGACGATCGCGAAGCGCGGCTCGGCCGCCCCAACCTCCTGCTCGGGCGCGTCGGGAAGCAGGGCGACGAGCAAGTCGAGCAGCTCCCCCGCTCCCCTGCCGTGCAGAGCCGAGATCGCGACCGGCTCGCCAAGTCCCAGGGAGTTCATCCTGGCGGCTTCGGCGTCATCGTTGGGCGAGTCGGCCTTGTTGGCCACAAGGACGACGGGAACCTCGGCCCGGCGGAGCCTGCGGGCAAGGTCCGCGTCCTCCTCGGTGACCCCGGTCTTGACGTCGGTGACCAGAAGGATCAGATCGGCCTCTGCCATGGCGCGGTCGGTCTGCCCCTTCGCCAGAGCTTCGATGCCGGTGGCGCCGCGTAGGTAGCCGGCCGTGTCGATCAGGCCGAACCTCTTGCCGCGCCATGTGGCCTGAAGCTCGAT
>CAZHRY010000129.1:0-2819 GCA_964535065.1 uncultured Actinomycetes bacterium
CTTCCTCGAACGAGGTCCACGCCGCGCGACGGTCTTGACCGTCGCGCGGCGCCACGTAGGCACCCAGCAACGCTCCCTCGACCGGCAGCACGGGAGCCGACGCCCAGGAGGCGGCGACGGGCTGGAGCGAGCACGCCAACAGGAGAGCGGCCATCAGCTTCCCGAAGCGCGACCCGACGGACATGTCCCTGTTCCTCCCTGGGCGCGCAGCCTACTTAACCGTTATCCGCTGGAGCAATAGGCCCAAGGGCGGTGGGCTGTGCGATGCTCTGCGGCCATGGATCCGTCCCGGCCGCTCATCTCAGCCGACCGGCTGGCGCTCGCCGCGGGCTCCGGGGATGTGATCGTTGTCCACGTCGCGTGGTCCGCCGACGGAGGGACCGCAGCTGCGCTGGGCGAGTTCGAGGATGGTCACATCCCCGGAGCGGTCTTCATCGACGTCGATCGGGACCTGGCCGGCGAGGCTTTTGTCGACGGCCCCGGACGTCACCCGTTGCCTTCACCCGAGGCGTTCGCCCGGACCATGGCTGCTGCGGGGATCGGGGACGTTGCCGCTGTGATCGCGTACGACACGGCCGGCGGGTCGCTAGCGGCTCGGCTCTGGTGGATGCTCGACGTCACGGGGCACGAGGTCGCTCTCCTGGACGGCGGGCTGCAGGCCTGGGACGGGCCCATCGAGACTGGAGCGCCGCTGCCCCGGCCGGAGGCGTTCTTCTCGCCTCGTCCCTGGCCACCGGAGCACATCGCGGATGCGACCGCTGTTCAGGAGGCTCTCCGTACGGGACTCGTCCTGGACGTGCGCGCACCTGAGCGTTACCGAGGTGAGACCGAACCGATCGACCCGGTTGCCGGCCACATCCCCGGGGCCTCGAGCGCTCCCTGGCAGGGGAACCTCGGCGACGACGGTCTGTTCCTCCGAGCAGGGTCTCTTCGAGAGCGGTACGAGGGGCTTGGCGCGGGCTCAAGCTCGGAGGTGGTGGTGCATTGCGGATCAGGGGTAACGGCCTGCCACGGGCTGCTTGCCATGAGGCTCGCGGGTCTTCCCGATGCCAAGCTCTACGAGGGCTCTTGGTCCGACTGGGTCAGCGACCCGAACCGCCCCGTCGCGACCGGCGCGCAGCCGGGCGAGCCGCCCGGGACCTAGACCATCTTCTCGGGAACGACCGCTTCGTCGTACTCGGCCTCGGTCAGGTAGCCCAGCTCGAGAGCGACCTCCTTCAGCGTCTTGCCCTCGTGGTGCGCCTTCTTCGCTATCTCGGCAGCCTTGTCGTATCCGATCTTGGGCGTGAGGGCCGTGACGAGCATCAGCGAGCGGCCCACCAGTTCCTTGATCCTGTCCAGGTCGGGCTGCAGGCCATCCACGCAGAACTCGCGGAAGTTGCGGCACGAGTCCGCCAGCAGCACGGCTGAGTGCAGCAGGTTCTTGATCATCACCGGCTTGAAGACGTTCAGCTCGAAGTTGCCCTGCGAGCCGGCGAACTTGATCGCCGCGTCGTTGCCGAAGACCTGGCACGCGACCATCGTCATGGCCTCGGACTGCGTCGGGTTCACCTTGCCGGGCATGATCGAGGAGCCGGGTTCGTTCTCCGGCAGCATCAGCTCGGCGATTCCGGCGCGAGGACCGGCTCCGAGCCAGCGGATGTCGTTCGCGATCTTCATGAGCGAAGCCGCGAGCGTGGCCAGCGCCCCGCTCATGAACACGACCGCGTCATGAGCGGCCAGGGCGGCGAACTTGTTCGGAGCGTCCACGAACGGAAGTCCGGTCAAGGCTGCGATCTTCTCGGCGCACGCCTGCCCGAATCCCTCGGGTGCGTTCAGCCCGGTGCCCACCGCGGTGCCGCCGATGGCCAGCTCGTAGAGACCCGGCAGCGCCTGTTCGATCCTGGAGATGCCGTCGTCGAGCTGGGCGACGTAGCCGCCGAACTCCTGGCCGAGCGTCAGGGGCACGGCGTCCTGCAGGTGCGTGCGCCCGATCTTGACGATGTCGCGGAACTCCTCGGCGCGGAGCCCGAGCGCGTCACGAAGCTCACGAACGCGAGGCAGCAGGCGCTCGACGATCACCTGGGCACCGGCGATGTGCATGGCGGTCGGGAAGGTGTCGTTCGACGACTGCGACATGTTGACGTGATCGTTCGGGTGGACGGGCGTCTTCGATCCCAACTTGCCGCCGGCCATCTCTATCGCGCGGTTCGAGATCACCTCGTTCGCGTTCATGTTGCTCTGGGTGCCCGAGCCCGTCTGCCAGACGTAGAGAGGGAAGTGGTCGTCGAGCCTGCCGTCGATCACCTCGTCGGCTGCGGCGACGATCAGCGCTCCCAACTCGGGATCGAGTTTGCCCAGGTCCATGTTGGCCTGCGCGGCGGCCTTCTTCAGGATGCCCATGGCCTTGACGACCTCGTGCGGCATGCGGTCCACGCCCGGCCAGCCGATGGAGAAGTGATGGATCGAGCGCTCGGTCTGGGCTCCCCAGTACTTGGTGGCATCGACCTCGATGGGACCCATCGAGTCGGTCTCGGTGCGGTACTCGGTCATCGCTCTGCCCTCCGGGCGGGGTCGTGTCGGATCAGCCGGCAGCCATCGTAGCCCCGGCCGGGCGGGTCCCGACCCGGGCCTCAGGTCCCCCTCCGCAGGACCCGCCCGGCCTTCGCTCCAAGGAACTCGCCCTCCTCGACCGCGATCTGGCCGTTCACGACGACCCAGTCGATCCCCTCCGGGTACTCATGGGGGTACGTCGGGAACCCGGAGTCGTGGGGCCACAGGTCGGTGGCTCGGTCCCTGACGCGAGCCGGGTCGAAGACCAGCAGGTCCGCCCAAGCGCC
>CAZHRY010000130.1:0-2751 GCA_964535065.1 uncultured Actinomycetes bacterium
ACTGGGACACGATCTACGTGGAGCGCGGCGGCAAGCTGTTCTGGACGGGGACCAAGTTCCACGACGAGCAGCAGCTACGCCGGATCATCGACAAGATCGTCGGCAAGGTCGGCCGGCGCGTGGACGAGTCCTCACCCTACGTAGACGCGCGCCTGCCCGACGGTTCGCGTGTCAACGCGATCGTCCCGCCGCTCGCCATCGACGGCCCCGCGATCACGATCCGCAAGTTCGCTGCGGACCCCTATCAGGCCGACGACCTGGTCGAGTTCGGAACGATGAGCTCGGCGGTCTCCAAGTTCCTGGAGGCTTGCGTCCGCGGGCGCGTCAACGTCCTGGTGGCCGGAGGAACGGGCGCCGGGAAGACGACGACCTTGAACGTCATCTCTTCGTTCATCCCCGACGACGAGCGCATCATCACGATCGAGGATGCGGCCGAGCTGAAGCTGCAGCAGCCACACGTCGTCCGCCTGGAGTCCCGCCCACCCAACATCGAAGGCGTGGGTCAGGTGACCATCCGCGACCTGGTTCGCAACGCCCTGCGTATGCGCCCCGACCGTATCGTGGTCGGTGAGGTTCGTGGCGCTGAGGCGCTGGACATGCTCCAGGCCATGAACACGGGTCACGACGGCTCGATCAGCACGATCCACTGCAACAGCCCTCGCGACGCGCTCAGCCGCCTCGAGACCATCACGATGATGGCCGGCATGGAGCTGTCCAACAAGGCTATCCGTGAGCAGATCGCCTCGGCGATCCAGCTGATCGTCTACCAGCAGAGGCTGAAGGACGGGACACGCCGCTTCACGCACGTGACCGAGGTGGCCGGCATGGAGGGAGAGGTCATCACCCTGCAGGACCTGTTCCTCTTCGACTTCTCGGCGGGCATCGACGAGGAGGGCCGCTTCAAGGGCCGCCTCAAGTCCACGGGGCTTCGTCCCAAGTTCCTCGAGAAGCTGGCCGAGCGCGGCGTGTACGTCGATCACGACCTGTTCGCCCTGGAGGGGAAGGCCTGATGCTCGCGGAGTCCTTCTGGACCAGCGCCGCGGCGCAGTGGCTGGTCGCCGGCGCGGTCGGCGTGGTGGCCTTCCTGCTCGCGTGGTTCCTCCTCGGCAGCGCGGCGCGCGCCAAGAAGGACCGCGAGGTCGAAGCCAGGATGCGGGCTGTGATGAACCCAGGGCAGCAGCCTGTCGGGTCTGCGGCGACGGTCAAAGCGGGGACGGGGTGGATCCCGGAGCAGGTGTCGCAGTTCGGGGAGCGCTTCGCCCAAGCACGGGGGTTCAGCGAGAAGCTGGACGCCCAGCTCGAGGCGGCGGGCGTGAGCCTTCGCTCCGGTGAGTTCGTGGTGGGGACCGTCGGCGCCGCCCTGGTGGCAGGTGTCCTGGGCGCCGCCCTTCTCCAGAACATCGTGCTCGCCCTCATAATCGCGGGTGTGGGAGCGATCGGACCGACGGTCGCCCTCCAGGCTTCCCTAGGCAGACGCGCGGACAAGCTGCGGGAGCAGCTGCCCGACGTCCTGACCATCATGGCGTCGTCACTCAGAGCGGGTCACAGCTTCCTGCAGTCCCTGGACGCCGTCGCCAAGGAGATCGCGCAGCCGGCCGCGGCTGAGTTCCAGCGTGTGGTCGCGGAGATCCGCCTCGGCCGCCCCTCGGAGGACGCCCTGGAGGCCCTCGCTGAACGCGTCGGTAGCCCCGACTTCAAGTGGGCGGTGCTGGCGGTCAACATCCAGCGCGAGGTCGGAGGCAACCTGGCCGAGATCCTCGACAACGTGGCTGACACGCTCCGCGAGCGTGCGATGTTGCGGCGTCAGATCAAGGTTCTCACGGCTGAAGGCAGGCTGTCGGCGTGGGTGCTGACTCTCCTTCCGATCGCGATCGGACTCTACATGGGCGCGGCCAACCCCGACTACATCGGGGTTCTGTTCGAAGAGACGATAGGTTGGGTGATGCTGGGAACAGCCGCGGCGCTGCTCGTGCTGGGCGTGCTCTGGATGAGGAAGATAGTGGACATAGATGTCTGAGGTCTGGTTGGTTCTAGCCGTAGGTTGTCTGTTCTTCGCCATCGTGCTGGTCGGCGTCTTCGTGGACCAGTCCATGTCTGAGCGGCGCCGGGCCGTCCGGCTGCTCGAATCGCAGGTTACGGGCGCATCCGGTTTGGCGGCTCCTAACATCGACATCCGCGAGGAGGCGCTGGGCGAGAACTTCGCGAACCGCGTACTCGTTCCCGTCGTGGGCCGAGCCGGGAACATCGCGAAGAAGGTAACGCCCATCGATACCCGCGACCGCATCGCCAAGAAGCTGCTGCTGGCTGGGAGCCCGGCCGGGTGGGACGCGGAGAGGGTCCTGGCCTTCAAGATCATCCTCGCCGTGGGCGGGTTCGTCGGCGGGCTGGTGCTGGTTAGGCTGCTGGACTTCACGTCGTTCCTCCAGATCGTGGTGATCGCACTGCTCACCTTCGTGGGGTTCATAGTTCCCGACTCGGTGCTCAGCAGCCGCGTCGATGAGCGCCAGAGGGAGATCCTGCGCACCCTTTCCGACACGTTGGACCTGCTGACGATCAGCGTCGAGGCGGGTCTCTCGCTGAACGCGGCCATAGCTCAGGTCGTGAAGAACGTCCCCGGTGTTCTCTCGTCGGAGTTCGCCCGGATGCTCCAGGAGATCCAGCTGGGTGTGCCACGGTCTGAGGCCTTCCGTCACCTCGCCGAGCGCACGGACGTCGAGGAGCTGAACGCCTTCGCGCTGGCCATGATCCAGG
>CAZHRY010000131.1:0-2551 GCA_964535065.1 uncultured Actinomycetes bacterium
GAGCGCTTCCTTGACGCGGAAGAGGTCAGAGGTTCAAATCCTCTAGCGCCCACCATGTAACGTGTCGGCGCATCCTGCCCGAGATTCCCGGATCGGATTCCGCCGGCTTCTTCTGGGGCGTTGGGCTCGTGACCCGCTGGGTGAGTTGACGCATGTGGCGCCCAGACGCAAGGCAGCCCGGAGACGTCCTCGATCTGCCGGCCCGATACTGGACACCTCGAAACCGGGACCAACGGCCCGGCCCGGTGCCGGCGGAAGGCGCACGATGTGATCGAGGTGGTCGTAGATGATGACGAGAGCCGAGGTCGAGGCGCTCTGCAAGGCCGCGTTGGACGAAGAGAGCCACTGGCGTGAGGAGGGCCCAGAAGGCCGCCAGGCCGCGTACGAGCGATTCCAGCACCTGGTCCGGGCCATCGCAGAGCTCACCGGGAAGACCTACGAGGACGTCCTGAACGACGCGGTCGAGGAGTGGATCAAGGTCCACTTCTGTGAGACCGCCAGCGAGACCAAGCCGTCGGCGGAGTGGGAGGCTGCAGCCAAGGCGAACGGGTAGGTCCGCCCGGACCGCCGGCCATAGGATGTGCGGGTGATCCCTCTGAGGGCGCCGGCCATACCCTTCCTCGATGCGCCAGTCGAGCTCGATCCTTCCAAGGTCGCCACGCCGTTCGCCTTCCTCGGGATCCCCTTCGGACCTCCGTACTCGCCCGAAGATCTGATCGTGTGCGCGGAGGCTGCCGATGCGGTCCGGCGCGTTGCCCACGAGATGGAGTACGGGCTGGCCCACTTCCATCACGACTTCGACTGGGGAGGGCCGCTGTTCCCCGAGGGGCTCGTGACGGTGACCGATTGCGGGGACGTCACCGCCGATCCAGAGACCATCTGGGAGGAAGGGATGGCGGTCGTGGACGCGCTCGTTCGACGGGGCGTCACGCCGCTCGTTCTGGGCGGACTCGATGCGATACCGCCCATCGTGGTCGGGGGCTTCGAAGAGCCGCTACACGTCCTTCACGTCGATGCACACCTCGACTTCCGGGAGGAGGTGAACGGCCAAAGGCGCGGCTACTCGAGCCCGATCCGGCGGATCCGCGAGATGCCTCACGTCGGGCGCATCGTTCAGGCCGGTCTCCGCTCGACGGGGAGTGCGCGGCCGAGTGACGTCGAGGAAGCACTGGCAGCGGGGAACGAGCTGTTCACCGCCTGGCAGATCCACGAGCAGGGGATCGAACCGGTGTTCGAACGCCTTACGGAGGATCGCCGCTGGGTGATCACCATCGACTGCGATGGGCTAGATCCGACCATCGCGCCTGCGGTCGGATGGCCGGAACCGGGCGGCCTGACCTACGTGCAAGCCGCCAAACTGGTCCGGACTCTCGCCGGGCGGCGGCAGGTGGCGGCCCTCGTGATCACCGAGTTCCAGCCGGCGCGGGACCTTGCCAACACGACGGCGCGAACCATCGTGCGGCTGCTGCTCCAGGTGATCGGCCTGCAGGGCTACGTGAACGAGACCTCCAGGTCGTAGAGCTTCGCCCAGTAGTGATCGCCCAGGAAGTACCACTCCAGGGTTCCGGTGCATCCCGAGATCGCGTCGTGATGCTCGCCTGGGTAGTCGAGCCACCCAACGGCGTCCGGCTTCCCGGTCGCGGGGATCTTCTTGGGGTTCACCCAGGTCTCTTGGGTCAGGGACCAGAAGTGGGCCACCGACCCGAGCTCAACCCCTTCACCCGAGTCCACGAGCATCGCGGCTCCCCACCCGGCCTCGTGGCCCGAGACATCGATGCCCGGGCAGCTGACCGTGAAGAGGCCTCCTTGAGTTGCGGCCACCGCTGGCGTGGCCGCCAACGCGATCCAGACCGTGAGCACGGCAAGCAGCGTCGTCCTTCGCATCCGATCCTCCTCCCCCGGGAGCGTGCACAAGCACACGGCTCCCACCGATGCGGCGGGACAGGCTCGCGCTGGTGCCTCCCAGAGATTTGCGCCAGTGCCGGAGGACCCCCCTGGAGCGAGGACCCCTCCACGCCGGCGCTCCGGGACGCCTGGACGCGGCCCGCACCCGCCGGGTCGTTGGCCCCTGGCAATGGCGCTCCGAGTGGGGTCGTGTGGACATCGCCCGCGACCGGATCGGCGGCCCATCTATCGAACGTTCAGGTGCGGCCGCCAAGGGAGGTGTTGGAGATGCGGGGGACCCTCTTCCTGCTGACGATGGCCATCGTCTTGGGCGGATGGGCAGTGCCGGCGGCGGCCAGCGGACCACCGATTCCGTACGAGGACGCGTTCGTATCGGACTCATGCGGTTTCGACGTGTCGGTAGCCACGGTGGCTCGGCTGGTGCAGCACGAGTGGACGGACGAGCAGGGCTACTACCGATACATAGAGAATGCGCCGACGGCGACGGCCACCCTTACTACTTCCGATGGGTCCTTGATCCTGCCATACACGGGAACGCTCTACTACACGGAGGATCCCGACGGTGCCTGGGCTGTCGTCGTGTCAGGCCCGTTCGTATGGGGAAGCTCGCCCCAGTCCGGGTTCGAGGAGCAGGGCCTCTGGTACA
>CAZHRY010000132.1:0-2496 GCA_964535065.1 uncultured Actinomycetes bacterium
CCAGGGCCATGTGTAGAAGCGTCCCTCTTCACCCTCGGTATCGGCATCCTGAGAAGAGAAGAACCCACCGGCCGCATGTCGCATCTCGCGCAGCAGGTAGTCGAGCGTCCTCCTCGCGACCTCTTGGAACAGCTCGGTGCGCGTCGCCAGCCACGCATGCGTGTAGAGCAGGGCGAGCTGGGCATTGTCGCAGAGCATCTTCTCGAAGTGGGGGACGCGCCATGCGGCATCGGTGGAGTAACGGGCGAAGCCGCCTCCGACCTGGTCGTACATGCCCCCTCCGGCCATCCGGTCGAGCGTGAGGGTGAGCATCTCCATGGCGCCGGGCGCCCCGCGCAGAGCCATGCGAAGGACGAACTCCAGCGCCATGGGCTGAGGGAACTTCGGGGCGCCCCCGAACCCGCCCCACACCGGGTCGAAGGACCGCCGGAGCACCGACAGGGCCGTCGCCTCGATCGGGGCGTCGAGCGGTTCGCCAGATCCCTCGAGCAGCCCGATCGAGGCGACGGCATCCGTCACCCTGGAGCCCTGCATTTCTATCTCCTCCCGCCGCGTCTCCCAGGCCTCGGCCAGTCCTTCGAGCACCTGCATGAAGGACGGCATCCCGTGACGGGGCTCGCTGGGGAAGTAGGTGCCGGCGTAGAAGGGACGCCCATCGGGTGTCAGCCACACCGACATCGGCCAGCCACCGTGCCCGGTCATCCGTTGGACCGCGTCCATGTAGATGCCGTCGAGATCCGGCCTTTCCTCGCGGTCCACTTTCACCGGGACGAAGCGCTCGTTCAGGAAGGCGGCGGTCGCTTCGTCCTCGAAGGACTCCCGCTCCATCACGTGGCACCAGTGGCACGCGGCGTAACCGATCGACAGGAAGATGGGCCTGTCCGTCGCGCGTGCCAGCGAGAGGGCCTCCTCGCCCCACGGGTGCCAGTCCACCGGGTTGCCGGCGTGCTGCAGCAGGTAAGGGCTGGTTTCCCCAGCCAACCGGTTCGGGGTCATGGGACAAGTCTGCCCGGCCTCCGGGATAACGTCGTAGCCTTCGCCTGCATGGATCACCCCGCGCGCGTCGTCGTCGTGGCCGGCCACCCCGTGATGCTCGGCGTCGTTCGTCTCGCATGCGAGAGCCTGAGGAACGTCGACATCGTCGGGGAGGGAGCAGGAGCGGGGGAAGCCGCGCTACTCGTCGAGACCCTCCGCCCCGACCTACTCGTCCTGGACCTGGAGCTTCCCGATCTGGACGGCCTGGACGTCCTGCGCGAGTTGCGCGCGACCGGCTACGACGGCCCCGCACTCGTCCTGTCCGAGCGCGCCGACGGCGGAACGGTTCTGGAGGCCCTGAGACTCGGCGCAGAGGGCTTCGTCCACAAGGCAGAGGGCATGCGCCACGTCGGCGAGGCCATCCGTCGCGTGATCGCGGGCGAACGGGCGGTCGGTCCGGAACTGGAGCAGGCGGCGGTGATGGAGCTGGGGCGTTTCGCCAGGCAGGCACGTGAGGGCTCGGCGGTGGATGCCGCCCTCACCGAGCGGGAGCGGCAGATCCTGGAACTCCTCGCCGACGGGTTCACGATGCAACAGATCGGCCGCCGCCTGGGCATCTCGCCGCGGACCGTGGAAACCCATGTGGCCAAGCTCTACCGGAAGCTCGGCGTGAGCACGCGGGTCCAAGCCATAGCCAGGGCGGCCTCTCTAGGTCTGGTGGAGCTTCGTTGAGCCCATCCGGGATGTCTCAGGCACCCTTCCCGACCTGCCGATACGGCCATCAGCAGGCCGGGGTTCCCCGAAGTAACCTCGGCGCATGAGCGATATGGCCAAGAGACCCTCGCCTCAGACCCCCGATCAGGTGGGAGCGCGGCGCCGGCTGGGCGTCGTGCTGATCGACCCGCTCCCGGTGGTGCGGGCGGGTCTCGGGCTGCTCATCGACGACCGCCCCGACATGGAGGTCCTGGCGGAGTCCGGCGATCCCATCGAAGGGCTCGAGGCCATAACTCGGGTCCGCCGGTCACGGGTCGTCGTCTTGATCGGGCTCGGTCTGACCGGCGAGCACGACTCGTACTGGCTGATCCGCACGGTCAGGGAGCGGTTCCCCTCACACGCCGTTCTCGCCGTCGGTGCCAACTCGGATCCCACGATGATCAGCCGCGCGCTGTTCGTCGGCGCCGACGGCTTCTTGGACAAGAACATCGACCCGATCGAGTTCCTCCTTGGTATCCGGCGCGCAGCGGAGCGTGAGATGGTCCTGGTCGGCCCCGCTTCGGCTGCGGTCGGTGAGATCGCCGAGGGGATCGAACGCCGTCGCGATATGGACGTCCGCCTTACCGAAAGGGAGCGCGAGGTCCTCGCGATCGCCGCCGAGGGCCTCACGGCCAAGCAGATAGCTGTCCGCTTGGGCGTGCGCGAACGTACCATCACTACGCACCTGGCGCGCATCTACGGCAAGCTCGGCGTCGGCAGCAGGCTCGCCGCCGTTCGCATGGCCGCCCGGTCGGGCCTCGTCACGGT
>CAZHRY010000133.1:0-2352 GCA_964535065.1 uncultured Actinomycetes bacterium
ACCTGGTACCGGTCGCGCGGCAGGGTCTGACCCTCGGTCCAGGTGCGCACGCGGTCGGCCGCGCGGCCCCCGGGGTGGGCGACGGGGTAGACGACCGTCAGCAGCGCGCCCGCGTCAGCGATCGCGCTCTCCCTCTCAGAGCGCCATCATGCGGAGGGATCCGTAAGACATGCCACGGTCTGACCCATCTTCGACAGTTTCGGTCGGTTTTTCGGGCTCGATCCCGTGAAATCGCCCCATTTTTCGCGAAAACTGGCCGTCGGCGAGGCGGCGATGTAGTGCAAAGCATGACCGGCAGGCAGCCAGATCTGTGCCGATTTCGCTTGACGAGATGACGCGAAGCGGCCGATGCTGCGAGTGCAATGTTCGTCCGGGTCAAGCGGGTCCGCACGCACGGCCGCCAGTACCAGTACCTCCAGGTCGTGGAGACCCGCCGCGACCGCGGTCGCGTCACCCAGCACGTCATCGCCAACTTCGGGCGCCTCGACGCGATCGTGGGGTCCGGCGACCTGGACCGGGTGATCCAGGGGCTGGTGGCGCACTCGCCCACCCTCCAGCTGGTCCAGGCGCATCGCGCCGGCGCCCTGCAGGCGGAGTGGGACAAGGTCTGGGGCCCGGTCTTGGTGTTCGAGCGCCTGTGGGAGGCATTGGAGCTGCCCGCGCTGCTGCACGGGCTGGTGCGCCGACGACGCCTCGGGTTCGACTTCGAGCGGGTGATCTTCGCGATCGTCCTGCAGCGGCTCCTGGCGCCGGGGAGCGATCGGGCCGGCGCGAAGTGGGTCGACACGGTTCATGCCCGGGGCTTCGCGGCGCTACGCCTGGCCCACTACTACCGGGCCCTGCGGGTGCTCTGGCGCCACAAGGCGCGGATCGAACAGGCGCTCTACCAGAAGGGACTCGATCTGTTCAACCAGCCCTTGGACCTGGTGTTCTTCGACACGACCTCGCTCTACTTCGAGGGCCGGGGTCCCGCGGGCCTGGCGACGCTCGGGAAGTCCAAGGACCATCGGCCGGACCACCCGCAGGTGATCCTTGGGCTGCTGATGCGGCGGGATGGGCTGCCGATCGCCTGCGAGGTGTGGCCCGGGAACACGGCCGACGTCACACGGCTGACCGGCATCGCCAAGCTCCTGCGGACGCGCTTCGCCATCGAGCGGGTGGTGGTGGTCTGCGACCGGGGGATGGTGTCGAAGAAGCAGCTGGACGCGCTGACCGCGCAGGGCTTCCCGTACATCGTGGGGATGAAGATGCGGGGGCTCCTGGAGGTCCGGGCCGCGGTCCTGGCCCGGGCCGGGCGCTACCACGTCGTGCGCGAGAATCTCCGGGTCAAGGAGGTGCAGGTCGACGACCGCCGGTACGTCGTCTGCCTGAACCCCGACGAAGCCGTCAAGGACCGGCAGGACCGGGAGAAGATCCTGGCCGCGCTGGAGCAGAAGCTCGCGGCGGGCGGCGTCAAGCGGCTGATCCCCAACCGGGGCTATCGGCGCTTCCTCCGGGTCCGGGCTGGCCAGGTCGAGATTGATGCCCGCCGGGCGCGCGAGGACGCGCGGTATGACGGCAAGTACGTGCTGCGGACCACCACCGAGCTGCCGGCCGAGGAGGTCGCGCTCGCGTACAAGAACCTGCTCTGGATCGAGCGGCTCTTCCGGGAGCTCAAGAGCCTGCTCGAGACGCGCCCGATCTACCACCACTGGGTCAAGGACAACGTCAAGGGCCACATCTTCGGCTGCTTCCTCGCGCTCTACCTCGTGGTCGTCCTGCGTAAGAAGATCGAGGCGCTCGGCAAACAGGTCGAATGGACCGACCTCATCCGGGACCTCTCGCACCTGCGCGCGATCGGCCTCCGCCTCGACGGCCAGCGGTACCTGCTGCGGACCGACTTCACGGGCGTCGCCCACGTCGCCTTCCAGGCGCTCGGCCTTCGACCGCCTCCCCTCGCTCAACGCCTCGACCCCCACCCAGACGAAGCCCGGCTGTAGTGGTAAAAGGCCCGGGCTGTCTCGTAACCCCTCGTCCTATCGAACTTCTCAAAACGGGACTGTCGAAGATGGGTCTGAGGAGCCACCAAGAGGAGGCTCCGAAGACCGGCACCGAGCTCTATCGCCACCTGATCCGGCAGGCGCACGAGTTCCTCGAAGGCACCCTGGCCGACGTGCCCCCCGGCGATCTCGCCTGGGATCCGCCCGGCAAGGCGGTCGACATCGCCGCGAACCACGCGCACGTCGTGACGGCCCGAGGACTTCGGGATCCAGCAGCTTCTCCCCGGCAAGGAGGCGCTGGCCCTGTCGACGTGGGCCGGGAGGACGGGCCTGAGCGAGCTGCCCCCTTCGGGCCAGGAGGCGACCTGAAGGC
>CAZHRY010000134.1:0-2322 GCA_964535065.1 uncultured Actinomycetes bacterium
TCTCGACCGGTTCCGACCACGTACGCCCGTGATCCTCAGACCGGACGAAGACCACGTTGTATCCGTTCATGTAGACCGCGTAGACGTGTCCCGTGTCCTCGACCACTTCGATGATCGGGTCGTACTGGCCGCTGCCCTTGCAGGCGCACAGGGCCTTGCCGTCGCTCCAGGTTTGGCCACCGTCCCTCGACCGTTCGAGGACGATGTAGGGGGTCGGGCAGTTGCCCTGGCACGGTTTCCCCACCCCGTATCTGGTCGTCAGCACGTAGACCCAGGGGGAGTTGGGGTCGGCTGCCGTGGCGGGTTCCCAGTCGTCGGTCTTCGGGTTCATCAACTCCTCGCCCGCCCACCCGGGGGCGGGGGCGCCGCGTGCGGGCTCGCGGGTGCCGAACAGGCCCGCGGCGACAGCCTCTCGGAAGGCCTCCAGCCGCTGCTCGGTGCGTTCCTGCTGCTCTTCCAGCTCTTCAGTGGCCCCGCGGGCTTTCTCTCCGTCCGAGGGGGTCCCGGTCTGTCGCGGCGCGGCAATCTGTACGACCTGTATGGGACCTGAAGACATGGCGGCGGCGAGCGATGTGACGACCGCCATGAACACGAGCGCGGATCGGCGTGACTCGCGAGGCATCTGCAGCCCTCCCAGGGGACCATGGTGGTTCAGCTTCCCAACGCTAGGCATCCGTGGAGCGGTGAGTCAATCGGGCCAAAGGGCTTTGAACGGGGTTCAGGACTGTGACCGGGGTTCAGCTGCGAGCGCGACCGTGAGCCATGGCGGCTCGGGCAGGCCTTCCGTTGCCAGGAGCAACCACCTCATGCGGCCGAGCGCGCCCGGATCGATCAGGAGCGAGGCTCGAGACCTGCTCGACCAGGTCCGGACGGCGGCGATGCCATCGCGGTCTTCCAGCTGCTGCTGCTGACGAGCGAGTTCCTTGCGCAACCATCCCTCGAAACCCAGCGCAAGCAGTGCGTCGCGCTGCATGACCGTGGGGAAAGCATTCAGTCCCCGGCTCTGGGCGTGGGCGGCGACGAGCGATAGATCTACTCCGGCCGTGATGTCGTTGTCACCGGGTGAGGCCAGAACGTCTTCCACGACGCGCTGGTCGCGGTAGCCGTGCAGGGGGCCGCCGGCCTCGCCGGCGCCTCCGTAGTCGATCAGGAGCGTGTAGGCCGGGGCGCCGGCGAGGCCGGCGGCCAGCTCTTCGATGAATGCCAGAGCTCCCGTCGGCACCACGGTCTCGGCTGCCCGCTCGGGCCGTACGTACGGAGCCAGCTCCTCGCCAGGATCGACGAGGGTCTCCACGAAGTTGTCGCCCTCGGTGGTGATCCGCACCTCGCGCTCGCCGCGCAGCACGTGGAACGGAAGGTTGTCCAGCAGCTCGTGCGCGAGGACGACGTGCGATCCGGTCGGGTCCAGCTCGCCGGTGACGCGGATGCCCCCGATCCTTCCGAGGGCTTCGCGGGCGCCGGGGGATCGCTCCGCCGCCGTGTAGTCCACGCCGGGGAGGTCCAGGTGCTGCAGCAGCCGGCGAGCGAGCGTGCCGTCCCCTGCGCCGACCTCGAGGATCCGGTAGGGGTCGGGGCTGCCGAGGGCCTCGTGCAGCTCCGTCAGGGCGCGAGCCAGCAGCGTCGCGAAGACCTCGTGCACGTGCGGGCTGGTCACGAAGTCCCCAGAAGGCCCGATCGGAGGGTTCTCGTAATAGCCGCCGGGGCCGTACAGGGCGAGTTCCATGAACCTAGCGAACGTCAGAGGCCCTTCCGCCGAGATCGCGGCGCGGATCGCCTCTTCCGCCTTGCGGGTCATACGCCGAGTATGCGCGAGCCTGAGAGGATACGGCCGTGGAAAGGCCCATACGCAAGGCGGCTACGGCCATCTGCGTCCGCGAGGGAGGCGGCGGCCCTGAAGTGCTGGTGGTCGAACGCGGGGCCGGCAGCCGGTTCCTGCCCGGTTACGTCGCGTTCCCAGGTGGCTCGGTTGACCCGGCCGACGAGGGGCATGCTGAGCGATGGTTCGGCGATGCTGCCGAGGTTCACCGTGCCGCCGCCGTCCGCGAGCTGATCGAAGAGGTGGGGCTCGCCCTCACGAGCGCCGGGCTGGTGGCCGCGGGTGCCGACCCGTTCGGACAGGTGGAGGCGGCGCCTCCGGAAGCGGACCAGATCGCCGAGATGGCGCACTGGGTCGCTCCGCCGGACGTCCCCGTTCGGTTCGACGCCCGGTACTTCTCGATCGCCGCTCCGCCGGACCTGGAGCCGTCTCCTGACGGCGCCGAGACCGCGCATGCCTGGTGGGTCTCTCCGGGCGAGCTGATGAGCGAGTGGGAAGAAGGCCGG
>CAZHRY010000135.1:0-2291 GCA_964535065.1 uncultured Actinomycetes bacterium
TGGCTCGACCTCCATCCCGAGGCGGAAGCGGCGACTTACGCCCGCGCGATCGACGCCCTGGTGGCGCTGCACCACTCGCCGGCGGGGCCGTTTTCGGCTTACGACATGGCCGCCTATCAGCGCGAGGCGGCGCTGTTCGAGACCCTCGTGATGCCGCAGCTGCGCCAGCGCAACCCCGACGCGCGCCGCCAGGCCACCTCGTCGCTGGGCGAGCTGGCCCGGGCCTCGCGCAAGCTCAAGCAGGCCCTCCTGCGCAGGAACCTGCGCCAGTACCTGTCGTGAGACACCCTTCGTCAACCTTGGGATCAGGCGGCTCGACTGAGGGCCCGGTTCCGGTTGGCGACGTGGATCTCCTCGTCGTAGCCGACTCCCTTGCGGAGGCAGTGCCACAGGATCTCGAGCCACCTGTTCCCGAGCGCTCTGAGCGCGGCCTGGTGGCCCTTACCGCGGGCCCGCTGGGCGTCGTAGAACTCCCGCGCCCACCCCGAATGGCGCAGCGAGCAGAACGCCCACTGCTGCACCGCGTTCGACAGGTACCGGTTGCACGCCAGACGACACGCCACCACGAGTTCGCTCCTGCCCGAGCGGCGCGTGACCGGGGCCTTGCCCCCGTAGCATTGCAGCGAGTTCGGCGAGCTGAACTGCTCGGGATGATCGCCGATCTCACCGGCGACCCTGGCGGCGAGACGCGAACCGAGGCCAGGAAAGCTCAGGTAGATCTCGCCGTCAGGGATCGCCTGCCCCTGCTCGTCGCCTCCGTTTGCCGGCAGGCCGGCCAGCAGCTCGCCCATCCGCCGCTCCCAGGCCCGGCGCTGCGCGTGAAGGAGCAGGAGCTGGGAGGCGGCCAGGCGGATCGTGTCCTCCTTGGCTCTGACCAGGTGGGCCTTGGGCGCGAACCGCGACGACCCGAGCGCCTGTCGCACCCGGCCCACCGCTCTCTCTGGCCACCCGTGGCGACAGGAGCGGAAGAACGCCTCGAGCTCTTGGTCGGAGGCCTCGGCCAGCGCCTGCTCGGTGGGCCAGCGCTCCAGCAGCTTCAGCACGGTCGGGGCCCCCAGGTCATCCCCGGCGAAGACGAGCGCCGCGGGATGCGCGGCGATGAGGTCAGCCCGCAGCCGGTTCAGCAGCCGTCGCTCATCTCGGGCCGCCCGTTCGTCGTCGCGGGCGATCGATCGCAGCTCGGCCGCCACCTCCCCGTGGGCGATGAGGGGTCGAAGCGTCGAGTGCCGGTCGAGCGCGAGCAGGCACAGAATCCGGGCGTCCTCAGGGTCGTCCTTCTTGCGGGCCGGTCCACGGCGCCGGGCCACCAGATCGGGGTTCACCGGCACCACGGCGTAGCCCGCATCAAGCAGCGCCTCCACCAGGTGGCCGTGCTTGGTCTCGATCGCCACCCGGACCTCGGCCGGATCCGGCTCCAGGGCCCCGATGCGCTCGATGAGCCGGGCCACGGCATCCGGCCGGTGCGGGATCTGAAACGTCTCGATGATTCCCTCGCCCGGTCTGCCCAGGGCGACCTGATCGGTGTCCTCTGCCCAGTCGATGCCGACTCCGAGCATGCGACCTCCCTTCGTCGCGGGGAAGCGAAGCACCAGTTTGGGGAAGACCTGGAGGCGCGGCCCCGTGCTGATGGACCAGTCCTCGTGGGACGTCACCCTTGTGGGGATCTGGCCTCCGAGACCGGGCCCGAGGGAAGCCGTCTCACGTCAGTCCTCGAGGGACAAGCCCAGCAAGCTTTCCCTCGGGCCGATCTCCAGAGGGGAGGGTAGAGCCATCAGCCCTCTCGCCGTGACCCTAGCTGTCACCGCGGTCGCGATCGCGATCGCCTCGCTCCTCGTCGCCCGCGGCCGGCGCGCCCCCACCGCGGCCCGACCGTGGTGGGCGAGCGCGGCGGTGTGGCTCGGAGCCGGCGTCGCGATCTCCGCGCTCGGCCGGATCGTCGTGCCGAGGCTGCTCGGGGTCGCGTTCCTTTTCCTCCCGCTCCTTTGGCTCGGCGGCCGCCGGCGGTCGCAGGGTCCGAGGGACCGCGACGCCTGATCAACCGAGCAGGCTCTCGGCGAACGCACCGATCCGCTCGGCCGCCTCCCGCACGCGGCGCCACAGGTAGTGGTCGGTCCCCGGCAGGAGCTGGGTCTGGGCGCTCGGGAGCGCGGCCGCCAGGCGCTCGAGCGCGGCGGGGGACGCGTACGGGTCGTGCTCGCCGGCAACGAGCAGCACGGGACGGCGGAACGCGCACAGCTCGGCCGGATCCGGCGTTGGCGGGATGTCCAGGTCGTGCTCGAGCGGGAGCCCGA
>CAZHRY010000136.1:0-2275 GCA_964535065.1 uncultured Actinomycetes bacterium
CAGCGGGCATCGGGCGGGGCCGCCACCGGAACGTAGCCGTTCTCCTCGACGATGCGCTGGCCGGCCGGGGACAGGATCCAGTCGAGGTAGTCCTTGACCGCCCCCTCCGGCTCGCCCGCCGTGTAGATGAGCAGGGAGCGGGCGAGCGGATAGCTCTTCGCGAGCGTGTTCTCGACCGTGGCCTCGACGGCCGGAGCGCCGGCCGATGCGGCCAGGCGGAGCATCTTGACGTTGGGCGTCGCGTAGCCCATGCCGCTGTAGCCGATCGCGGTCCGTGTGTTTCCGACGAGCTCGACGACCTCCTTCGAGCCGTTCATGTCACGGGAGCCGAGCTTGAAGTCCTTCTTGCCCAGCACGTGCTCTCGGAAGAACTCGTACGTGCCCGAGCTGGACTGCCGGCTGACCCGCACGATGGCGTCATCGCTCGCGCCCGGGATCCTGGCCCCGAGCTGGGACCACTTCGCGATGCTCCCACCCTCGGCGAAGATCCCGGCGAGTTGGTCCAGCGTGATCGAGTCCAGCGGATTGTCCTTGTGGACGTAGATCGCGAGTGCGTCGAAACCCACCAAGAACTCCTTCGCCTCCTTGCCGGTGCTCCTCCGCAGCCGCTCCATCTCCTCAGGCTTCATGTTGCGGCTCGAATTGGCGATGTCGATCGTGCCCCGCTCCAGGGCCGCGAGGCCGACGCCCGAGCCACCTCCCGAGACCTCGACCTCCACTTCGGGCGCCACGGTCTTGTACGCCTCCGCCCAGGCCTGGGCGACGTTGACCATGGTGTCCGAGCCCTTGACCTGGATCGTGGTCGCCTCCGGCGCGGCCTGTCCGGACCGGCCCGCGGAGCCCCCGCCGCACCCCGCCACGAGCCCCGCCACACCACACGCCAGCACCGCGTACCAACGCATCGCGAATCGTGCCTCCGCCATGGTGTCGGCCTCCCTGCCCCGTGGGCTTTGGGTGGGGCGCCGCGGGGAACCCGGCCGGCGCCCGGGGTCGCTACCGCTTCCCGCTGTCGCGGATCGCGGTGACGAGGTCGGTGATGTGGCTCGCGATGAACTCGTGGGTCCTCTCGTAGGCGGCTCGCGTCTCCGCTTCGCTCCCCGTCGTCCGGCTGGGATCCTCGATCGGCCATTCCAGGAGGACTGCCTTGCGCGGGCGTCGCGGGAACGCGCGTTTGGCCTCGGGGGCCAGCAGCACGATCACGTCCTGATGCTCGAGATTGTCCACGTCCGTGAGCGCGCGCGGCACGGCGCGCGAGACGTCGAGGCCCTTCGACGCCATGAACGCCACGGTCCGCGGATCGACCGGCTGCGGGTCCAGCCCCGCGCTCGCGAAGACGAACGCCGGCTCGTTCAGCGACCTGCCGATCCTCTCGGCCATCAGGCTCCGGCAGGAGCTGCGCTCGTCCACGAACAGGACCTCCAGCAGGCCCGAGCCCGGGTGCCTCACCACCTCGCCCGTGCACAGGTAGAGCGTCTCCGTGCTGATGTTGCGGGCCTGGTCGGAGACGCGTTCGAGCCGCCGGATGATCATGATGAGCGGGTAGAGCGCATCGAACGGGAGCCGCCCTTCGCGGAACTCGCGCGTGACGTCGGACGTGAGCTTGTCTCGCAGGAGGTCCACCGCTTCGTCGGTCTCGATCGTGCGGCTCGCCAGGCCCGGATCTTGCTCCGCGAACGCCCGGATCGCGTCGTGCAGCATGGGCTCGGCGAGATCCGCGATCGGTCGCAGCCGGTCCAGCGGGAGCGGGGTCTCGATCTGGCTCAGGCGCAGCGCGTCACGGGCGATGGCCTCGGCGTAGTCGCCGACCCGCTCCAACTCGAGGCTGACGCGGATGCTGGCGTAGGCGAAGCGCAGGTGCCCGGCCGCCGGCTGGTGTCGCGCCAGGAACCGCAGGCACAGCCGGTCCAACTGCTTCTCGGCCTCGTCGATGTAGCTGTCGCGCAGGATCACGGCGTAGGCCATCTGCCGGTCCTTGCGCAGCACCGCCTGGATGCTGCCCCGGACCGCGGCCTCGGCGAGCCCTCCCATCTCGACGATCTTGCGACGGATCTCGTCGAGATCGTCGCGCAGCGCCGCCTCGAGGTGGCTGGTCATCGTCCGTGATCCCCCCCTGACCTGCCTGGACGCCTCGCCGCCGGCACGGCACGGGCGCAGGCGCGCCCCGGGTCCATCCGGGGCAGGCGCGAACCCGGCGATGATGGCCGGGTCGGGAGGCGGGCGTCAAATTCGGCAACGCGGATTGGGTTGTGCTCAGGAGATTGCAGGTGGCGTGAAG
>CAZHRY010000137.1:0-2249 GCA_964535065.1 uncultured Actinomycetes bacterium
GTACACCAGCCGCCCGGTCATCGTCCGTGTGTCGAGCCGGTCGTAGACCTCCACGAACACCGTCCGGATGCCCAGCAGCTTCGCGGCCACGAAGAACGGAACCGCCACGCCGGCGCCGCTGGAAACGACCACGTCGGGCCTCTCGGACCGCAGCGCCCTCCACGCCAGGGCCATGTTCCGGACCGCGTTCGGGAGGTTCCTGGTGGTCGGGTGATGAGCCCAGACGGTGCGCTCGCCTTCCAGCAGGGACACCGCGTCCAGCGTGTCGAACGTAACCCAGATGCGCTGGTGCGCCGACCACCAGTCCCGCAGACGGTGGAGCTGGGCCAGGTGCCCCCCGGAGGAGCACACCATCATGATCTTCACGCCTAGTAGGCCCCGCGCCGGGAGAGCAGGACGGGGATCGTCCTGCCCAGGATGTACAGGTCGTAGGCCGCCGACCAGTTCTCGATGTAGAACAGGTCGAGCCTGACACAGTCCTCGAAGGGCAGGTCCGCCCGTCCGCTCACCTGCCAGAGACCCGTGATCCCAGGCGGGACCTCCAGCCGGTCGAAGTGCCAGTCCTCGTACCTGCGGACCTCCTCGGGAAGAGGCGGCCGCGGCCCGACCAGGCTCATCTCCCCTTTCATCACATTCAGGAGCTGGGGCAGCTCGTCCAACGAGAACCTGCGGAGCCAGCGCCCCACCCGCGTGACTCGGGGGTCGTCCCTCAGCTTGAACATCACGCCCGAGACCTCGTGCGTTTCCCGCAGCACATCGACGTGCTTGTCGGCATCAGCCTGCATCGTCCGGAACTTCAGCATCGTGAACGGGCGCCCGCGCAGCCCGACGCGCTTGTGGCGGTACAGGACCGGCCCCGGCGACGTCACCTTGATGGCCACCGCTATGCCCAGGAAGAGCGGTGCGAGGACGACCATCAGCGCGCCGGACAGCAGGATGTCGAACGTGAGCTTCGCCACCATCTGCGTGCCGCTCAGCCGGACCGGGCGAAGCGACAGGGCGGTCACACCTCCCAGCGGCTGCACGGTCAGTCGCGAGGCCAGAACCTCCGGCAGGGTCGCCGTGATACGGACCTCAACGCCCTCGAGCCGAACGGCCTTGGCGATCGGACCCATCTCGGCGGGCGAAACGGCGCTCGATGCCACGAAGACGCACTCGGCGCCCGAAGACCGGATGACCTCGCGCAGGTCGTCCAGGCTGCCGACGACGGGCAGCCCGGCGAAGGTCCTTCCCGGGCTCTCCCCCGTCGCGACGACGCCCACGGGGTGGAACCCGAACGAAGGGTGCGACATCGTCTCGGCGAGCCGGCTCGCTTCAACGTTCGTGCCCACGATCAGGGTGGGGAAGGCGAGCCGCCCCCGTGCCCTTTGCCGGCCGATCCAGCGGTGCCAGAAGCGGCGGGCCGCCAAGGCTGCGATCAGCGAGAACGCCCAGGAGAGCCCGACCCACTTGCGAGACAGGTCCGCCTTGGACCAGAACGAAAGGAGCATCAGCCCGCTCACGCCGAGCGAGACGGCCAGGATGATCCTGCGGAACTCCTCGGCCGGCGTGAAGCGGAAGGCCTCGTACAGGTGAAAGGCTGCGAATATCGCGAGAACGACGATCGGCGCTCCCAGGAGCAGCAACAGGAAGTCGGTCGTCGGGGCGCGAACGCCGAACCTGACCCAATAGGCGGCCAGCAGCGCGACCCCGACCGCGAGGGTGTCGGTGAGGGCGACCAGCTTGTAGAGACGCCTGTACGCCTCCCTGGCGGAGGCGCGGCTCGCGGCGTGGATCGGCGGCTCGCCGCGCACGGGCGCCTCTGAGACAACGGGGATCTGGGTCCTGCTCTGCACCATCACTCCCTCGCGAGCCCCGGCCGAACCCGGGAGGATGACGGTAGCGCGCCGGAGCGAGTTGCACCATACGGCGGAAGGGCACTCCTCCGTCCGGACCCCGGCTGCATAGGCCCTAGGGCCCCCGCCCGGCCGGGCTCCCGGGTGGTCCTAGGGGTTGAGGAACTGCTGGTAGATGTTGATCGCGCCCGGACCCACGATGACCACGAACAGCGACGGGAGCACGCAGAGTATCAGCGGGAACACGATCTTCACCGGGGTCTGCTGGGCCTTGCCCTCGGCCGCCTGCCTACGCTTGATCCTGAGCTGCGTCGCCTGGGTGCGCAACACGCTGGCGATCGAGACACCGAAGATGTCTGCCTGGATCATGGCCAGCGCGAAGGCGTTCAGCTCCTCGACGTCCGTGCGCTCGGC
>CAZHRY010000138.1:0-2124 GCA_964535065.1 uncultured Actinomycetes bacterium
GCCCCGAAGCCGACCGAGGCTATCCCGCCCGACCACACGTACCGCCTGGCCGGGTCCATGCGCAGCCTGTCGTAGAGAGCGCCCCCCGGTTGATACCAGCGGACGACCACGTCGGTGCCTCTGTCGCCCGGGTCACGCCGGGTACCGAGCACCCAGATGCGGCCGCCCTCGCCGAACGCCACTCCGGAGGCCGTGGAGGCGTCGGTGCGGCCTCCACCCCACGTCCTTTCCCAGAGCAGGCCACCGTCGGTCGAGTACTTCGCGAGCCAACCGGTCGTCGGATCCAGGCCCCACGCGACGCCGCGTCCCTCGACGCCCGCCGCGACCGCCACTCCGCCCGGGCCGACGGCCAGCGCGGTCGGCTGGAACATGGTCGGCATCGCGACCGGTGCTCGCTTGGACCACACGCGAGCTCCGTGCTCGGTGAACCTGGTGAGGATCGGCGTTCCGGGCGTCGGGGACGCCTCCTCGGGGATGTCGGCTTTGGCCGCCCATCCGGAGGCGAACACACCTCCATGGGACCCGATCCCGACCCCGGTTGCCGTGTCGAACCACGAAGCCGGAGTGGGCGACGGCGGCTCGACGTTCGCACGCCAGCGCCTGTCGAGATCCCTCGTGAAGGCCTGCACCCAGCCATCGTGGAACGGGTCACCGCAGCAGCCATGCGAGTACCCCGACACCACGACCAGGTCCCCGCGAACGGCGATGTCCGTGGCTACCTCGGCGATCGAGCACTGCCAGCCGGGGGTCACGTAACGCCAGCGAAGGTCGCCGCCCGGCGTGTAGGCGCGGATGAACCAGCCGCCGCCTTCGCATGTGCCGTGAACGCTTCCGAGGATGTAGACGGTGCCGTCGTCGCCCACGGCGACCCCGTTCCCGCCGGTGCTGTCCTGCACGCTCGGGAGCCAGTGGCGGACCCAGCGAAGGTCCCCCGAGGGCGAGTACTTGCGGAGAGTGGCAGCCGTGGTGATCGAGCGGGTGTCGCTGCCGGCTACGTAGAGCGAACCGTCGGGTCCGCGCGCAACGTCCGTGAGCTTCTTGCCTGCCTCCTTCTGCCATCGGATCTGCAGCGCCTCGGCGGTGGGCGTCACACCGAGGATCAGTGATGCGGCGAGAGAGACGAACAGGATCGAGCGCCGGCGCATGGCGGCCCTCCTTCGTGTGGGTGACCTCCAGCCTATCGCCCGGTGGCGGCCCCGGTCACACGTCGTAGTACAGAGCGAACTCGTAGGGGTGCGGGCGAAGCCTGACCGCGTCGCGCTCCTCGAGCCTCTTGTACTCGATCCAGGTGTCGATCACGTCCTGGGTGAACACGCCGCCTTCCAGCAGCCACTGGTGGTCGGCCTCGAGCGCGTCCAGCACCTCGTTCAGGTCGCCGGGGACCTGCTTGACGTTCGCCTTCTCCTCGGGCGGCAGGTCGTACAGGTCCTTGTCGACCGGCTCCGGGGGCTCGATCTTGTTCTTGATCCCGTCGATCCCGGCCATGAGCATCGCGCTGAAGGCGATGTACGGGTTGCAGCTCGGATCTGGAGTCCGGAACTCGATCCGCTTCGCCTTGGGGCTCGAACTCCCCACCGGGATCCGCACGCAGGCGCTGCGGTTCCTCTGGCTGTAGACCAGGTTGATCGGCGCCTCGTAACCGGGCACCAGGCGCCGGTACGAGTTGGTCGTCGGGTTGGTGAAGGCCAGCAGCGCGGGCGCGTGGGTCAGCAGCCCGCCGATGTACCAACGGGCCAGGTCGCTGATCCCGCCGTAGTTGACCTCGTCCCAGAACAACGGCTCCCCGCCGGTCCAAAGGCTCTGGTGCGTGTGCATACCCGAGCCGTTGTCCATGAACAGCGGCTTCGGCATGAACGTGACGGTCTTGCCGGCCTGATACGCGGTGTTCTTGACCACGTACTTGTACTTCATGACGTTGTCGGCCGTGGTCAGGAGCGTGTCGAACCGCATGTCGATCTCGGCCTGGCCGGCGGTGCCCACCTCGTGGTGGTGCACCTCGATGGTCAGCCCGGCCTTCTCTAGGTTGAGGACCATCTCGGTCCGCAGGTCCTGGTACTTGTCCATCGGTGGCAGCGCGAAGTAGCCGCCCTTGTAGCGCGGCTTGTAACCGAGGTTGCCGCCCTC
>CAZHRY010000139.1:0-2119 GCA_964535065.1 uncultured Actinomycetes bacterium
CGCGGGCGTCGAGCGCAGAGGCTGCCCGCCGGGGTAGCTGAGGATGGCTCCGCCGGTTCCCCGCGCGGACTCGGCCGTGGCTAGGGGAAGGGCGGGCGCCTGGAGCTGCGGCACGTACAGCACTGCCACGTCCAGGTCCGGATCGATACCGATCACGGTGGCCGGCAGGCGGACCCGTCCGCTCACCACCGACTGATCGTGCGTGCCCGCCACGACGTGAGCGTTGGTGACCACGTAGTGAGGAGAGACGACGAACCCGGAGCCCTCGTTGAGGAAGCCCTTCACGCATCCGTCTCCCAGGATCTGGACCATGCTGGGCCGGGCTGCCTCCGCCGCCGCCAAGACGTCGGCTTCGGCAGGCGCATCGACCGGGGCGGCTGGCGGCGGAGGCAGCCCGGCGAAAGCCTCTGGGATGCCGAGGATGTCGGCGGCCCGACCGAGTCCGGCGATCAGCGGCGGCGGGGCAGGCAGGGTCGCGTCCAGCAGCTTCACGACCTGCGAATCGCGGATGCTGCGGGCGACCGAAGGGAACGGCCCGGCCGCCAGGTTGAGCGCCAGGAACCACGTGGTCGCGAACAGGGCCAGCACCGAGAGCGCGGAGCCGATCACGGCGTCCGCCCTCTTCGCGTTCTCTCCATCGACGCGCTTGCGCACGCGCGAGCCGGCGAGCCATCCCATCAGGTTCCCGATGGCCGCTCCGGTCAGTACGACCGCGACGGCGATAGCCAGCCTGGAAGCGGTGTCCTCCGCCATCCGCGCCGCGGCGGGGGCGACGACGGCGGCGACCATGAGTCCGACGAGGAGCCCCGCCAGGCCGAACGCCTGCAGGATCGCACCCCGCCGGTAGCCGCCGAAGGCGGAGCCGATGAGCATGAGCAGGAAGACGATGTCGAACGCGGACACGGTGAAGGTATGGTCCCACGGGCAGAAGGGAGCGAGGTGGGTGCATGGGCGAACTCGAAGGCAAGGCGGCGTTGATAACCGGCGGCACGACCGGTCTCGGATCCGAGATGGCGCGCCGGTTCTGCGAGGAAGGCTCCCGGGTCGTCATCACCGGGCGTGATGAGGAGCTGGGTCGCCGAGCGCAGGACGGGCTCGCGCAGCATGGAGAGATCTGGTTCGTCCGGGCCGACGCCTCTGACGCCCGCGAGGTGGAGGCAAGCGTCGCCGAAACCGTCCGGCTGCTCGGCGGCCTCGACATCCTCGTCAACAACGCCGGGATCGGCGTCGTCGCGGGGGTGCTCGACACGCCACCGGAGGACTTCGACCGCGTGATGGGCGTGAACGTGCGTGGGGCCTTCCTGTACGCGAAGGAGGCCTTCTCGCACCTGGAGGCGCGCCGCGGCAACATGATCCACGTTTCATCTGACGCGGGCGTCAGCGGCGAGGCCGACTACGGCATCTACTCGGTATCCAAGGCCGCGCTGATCATGCTGTCGAACATGCTCGCGATCGAGGGCGGCCGGCGCGGCGTGCGTTCCAACGCTCTCTGCCCCGGAGACACGGCTCCAGGGATGCGCCACATGGCGGTTCCCGGGGAGATCGAGAGGCCGGACCCGGTGGATGGGTGGCCGACGCCGCCCATCGGGCGCATCGGGCAGGCGCTGGACGTGGCCGAAGCCGCCGTGTTCCTGGCGAGCGAGAAGGCGTCGTTCGTGAACGGGGTGGCTCTGCTCGTGGATGGAGGCATGCGAGCGGGAATGAGAACGAGCCTGCTCCCGGACGGAACGCTCGCCTGAGCGCAAGGTCCGGGCCTTACACTCGTCACGTGCTGACGATCGCCCACATCTCCGACCCCCACGTCGGCTCGCCGCACTTCGTGCCGAACCTGATGCACCGGGTGATCTCCGAGCTGAACGAGTTGCGACCGGACGTGGTCGTGGTTTCGGGCGACCTCACCGCCGACGGGTTCCGGCCCGAGTACCAGGCCTGGCTCGCGTACGCCGAGCGGATCGAGGCGCCGTTGCTGACAGTTCCGGGAAACCACGACTCGCGCAACGTCGGGTACCTGCATTTCGAGGAGCTGATCGGGCCACGCATGTGGACCCACGACGTCGGCGACGTCCGCCTTGTGGGCATGGACTCGAGCGAACCGGACCTGAACGAGGGCAAGGTAGGG
>CAZHRY010000140.1:0-1903 GCA_964535065.1 uncultured Actinomycetes bacterium
ACCTGCGTGTCGTCTGAGCCCGCGCTTCTCGAAGTAGTCCTCACCTACTTCCTGGTAGGTGACTCCTCCAACCTTGCGTTCTGCCATGCACGCACCTCCCTCCCTGGGGCCATGGCTTCGCGGCTCCCGCGCGTATGGAGCCATACCAGAGTTTGTCTGTCAAACCTCCACGGGGACGCAGATTGCTCGTGGTGGAAACGGTTCGTGTTGGTGACGGGCGGGCATCGTCAGTCTTCCGGCGTCACGTAGGCGGCCGTGATCCCGCCGTCGACGATCAGCGAGGTTCCGGTCATGTACGAGCTGTCGTCGCTGGCCAGGAAGAGGGCCGCCTTGGCCAGCTCTTGAGCCTGGCCAAGGCGGCCCATCGGTATGTGCACGAACCGGCGCTGTCTCTTCTGCTCGTCGCTCAGGAGCTGCATGAGCAGCGGGGTCTCGATCGGCCCAGGGCAGAGAGCGTTGCAGCGTATGCCCTTCCGGGCGTACTCAACGGCTATCTCCCTGGTCATGGCCAGGACCGCGCCCTTGGACGCCGTGTACGCGGTCTGAGACGTGGCGGCCCCCAGCCAGGCGACGAAGGAGGCCACGTTGATGATGGAGCCGCCGCCGGAGCCGAGCATGGCCGGTATGCCGTACTTGCAGCCGAACGCCACACCCTTGACGTTGATCGCCAGGGTCGTGTCCCAGATGGACTCGTCGGTCGTGTGGACGGAACCGTCGTCGGGCAGCATCACGCCGGCGTTGTTGTAGAGGACGTCGAGCCTGCCGAAACGCTCAACCGCGGCCCGGACCATGGCCTCTGCCTCGCTCTCCTTCGAGACGTCGGCGTGTACGTAGAGGGCCGCGTCGCCGATCCCGGCTGCCGTAGCCTCACCGGCCTCGTCGTTCACGTCGGTCAGGACGACCTTGGCGCCCTCGTTCGCGAACAGCTCGGAAGCGACCTTCCCCATCCCGCTTCCTCCGCCGGTGATCAGAGCTACCTTGCCTTCGAGCCTCATGCATGCCTCCTTGAGATCAGGGGAGATCCGCGAACGGTTCGGCGACGGGAGTGGTCGTAGTGCCTCCGTCGATGCAGGGGTAGATGGCGACCCAGCCACCACCGCCGTGCTGCTGGTAGGTGGGGATCCCGAACTCGTCCATCCCGCCCTTACGTCCACCTCCTCCGGCGAGCGACGCGAACAGGAGGATCCCGATCAGCGATCCCGCTGCCAGCCACGCACCGCTGGCGATCGCCCACGAGGTCAGGAACGAGAGGCGCTTGGGGCTCATGCCGCTGCCGTACGGCGTGTCCTCGAGTTCGCGGGCCGGATATGACGGCGATCCGCTCTCGGAGCCGGGGGATCGCACGGCGTCGGGTAGCTCGCGTCCGCAGTACCGGCAGACGATCGCCTCGTCCTGGATCTGCTCGGCGCAGTACGGACACTTCTTCACAGCCGGAGTCTGGTCGAGTCCTTCGCTGCGGGCAACCTCCTGGCGGCCGTGGACCCTGCACGGACCGGGGTGTATCGGTCTACGATGCAACTCGTGCCTGAGTTGCTGGTTCTGGGAGGCGAGCGCGTCGCCGCGCGCGAAGGCAAGACCACGAGCGTGGTCGAACCGGCGACGGGGCAGCCTGCCTGGGAAGTCGCTGAGGCGGGACCCGAGGACGCACGCCGCGCTGTTGACGTTGCGTCGAGGACCTTCGACGAGGGTCCCTGGCGGCGGATGAGCGCCCGCGAGCGAGGGCGCGTTCTGTTGAAGACCTCGTTCGCCATCCGGGAACGCCAGGAAGAACTCGCCCGGCTTGAGGCGCGCAACGGTGGCAAACCCATCTCCGCGGCCCGCGGGGAGATCGATCTCGTGGCCAACGTCTTCGAGTACTGGGGCGGGGCCGCCAACAAGATCTTCGGCGAGACGATCCCGATCG
>CAZHRY010000141.1:0-1784 GCA_964535065.1 uncultured Actinomycetes bacterium
AGCGCTCTACCGCGTCCTGCCCGGGAACGTCCGCAAGCCCGTGGGCGCGGCGCTATCGGCCGTGCTCGTCATGGGGTTCCTGCAGCGCATCATCCCGATCGCGATGGACCAGCGGAACCTGGAGAGGGAGTGGTTGTATTCGAAAGTCACCGAGGGGCTCACCTGGCCCGGCGCCTTCATCGTGGCTGCGGTCGCAGTGGGGGCGTCCTGGTTCAGGGCACGGAAGGGTGCGTCCATCCGCGCGCTCGTCCATCTGGGAGCGAGGCGAGGAGCGGGTGTCTCGCCCGCGTCCTTCCTCTGGCTGGCTGTGGTCGCCGGCGGGGTGCTGCTCGTCCCGTACGTCGGTGGTTCGGTGGTGGCGGAGGTCCTCGGCACCGTGCTCGTGTTCGTGCTCCTGGGCCTGGGCCTGAACATCGTGGTGGGCTATGCGGGACTGCTCGACCTCGGCTACGTCTTCTTCTTCGCGACCGGGGCCTACTCGCTCGCGCTCCTGACGGGCGCGACGCTGAACACCTTCACGGGGTCGGGCGAGCCTGCGGTTTCGCTGGATCTCAGCTTCTACCTGGCGATCCCCATCGTGATGCTCCTGGCGGCCGGGGCGGGGATCCTGATCGGGGCCCCAGTGCTGCGCCTGCGCGGGGACTACCTGGCCCTGGTGACGCTCGGGCTGGGCGAGATGGTCACCGTGCTGGTCCGCAGCCCGTGGCTCGTGCCTCTGGTCGGCGGTCCCAACGGCATGCGCGGCGTGACCGACGCGCAGCTGGCCGGCTTCGCCTTCCGCGACGAGAAGCACTTCTACTTCTTGGCCGTGGCGTTCGTGGTCTTCGCGGTGTTCGTCTCGTGGCGACTCGCTGCTTCCAGGATCGGCAGGGCGTGGACCGCCATGCGCGAAGACGAGCAGACAGCAGACGCGATGGGGGTGAACACGACCAGGTTCAAGCTGCTGGCGTTCGCCCTTGGAGGCGCCGTCGGGTCCCTCGGCGGCGCCCTGTTCGCGGTCAAGATCGGGTCGCTCACGCCTGCGAGCTTCGAGATCCTCGTGTCGATCCAGGTGCTGGGGATCGTGATCCTGGGTGGGCTGGGCAGCCTGCCGGGCGTCGTGACCGGCGCCCTGGTGCTGGTGGGCCTGCCGGGCCTGCTGCGCGAGTTCGAGGAGTACAGGCTATTGGCCTACGGGGCCGCGCTCGTGGCAGTGATGATCCTCCGCCCGCAGGGGCTCGTGCCGAACGTCCGCCGCAGCCGTGAGTTGCACGAGGAAGAGGTGGAGCAGGACGCCTGGCAGAAGATCTTCCAGGAGGGCGAGGAGGGAGAGCTACGGCCGGAGGCGGGCGCGTGAGCGCCATCTTGGAGGTTCAGGGGCTGCATAAGGCCTTCGGGGGTCTCGCAGCGCTCGACGACCTAGACTTCGCCGTGGAGGAAGGCGAGATCGTCTCGATCATCGGTCCCAACGGCGCAGGCAAGAGCACCGTCTTCAACGTGATCACCGGGATATACACACCCGACGCGGGCGACATCCGCTTCCACGGGGAATCGGTGGTGGGGCTCCGGCCCAACCAGATAGTGAAGCTGGGGATCGCGCGCACGTTCCAGAACGTCCGGCTGTTCCCGAACATGACGGTGCTCGAGAACGCGATGGTCGGCCAGCACTGCAGGTCGCGGGCCGGGGTGTTCGGCTCGATACTGCGCACACCCGGCGTCCGACGGGAGGAGGAGCGCATCAGGCAGCGTGCCCAGGAAGCGCTGGCGTTCTTCGGGCCAAGGCTCGTCGGATATCGTCAGGATCA
>CAZHRY010000142.1:0-1777 GCA_964535065.1 uncultured Actinomycetes bacterium
GAGCACGGCGCCGGCGACCAGCCAGGCGAGCGCGCTCTGGCGGCCGCGCGCGTCATGGGGGACGGCTCCCTCGTGGGCGTCATTGCGGGGCGGGGCCGCCTCCACCGAGGAATGAGCCGTGTCGGCGGCCGCGACGGCCCAGCGATCGGGTCTGCCGCCGCGCCGCTCGGCGGTCGAGTGCCGGGCGGCGATCAGCGCGGAGAGATTGCCGGCGGTCCCGCCTGACACGAAGACGCCGCCCGCCTGCGGCGGCAGGCCGGCGAGGTCCGCCAGCCACCTGAGGGCTTGATTCTCCGCCCAGGCAGCCCCGGCCCCCTCGAGCCAACTGCCCGCATACGTCGAGGACGCGCTGAGCGCCAGGTCGAACAGGATGCTCGCCTTGGTGGGTGCGCCTGGGACGAACGCGAGGAAGGCGGGATGGTCCACCGAGATCGTCGCGGGCGCGAGGATGTCGGTCCAGATCCGCAGTGCCTCCAGGCCCCCCAGGCCGGCGGGGGTGATCGTCTGGCCGACCTCGGCGTCCAGCTCTTCGGCCGAGCGGGGATGATCCAGCGGAACGGGATCCTCGATCCGGGCGCGGGCGAAGGCTTCGATGGCTTCGGCCAGTTCCTGCGTCTCCTCTGTGAGCCAGTGCATCCGTTCCATCGAACCCGATCCCTTCGAACCCGATCCTTCCGGAGTCCTGAGCGGCCCCTCAACGCCTGCGGGGCCGGCCCGTTCCGGGCCGGCCCCGCTCAGCTCGCTGCCCTTCGAGGGTCCTCTAGCTCGCCAGCTCCTGACAGAACTCGCCGAAGGCGTCGATGTACTTCTGGACGTCCTCCTCGGTGTGCTGCACCGAGATCGTCCACTGCTCCTCGTCGCCGGGGGTCATGAAGATGCCCCTGTTGACCATCCATGGGTAGGACGCCCAGTACAGCTCCGGATGGGTCTCCAGGAAGTCCCTGTAGTTGGTCAGGGGTGTCGCACGGTACGAGACGCAGCCTTTGGCTCCCAGGTCCACGGTGTGGGCCGGGATCCCCGTCTCGGCGATGGCCCGGTTGCAGCCCTCGGCGAGCATCATCCCGAGCTTGCCGAGATGGTCGTAGGCGTCCTTCGTCAGGACCTCGGTGAGCGCCGCGAGGCCGGCTGCGGCAGACAGGGGGTTCCCGTTGAACGTTCCCTGCTGGGCCGCACCCTTCGTTACCCACTCCATGAAGCGGGCTTCGCCACCGAACGCGCCCGTCGTCGCGCCTCCGCCGACGGCCTTGGCGAAAGCCGCAAGGTGCGGCCGCACCCCGTAGCGCTCGGCCGTTCCGCCGTACGCGATGGTCCCGCCGCACTTGACCTCGTCGTAGATCAGGGCCGCCCCGTGCTTCTCGCACGAGTCGCGCAGGGCCTGGAGGTAGCCGGGCTGGGGCTCGACTATGCCGATGTTCATCATCACCGGCTCGAGGATCACCGCGGCCACTTCGCCGGGGTTGTCCGCGAAAGCCTGCTCCACCGCCGCGGCGTCGTTGAACGGTACGACGATGACCGTGTCCCACAGGGCCTTCGGGATGCCCTTCGAGGTGGGCTGGGTCGTGTACCACGCCTGCCCTTCGCCACCGGTGTTGAATCGCATGTCGAGCACGTCCGCTTCGGGCACGACCGAGAACAGCAGTGAGTCGTGGTGCCCGTGGTACGAGCCCTCCATCTTGATGACCTTGTCCCGGCCGGTGGCCGCGCGGGCCACGCGCAGCGCGTCCATCGTGGCCTCGGTGCCCGAGTTCACGAACCGCATCTGCTCGAGCTGGAACCG
>CAZHRY010000143.1:0-1773 GCA_964535065.1 uncultured Actinomycetes bacterium
TCTTGGAGATAGTCGAGGCTTCCGAGGGCCGCCTCGAAGCCGCGCGATGCACGCTTCGAGGCGGCCCCTGCCGCTGGGACGACATGTGTGCCGTCCACCCCTACTGGTCCAAGGTCTCGGAGGCCGTCCGGGACGTGCTCGCCCGGACGAGCCTGGCCGACATCGTGCAGGCCGACCTGGATCTTGCCGCGGGCAAGCGGATCGGTGAGCTCCCGGCGACGGGCCACCGCGTGCACGCCCACTAGTTCTATACTTCGGTCCCTTCCGGAACCGCGAGGCGGTTCCCGGCCGCGGAGGAACGCACGATGGACTTCTCCACAAGGACCCTCACGCTCCTCGCTCTGGTATCGCTGGGCCTGGCGATCCTCGCGGTCCTGTTCTCGATCGCGAACGCCCGCGGCCACGGGGGCGGAACGGAGAGCATGACCGGAGACGAGGCCGTCGGCGCCTTGTTGGCCAGGATCGAGCGGCTGGAGAAGGCCGCCCGCACGCTCCACTCCACCGACAAGCGGCAGCAGGTCCAGATCCAGGGAAGCGTTCGCAGGGTCGCCCTGCTCAGGTACGACGCTTTCGAGGACGTGGGCGGAAGGTTGTCGTTCTCCGCAGCTCTGCTCGACGACCACGGGACGGGTATGGTCCTGACGTCGATCAACGGGAGGCAGGAGACGCGGGTGTATGCGAAGCCGGTGACGTCGGGCACCAGCAAGTACAACCTCTCCTCCGAAGAAGAAGAGGCGATCAACCGGGCCATGGCGAGCGATGCGGCGGTGACCCGGTGATCTGGAAGCGGGAGGATGCGGAGGCGGCCGCGGGGGTCGCTCCCACCGAGCGGAAGGACTCGCACATGGCTGACAACGGTGAGGTCACGATCGTCGGCGCCGGCGCCCGCCTGGAGGGCAACGTCGTCTCTGCGGGCAGCCTGCGCATAGACGGACAGGTGAAGGGCCAGATCAACGCCGACGGAGACGTTGCGCTCTCGGCCCAGTCACAGGTCGAGGCTGATATACGCGCGCAGAACGTCAGCGTCGCGGGCCGCTTCAAGGGGAACATCGTCGTGAAGGGGAAGGCCCACCTCGCGCGCGGCGGCCGTGTAGACGGGAACATCACCTCCAAGACGCTCGTGATCGAAGAGGGCGGTGTGTTCCACGGGCAGAGCATCATGGACGCGGGCGGCCAGGCGCAGGCCCAGCAGGCCCAGCAGGGCGCGCAGGGTTCGCAGGGTTCGCAGGGTTCGCAGCAAGGGAAGCAGGAGGCGGCGCAGCAGGGTAAGCCAGAAGTGAAGGTGTGACCCATGCTCGACATCAAGCTCATCCGGGATGACCCGGAGACCTTCCGCGTCGCGCTGGCTCGGCGGAACCTCGAAGGTGCCGTCGACGAGCTGCTGGAGTCGGACGCGTCCCGCCGCTCCCTGACCCAGCGTGTCGAGGACCTGCGCGCCCAGCAGAACCGCGCGTCGAAGGCGATCGGGGCCGCCGAGGGCGATGAGAAGCAGGCCCTGATAGTGGAGGTCTCGAAGGTCAGTGCAGAGCTGAAGGATCTGGAGCCGCAGCTGGCCGAGGTCGAGGCACGACTGCAGGCTCTTCTGGCGGCGACGCCGAACGTGCCGCACCCGAGCGCCCCGGACGGGTTCACCGACGAAGACGCCGTCGAAGTACGGCGAGGCCCGAAGCCCGTTCCCGAGTTCGACTTCGAGCCGCGTGACCACGTCGCGCTGGGAGAGCTTCTGGGGGTCCTGGATACCGAGAGGGGGGCGAGGACCAGCGGTTCCCGCTT
>CAZHRY010000144.1:0-1648 GCA_964535065.1 uncultured Actinomycetes bacterium
CATCAGGTCGACGTGGAGCCAGTCGGACTCGGAGCGGACCGCGGCCACCTGCTCGGCGAGCACGGCGTGGTCGGCGGCGAGGATCGAGGGCGCGATCAGCAGGTCGCTCGGCACGCGCTTAGTCTGCTCGAGATAGGTCTCCCTGGCCTTCTCTCGATTGGCCTTGACAGACAGAGAGAGAGAGTATATGGGAACTGTCGACTGACTTACGCGAGCAAGTCGTCTTAGTCACGATGAGACGGCCGGTCCATCCGTGAAGATTCGTGGATCACGCGCGGTATGGGCCGCGCGGTGGCCACACACGGAGGTGGACCGGCCATGGACAACGCTACGCACCTCGGCCTGGACGTGCACAAGGACACGATCGCCGTCGCGGTCCTGCGAACAGGCGATGCCGAACCCGAAGAACGCACGATAGCGAACACTCCTCAGGCGCTGCGAACCCTGATCCGTCGCGGCAGCTTCGAGCATCCGGTCGCCTGCTACGAGGCCGGCCCCACCGGCTATGAGACCCACCGGTTGCTGATCGAGCTCGGCGTTCCCTGCGACGTCGTGGCCCCAACTATGATCCCCCGTCGGGCTGGTGCCCGCGTCAAGACCGACCGCATCGACGCCCGCAACCTCGCGCGGCTGCATCGAGCCGGCGAGCTCACGGCGATCAGGGTCCCCACCGCGGCCGAGGAGGCGCTGCGCGATCTGGTGCGCGTCCGCGAGGACATCAAGGACGACCGCCGCAAGACCCAACATCGCGTCAAGGCCTTCCTACTGCGCCAAGGACGACGCTATCCCGGCCGGGACAAGGGCTGGAGCGACAAGTTCGACCTGTGGGCACGTTCCCAACGCTTCGAAGAGCCGGCGGCCGATGCTGCCTATCGCCATCACCTCGCCGCGCTCGACGTGCGAAGGACCCAGCTCGCCACCATCACCACCGAGATCGAGGCCGCTGCTCAGCTGCCGCCGCTCGCCGAACCCGTCGCCAGGCTCCGGTGCCTGCGCGGGATCGAGACGCTCTCGGCCGTGAGCATCACCGCCGAGGTCTGCGACTTCCGGCGGTTCCCGAATGCTCCCTCTTTCATGGCCTTCACCGGGCTTGTTCCCTCCGAGCACTCGAGCGGGTCCTCGGTTCACCGGGGCTCCATCACCAAGACCGGCAACGCACACGTCCGGCGCGTGCTCGTCGAGGCGGCCTGGAGCTACCGTCACCGCCCGGCGATCGGCATCAACCTGCGTCGGCGAAGCGAGGGCCAGCCTCCCGAGGTCCTCGCCTACGCATGGGCGGCCCAGTGCCGGCTGTTCTCCAGGTTCCACTCCATCGCAGCCAGGAAGAACCGCAACGTGGCCGTCGTCGCCGTCGCAAGAGAGCTCTCGGGGTTCATCTGGGGTCTCATGACCGATCACGTTGAGGTCGCGTGAACGATGCCTGAGGGCGAGTGGGCGCACCTTCCGGAGGGATCCTCGCGGACGCTATGCGAGTTTCGATCCGCCCCAGTTAGTCAGAGGCAGCCTCCGAACGAACCCGTGAACTGCGGTTCCGATCCGCGAATACGAGAGTGGTCGATCGCCGCTGCCACCTGCCCGCTCGCCCTCACTTCACACCCCGATCGACCGCCCTGAGCGCTTCGACTTGACTTTCCGTCTCATACGAGCG
>CAZHRY010000145.1:0-1632 GCA_964535065.1 uncultured Actinomycetes bacterium
CCTGGATCATGGCCAGCGCGAAGGCGTTCAGCTCCTCGACGTCCGTGCGCTCGGCAAGGTGCCGGAAGGCCTCCGACCGTGGAACACCCAGCTGGATCTCCTGGAGCATCCGGGCGAACTCCGACGAAAGCACGCCGGGCACGTTCCTCACGACCTGCGCTATAGCCGCGTTCAGCGAGAGACCCGCCTCGACGCTGATCGTCAGCAGGTCCAGCGTGTCGGACAGCGTGCGAAGGATCTCCTTCTTGCGCTCCTCCACACGGCTGCTGAGCACCGAGTCGGGGACTATGAACCCCACGAAAGTGAGCAGCGCGATCACCACTATCTGGAGGAACGACGTGAAGTCCAGCAGCCGAACCAGCACCAGCCCCCCGATGAACCCGCCCACGGCGAGGATGATCTTGAAGGCCAGGACCCTCTCGGCGTCCCACCCGGCCGGGCTCCCGGCCAGCAGCAGCTTCTTGGCTATCCGGTCGCGCGTGTCGATCGGCGTGACCTTCTTCGCGAAACGCCCCGCACGGCCCACAACCGGAACGAGTACGCGATTCGAGAAGTTCTCCGACAAGGCCTCCGCGCGGATATCCACGTTCGCGGTCGGCAGGCCGGATGCACCCGTAACCTGCGATTCGAGCAACCGGACGGCCCGGCGCCGCTCGGACATGGACTGGTCCACGAAGACGCCGACCAGCACTATCGCGAAGAACAGACAGCCTACGGCGAGAACCAACCAGACCTCAGACATCTATGTCCACTATCTTCCTCATCCAGAGGACGCCCAAGACGAGCAGGGATGCGGCCGTCCCGAGCATCACCCAACCGATCGCCTCCTTGAACAGAACGCCGATGTAGTCGGGGTTGGCCGCGCCCATGTACAGGCCGATCGCGATCGGAAGGAGGGTCAGCACCCACGCCGACAGACGGCCTTCGGCCGTGAGCACCCGGATCTGGCGTCTCAGCATGGCCCTCTCTCGGAGCGTGTCCGCCACGTTGTCGAGGATCTCGGCCAGGTTGCCTCCGACCTCACGCTGGATGTTGACCGCAAGCACGGCCCACTTGAAGTCCGGGCTCCCGACACGCTCGGCCAGCGCTTCCAAGGCGTCCTCGGCAGGCCGACCCAGGCGTATCTCCGCGACCACGCGCTGGAACTCCGCGGCGGCCGGAGGAGCTATCTCCTTGGCGACGGCGTCGAGAGACTGCAGGAAGCTGTGGCCGGCACGCAGGGACGAGGCCATGATCGTCAGGACGTCGGGCAGCTGCTCACGAAGCTTGTCCGAGCGCCTACCGAGTGCCACGCGCAGGGCGAGGCTCGGTGAAATGGCCCCAACGCCAGCAATCACAAGGGCTAGCAGCAGGTTCTGGAAGATGGCCGCTCCCAGCACGCCGGCCACCAGCGCCGCGCCCACGGTACCCACCACGAACTCCCCGGACCGAAGGCTTACGCCGGCGGCCTCGAGCTGCGCATCCAGCCTCTCGCTGAACCCCTGCGCTTGGGCGAACCGCTCCCCGAACTGCGACACCTGCTCTGGGATCCACCCCGTCCCCGCCTTGACCGTGGCCGCAGACCCGACAGGCTGCTGCCCTGGGTTCATCACTGCCCGCATCCTGGCTTCGACCTCGCGGTCCTTCTTGGCG